>JBILPK010000004.1:0-58283 GCA_044373875.1 Polymorphobacter sp.
GCCATTCGCGCGCCATGTCGTTGGCCCCGGCGGCGAGCACCCCCGGCGGCGGGCGGCGCAGCACGGCGGGGCCACTAGCCAGTTCGATGCGATCATTGCGGTTGGCGATGCCCCCCGACAGGCGGGTGAGGCCCGACCCTGGCACCAGTGCCAGGCCATGCTTCGGCAGCCAGTCGGCGAGCACTGCAAGATCGGTCATAGCGCCATCACCATCGCACAGCGCTGCTCGGGATCGAAACCGGCAGCGATCTGGCGTTCCAGCCGACGCTGCGCCTCGGCCGGGATGGCATCGCCTTCGACAATCACAAAGCCGAGGCGGCGATAAAAGGGCGCGTTCCAAGCGAGCGTGCGATCGGTGGTGAGCAGCAGGCTCGCCGCGCCGCGCGCGCGTGCCGCCGCGATGCCGGTGGCCATCAACGCGGCGCCATGGCCGCGCTGCTGGAACGGCGCCGCCACCGACAATTCGCGGACATAGAGCCCGGTGGCGCAGGGTTCGGCGAAGACAAAGCCGGCGATGACATTCCCATCGGTCGCTACCCACATCAGATCGGTGGCGATCGCTGCCAACAGATCGGCGGGATCATTGGGCGGGTCGTTGGCGGCGAAGGCCATGTGCGTGTCGGTAAAGACTGTCGCTGCCGATGCTTCGACGAGCGCCACGGCGGGCAGGTCTTCGGGGCGGGCGAGACGGATCATCGGCTTCGCGCTAGCATGAAGCCGCGGGCGTATCTATGCTTTGCCGCCATGGCCGATCCGCGCATCCTCACCACCGACCGCCTGGTCATGACCCCGCACCAGCGCAGCGATTTTGCCGATCTGGTGGCGCTCTGGGCCGACCCGCAGGTGGTGCGCTTCATCGGCGGCCAGCCCAACAGCGAAGAGGAAAGCTGGGGGCGGTTGCTGCGCTATGCCGGCTGCTGGGCGGTGATGGGTTTCGGTTTCTGGGCGGTGCGCGACCGGGCCAGCGGCGCCTATCTCGGCGATGTCGGCTTTCTGGAGGGGCGCCGCGCCGGACTCGATGGCTTTGGCGGCGACCCCGAAATCGGCTGGTGCCTCGCGCCGGCGGCACAGGGCAAGGGTTTCGCCAGCGAAGCAGTGCGTGCCGCGCTCGGCTGGGGCGCGGGGCAACTGGCGCCGAACCACCGCCGCGTCGCCGCGATGATCCACCCCGACAACGCCGCATCGGTGACGGTGGCGGCGCGCTGCCAATTCCGCCATTACGCCGTCGCGCGCTACAAGGACGAACCCACCGGACTGTGGGAATATCGCTGGCCGCTCTAGCGCAGCGTCACCCAGACCGGCGCATGGTCGCTGGCCTTTTCGGCGCCGCGCACGGCGGTATCGACGCCGGCATCGACCAACCGGTCGGCCGCCGCCGGCGACAGCAGCAGATGGTCGATGCGAAAGCCGTGGTTGCGCGCCCACGCGCCGGCCTGATAATCCCAATAGGTCCAGACATGGCCGCCGGGGTGGACGGCGCGGATGGCATCGGTCCAGCCCTGCCACAACAGCGCGCGATAGGCAGCGCGCGATTCGGGTTGCATCAGCGCGTCATCGGCCATCGCCTCGGGGCGCCAGACATCATCGTCATTGGGGATGACATTGTAATCGCCCGCCAGCACTACGGCGCCACCGCCGGTGAGCAGGGTTTGCGCATGCGCGTGCAAGCGCGCCATCCATGCCAGCTTGTAATCGAACTTGGGGCCGGGTTGCGGGTTGCCGTTGGGCAGATAGATGCTGGCAACGCGCACCCCGCCGACATCGGCTTCGAGATAGCGTGACTGCTCGTCGCTATCATCCCCCGGCAGGCCGCGCTGCGTCTCCACCGCCGGCTCGCGGCTGAGGATGGCGACGCCGTTGAAGCCCTTCTGGCCATGGACGAGGCAGTGGTAGCCCGCCTCGCGCAGCGTCTCGACCGGGAAATTCTCGGTCATCGTCTTGATTTCCTGCAGGCAGGCGACATCGGGCTTGCACTGGTCAAGCCATTCGAGCAGCCGCGGCAGGCGGGCATTGGTGCCGTTGATATTGAAACTGGCGATCTTCATTTCGGCGTTGTGCCCAAAGATGCCGCCGGCGGGAAGAGGGCGGTGCCCCCTTCACCCCCGATTAGTTTTATGTTAGCTAAGGTTGGTCAAGGAGGTGGCAATGACCATTGTCAACATGCTCGAAGCCAAGACGACACTGTCGAAGCTGGTCGACGCTGTCGAATCCGGCAGCGAAAAGGAAATCATTATTGCGCGCAACGGCAAGCCGGCGGCACGCTTGGTCGCCATCGAAACGGAAAAGCCGCGCATTCGATTGGGTCTCGCCAATGGCCGTTATATTATCGGTGAGCTCGACCCCGAACTCGATGCCGAGGTCGCCCGCCTCTTCGGCGTTGACGAGTGAGGCTGCTGCTCGACACCCATATCGCGATCTGGGCAACGTTCGAGAACGAACGGTTGGCGGCATCGACCCAGAAGCTGCTGATCGAAGCTGATGAGATATGGGTCAGCGCCGCGAGTATCTGGGAAATTGCCATCAAGCACGCGCTGCACGGCACGCGCGCCAATGCCTGTTTTCCAATGTCAGGCACCGAAGCCATGGGCGAATTCAGCCGCGCCGGATTCCAGCTTTTGTCCATCTCCGCCGACCATGCGGCGATGGTCGACAGCCTACCGCGTCACCATGACGACCCCTTCGACCGCATGCTCGTCGCGCAGGCGCTGGCCGAGCCGCTGCGGTTGGTCACCGCCGACAAGGCGCTGGCTGCTTATGGCGAAATCGTCATTCTGGCATGATGGCGTTCCAGCAGGAGTTGCAGCTTGAAATCGCTTACGTCGATCTTTGCAACAGTGCTTGTCGGCTTGACCCTCGTCGCAGCCGCACCGCCCTCGGAGTTGTCGCCCGATGGGTTACCGCCGCTTCGCCTAGGCATGACGCCAGAGGAGGCGGAGCAAGTTTTGGGTAGAAAGCTGGTCGTCGATTATGGCGATGAAAGCACATGCGGTTACGCAGATACGCAGAAAGATGGCGTCGGAGTCATGTTTGTGAACGGTATGCTGGTGCGCGTCGACGTAAACCATGGTCGTGCCGTATTGATGCGGGGGTAGGGGTAGGATCGACCGAGAAGCAAGTCCGCGCGGCTTTCCCGCAGGCACGCACAGAACCGCCTTACTATACTGATGGCCACTATCTTACGGGCAAACTGACCAAGGATGTCGGTTACGTATTCGAAACGGAAAATCGTGTTGTTAACTGCTTCCATATCGGTCGATATCCGGCGGTCGAATACGTCGAGGGCTGCAGCTGATCTGGGTGCAGGGGCTCAGCCCCTGCCCGCCGGAGGCCCTTAAACCGAAAAGCTCGAGCCACAGCCGCAGCCGCTTGCCGCATTGGGGTTACGCACTTCAAACGCCGCAGCGCCGATCTTTTCGACATAATCGACTTCGGCGCCGGCGACGAAGGGCAGCGAATCGGGGTCTATCAGCATGGTAACACCATCGGTTTCGACGGCGAGGTCATCGGCGGCGGCTTCGGCTTCAAGCCCGAACTTGTACTGGAAGCCGGCGCAACCGCCGCCATCGACGGCGAGGCGCAGCTTGAGCCCGGGCTTGCCTTGGCGCGCCGCGATCACGGCAACGCGGGCGGCGGCGGCGGGCATCAGGCGGGGGGCTGTTTCCATGGGCACAATGTAGGGCGGCGGGGCGCGCAGCGCAACGTCGGGGGCAATCGCGGGTTCAGCCGCGCTTGCGGATCGGGGTCATGCCGCCGACGACGACTGCGGCGGTGACTGTATCGTCTTCGAGCATGGGGCCGAAATCCTGCGAATCATCCGACTTGGCGCCGCTCTGCGCCGCCAGCACATAGGCCGAGGCATCGAGGAAGGGCCGCGGATTGACGGCGCGGCCATCGACGCGGACTTCGAAATGGAGATGGGTGCCGGTCGACCGCCCGGTCGAACCCATGCGGCCGATGATCTGGCCCTGGCGGACGCGCTGGCCCGGCGAGACGAGGATGCGCGACAGGTGGCCGTAGCGCGTGTCGATGCCCTTGCCATGGCTGAGCTCGACGAGATTGCCATAGCCGTTGGCCCGACCTGCCTGCAGCACGGTACCGCTGGCCGAGGCATAGATGGGTTCGCCCTGGCTGCCCGCCATGTCGACGCCGGCGTGCATCGCGCTGCCGCCGTTGAACGGATCGTAGCGATAGCCATAGCTGGAGGTGTAGCGGTAATCCTTGACCGGCATGTAGGCCGGGATCGCCGACACCGCGCTCTGCAGATGGTTGAGCTTGGTCCAGCTGAGGAACAGGTCCTTGAAGCGTGGCTCGGCATCGCTGCTGACCGGGATATAGGGGCCGCCCATGCCCTGCGCCGAGCCGTTCCAGTCGCTCGACCGCACGAAACGCGACGGATCGAGGCCGAGGCGGCGGATCAGCGCCTGGGTGTCGCGCAGCTTGGCTTCGGCGGCGCCGGCGGCCTTGTCGACAAAGGCGAGCTGTTGGCTTTCCAGCTTGGCGAAGGGTTCGACCATCGCCAGGTCGACGCGTGGCGCTTCGAAGCTGCGGCCAACCATCTTGCCGCCGCGCTTGCCGAGCGCCGGGCCGACGAGATCCTGCACGGTCAGCAGTGAATTGCGCCCGGCATCAACCTTGCGCGGCAGCATCTTGGCCAGTTGCGCCATGTCGCGATTGTCGGTGAGCAGCGCGGCGAGAAAGGCCTGGCGCGCTTCAAGCGCTTCGGCGCGGGCGGCGACATCGCCCTTCAGCGCGGCGGTTTCGGATTTCATCGCCTGGATGGTGGTGTTCATACGGGCCAGTTCGGCCTGCTTTGCCGCCAGCGCTGCATCGGTATCGCCCGATACCATCGCCGTCGTGGCAACACCCAGCCACCCCGCGATCAGTACTGCCGAACCAATTGCCATGAGTTGCGCCTGCGTCCCAATCTTGATGGTCAGATCGCGGCGGCCGGGATGGCCATCGCTTCTGTGCCAAGTGAATTGATGCTCCGGAAGGGCGCGCGTCAGGCTTTGCGTCAGCCTGTCAAAGGCCACGTTCAAACCAGCCACGATGTGATAACCCCCGCCGTCTACGTCATGTTGCGAACCATGGCCGGCCCCGGACGGGCTGGCCGCGATCACGTTTTACGCCACTGCACTCAACGCGTGTCGCTGCGGTTCCAGACCGTGGCGACAAGGCTGTTCAACCATCCGCGCCCCCCTGCCGCAACCCGCCGGCGGCAGATGGGGGGTCAGCCGTTGCGACGAAGCGATGAGTTGAGCCCTTGACGAAAAAATAATGCCGGGCCGGTGCAACCATCGGCACCCGGCGCCGTATCAGTCGATTCGAATCCGCCCGGCCGCCCCCCCGGTCGGCGCCGGTTCAGTCGAGCGCCTGCGCCGCGGCCAGCACCTGTGCGGCATGGCCCGCGACCTTAACCTTGCGCCACACGCCGGCGATGCGGCCATCGCGGCCGACCAGAAAGGTCGCCCGCTCTATCCCCATGTATTTCTTGCCATACATGCTCTTTTCGACCCAGACGCCCCAGGCTTCCGTCACCGCACCGTCGGCATCGGCGCCCAGCCCGACCGCGAGGCCATGCTTGGCGCGGAATTTGGCATGCGCTGCCAGCGAATCGCGCGAAATGCCGATGATGTCGGTATCGGCGGCGACGAATTCGGCCGCCAGCGCGCTGAAATCCTTGGCTTCGTTGGTGCAGCCTGGGGTGTCGTCCTTGGGGTAGAAATAGACTGCCAGCTTGCGTCCCGCATGGGCGGCAAGGCTGATCGGGCCGGTATCGCCGGCCAGTGTCAGGTCGGGGGCGGCATCGCCAATGGCAAGTTCAGTCATGCTCAGATCCTTTTTGCAGCCAACAGGGTGGTGAATGCCAGCCGCACCGCCGCCTTGGCCAGTGCCAATTCATCGGCGACCGCGGCGAAATTCGTCGCACCCAGCGCGGCGGCGATCATTGTTTCTACCGCCGGCGCGAAACCGGCCGGCACGCTGCTGCCCGGCGCCACCAGTCGCAACAGCACCAGAAAGCGCGTCAGCCGGTCGTGCGCCGCCGCCAGGCCGGCGGGCAGCGTGCCGGCGTCGGTCATCATCGCGATCGCTGCCGCCAGATCGGGGCCGAAGCCGCGGCGGTCGCGCAATTGCAGGAAGTGCACGACGAATTCGAGATCGACGAGCCCCCCCGGCGCCAGCTTGACATCGAACACCCCCTTGGCTGGCTTGGCGCTGGCGATATCGGCGCGCATCGCGGCGACCTCGCTGCGCAGCCGGTCGGGGTCGCGCGGCCGGTCGAGCGTCGCCATGATCGCCGCATCGGCCTCGGCACGCGCGGCGGCACTGCCGAACACCAGCCGCGCCCGGGTCAGCGCCATATGTTCCCAGCTTTCGGCGTCGCTCGCCTGGTATCGCGCGAAACTGGCGATCGACAGCGCCAGCATGCCCTTGGCCCCCCACGGCCGCAGCCTCGTATCGACTTCATAAAGCGCGCCCGCCGCGGTCGGCACCGACAGCGCCGCGGTCAACCGCGCCGCCAGCCGGTTGAAATACAGCGTCGCCGGCAAGGGCTTGGCGCCGTCCGAGATCGCCTCGTGATCGCCGCTGAACAGATAGACGAGATCGAGATCGGAGGCATGGGTCAGCGCGCGGCCGCCATAGCGGCCGAGCGCGAGGATGACCGGCTCGGCGCCGGCGACATGGCCGTGCACCCGGGCGAAATCGGCGACCACCGCCGGCGTGACCACCGCCAGCGCGGCATCGGCGAGATCGGACAAGGCGCGCGCCGCCAGCAACGGATCGACCCGCGCCTCGACCAGCTGCGCGCCGACCTGGAAGCGGCGTTCGCCGGTCCAGCGCCGCACCCGGTCGAGCAGGTCCTCGAGCCCGTCGGCGGGCGCGGTGAAGGCGGCGAGATCGGCGGTCAGCACATCCGCGTCGGGCAGCGGCGCAAAGGCATCGGGCGCCAGCATGACATCGAACAGCGCCGGATCGCGCGCCAGCGCATCGGCGAGCACTGGCGTGACGCCGAGCAGATGGCCGAGCAGCCCGACCAGCCGCGGATTGGCTTCGAGCAGCGCAAAGAATTGCGCGCCCTGCGGCAAGGCGCCGAGAAAGCCGTCGAGCCGCGTCGCCGCCACCGCCGGATCGGCAGCGCCGGCCACCCCGGCGATCAGTGCCGGCAGGACATTTTCGAACGCCGTGCGCGCCGTCTCGCTGCGCAGCGCCCGCAAACCGCCACCGCGCCAGCGTGCGATCAGCGGCGGCAACAGCCGTGCCACGCCGGCGTGATGCGCTTTCAACCAGGCGGCGGGTTCAGCGGGCACGGCATGGCCCTGCGGCGCCGCGGCGGCGATCAGCCGGTCATAGGCACTGGCCACCGGCGTGGTGACCGTTTTCAGCGCGCGCTCCACCGCCGCCCAGTCGCGCTGCCCGGCGAGCACCGCAACCGCCGTGCGATCGGCGGCGAGGCGCGGCACGGCATGGGTCTGTTCATCGCGGCGCATCTGCAATCGGTGTTCGAGCGTGCGCAGCATGCGGTAGCTGCCCGCCAGCTGCGCGGCTTCGTCCGGCGCGATCCGCCCCGCCGTCGCCAGCGCCGCCAGCCCGTCGAGCGTCGCCGCGCAGCGCAGTTCGGGCGCGCGGCCGCCCCAGATCAGCTGGTGGATCTGCGCGAAGAATTCGATCTCGCGGATGCCGCCGCGGCCGCGTTTCAGGTCATAGCCGGGGCCGATGCTTTGCCCCGCG
The DNA here is from genome assembly GCA_044373875.1 of Polymorphobacter sp. Classification (GTDB taxonomy): domain Bacteria; phylum Pseudomonadota; class Alphaproteobacteria; order Sphingomonadales; family Sphingomonadaceae; genus Sandarakinorhabdus. The sequence goes on from JBILPK010000004.1 coordinate 7,732, forward strand.
TCGAAATGATCGCGGATGCGCAAGCTGACCGCCTGGATGTCGCGCACCGCCGTCCAATCGAGACTGCGCCGCCAGACGAACGGCCGGATTCGGTTCAGCAGCCCCTGCCCCAGCGCGATGTCGCCGCCGCAGGCCCGCGCCCGGATGAAGGCCACGCGTTCCCAGGTCAGCGCTTCGGACTGGTAATAATGTTCGGCGGCGCCGACGGCGAGGCTGATCGGCGTGATTTCGCTCGCCGGGCGCAGCCGCAAATCGACGCGCTGGACATAGCCATCGGGCGTCGCATCGGCGAGCAGCGCCACCGCGCGCCTGGCGATGCGCACCGCGGCTTCGGCGGGTTCTTCATGGCTGCGGCGCGGAATGACGTCCGGGTCGTGAACGAGGATGAGATCGACATCCGACGAATAGTTGAGTTCATGACTGCCGAGCTTGCCGAGCGCCAGCGCCGCCAGCCCGGCATTGGGGGCATCGCGTTCCGCCAGCGCTTCGGCAATGGCGATATCGATCGAGCGGTCGGCGAAATCCGACAGTGCCGCGGTCACCTGTTCGAGCGACCACAGCCCGGCCAGATCGGCGAGCGCCGCCACCAGCGCCACGGCGCCGCGCGCCCGGCGCAGGCGCTGTGCCGTATCCTGCGCCGGGTCCGCTGCCGCCGCCATCGCGTCGGCCAAGGCGGCTTCGGGGCCGGCATCGGCGATTCGCGCCAGCACATCGCGCCGGCTGCGGATCAAATTTTTCAGAAATGGCGCCTGGGCCCAGGCAGTCGCGGCGGCGGTAACCAGCGCCGGGCTAAACCCGGCCGGCAGCAAGGCGGCAAGATCGGCCGGGGGGACGCGCGGGGGCAGGATGAAGTCCACGGCGGCGGTGATGCCAGCTCGGGCGCCTGCTGTCACGCCGGAACCCGGCCAGCGGTGGGGCGTTATCAGTGGTTCCCCGCCCCTGTGATGTCAGGACTCATCATGCGTACTTCCGCCACCCTTGCGATCGCCCTGGTTTCCGTGCTCGCCCTCGGGGCGTGCAACACCATCAGCGGCGCTGGCAAGGATGTCAGCTCGGCCGGCAAGGCCGTCACCAGGACAGCCGAAGACGTCAAGAACTAGATGCTGCTGGAATAGCGCCGTCGCCGTTATCGCTGCCAGCCCGGGCCGGCAGCGATAACTGCATGGGCGTCAGAACGGCACGTCGTCGTTGAGATCATCATCGAACGCCGCCGGGCGCTTGGCTGCGCCGCCGAAATTGTTGCCGCCGGCCGGGGCGCCATAATCATCGCCGCCGCCATAACCGCCGCGGTCGCCGCCACCGCCCATATTGCCGCCGCCGCCACCGCCGCCATCGCGCCCGCCGATGAGCGACAGTTCACCCTTGAAGGGGCCGACGACGATTTCGGTGATGTAGCGGTCATTGCCGCTCTGGTCCTGGAATTTGCGGGTCTGGATCGCGCCTTCGATATAGACTTCGCTGCCTTTGCGCAGATACTGCTGGGCGACCTTGCCGATATTTTCGTTGCGAATGACGATATTGTGCCATTCGGTCTTTTCCTTGCGCTCGCCGGATTGCTTGTCGCGCCAGTTTTCCGATGTCGCCATGGTGAATTGCGTTACCGATCCGCCATTGGCAAAGCTTTTGGTTTCCGGGTCCTTGCCCAGTCGCCCGACCAGAATTACCTTGTTCACGCCTGCCATGATCTGAAATCTCCTCTTTCATCCACCCTACCGGGCGACCGGGCCGCCCGCAACGCCGTGCCTTGCCAAAACGGTGGATATCACCGACCTTCGCACCTGCAACACGGGGTGGGTGATGAGCGGCGAAGTCGAAGCATTGGGCGGCCTGGTGACGGCTGGCCTCGCCGCCAAGGCGCTGGACAGGCCAACGGCTGCTGCCGGTCACGCCAATCACGGTGCCTGCGCCAATTGCGGCGCGTCGCTCGCGGGCCAATTCTGTGGAAATTGCGGCCAGAATGCCCATATCCACCGCACGCTAGGCGGGGTTTTTCACGATTTCCTGCACGGTATCACGCATTTCGATGGCAAGACCTGGAAGACCTTGCCGATGCTGCTGTTCCGCCCCGGCAGGCTGACCCGCGATTATATCGAAGGCAAGCGCGCCCGCTATGTCGCGCCGGTGCCGCTGTTCCTGCTTGTCGTCTTCCTGATGTTCTTCGTGTTCAGCTTTGTCGATTTCAAGGACAGGATCGGCGGCGGCGCGACCGGCGAAAATGGCGAGCAGATGACCCAGGAACAGGCGATCAAGGAATTGCCCAAGGTCGAAGCCGAGCTTGCCAGGCTTGATGCCGATATCAAGGCGGACAAGCCCCGCGGCCCAGGCGAGCTGGCGGCGATGAAGGGTGCGCGCGCCGGCGTGCTCGCGGCGCGGGACCGTGTCAGGATGCGCGCCGAGGGCAAGGTCGAAACGCCGATGGATATTCCCGGCGAACTGGCGCGCGAGATGAAGTCGAGCGAGGCCGATGTCAATTTCGGCAACGAGACGTTGAACGAAAAAGCGCGCACCGCGCTGAAGAATCCCGAACTGGTTTTCTACAAGATCCAGGGCAAGGCCTATAAGCTCAGCTTTCTGCTGGTGCCGCTGTCGCTGCCCTGGCTGTGGCTGATGTTCGCCTGGAAGCGCGGCATCAAGATGTACGACCACGCCATTTTCGCGCTCTATTCGATCAGTTTCATGTCGCTGCTGTTCATTGTCGCCAGCATCGCGCTGTCGCTCGACATGTTGCATCCCTGGCTGTGGGTGGCACTGCTCTCCACCCCGGTCGTCCACATGTATTTCCAGCTAAAGGGCGCCTATGCGCTCGGCCGTTTCAGTGCGTTGTGGCGCACCGGCGTGCTGTCGATGTCGGCCTTCCTGACGCTGTCGCTGTATCTCGCGTTGATCATAGCCGTCGGCGTGCTGGATTGAACGTCATTCGGCGGCAGCGTCGATCGGCAAGGCCGGCGACGCCGGGGGTGGCAGCAATTCGCGCGCGGCAACGGCCCGAACCGCAGCATCGACAACCCCCACCGCGGCGAGGGGCTTTTTGCCTTTCTCGATTCCCATTTCGGTAAAGCGTCGCGCCTTGGGCAGCACATTGCCTTCAAGCGAGCCGACAAAGGCATTATAGCTTGAAACCGCTTGCGAAAGGTTCCGGCCAACCCCGCCGACATGTTCCGCCATCGTTGCGATCGCCGCGTAGATGTCGGCGCCCAGCTTGCCGATTTCGCGCGCTTCATCGGCAAGTTTTTCCTGTCGCCAGACCAGCGCGACGGTTTTGGCGATCGCCAGAAGGTTGATCGGGCCAGCCAGCAGGATGCGCTGCTCGAATGCCCAGCCGAGCAGCGGCAGATCATGTTCCATCGCGGCCGACAGGAAGTTTTCGCCCGGGATGAACATCACGACGAAATCCGCCGACGCGCCGAATTCGTTCCAATAGGCTTTTTCCGCCAGCCCGCGCGCATGCGTCCGCACCGAGGCGGCGTGACGCTTGAACGCCACCAGGCGTTCGGTATCCGTCGTCGCCTCGCCGGCATCGAGATAGTCTTTCAGCGAACATTTCGAATCGATGATCAATTGGCGGCCCGCCGGCAGATTGATGATGGCATCAGGGCGGCGACCGCCGGCTTCACCGGCAACATGCGTTTGCAGGGTAAAATCGATCCCGGCGCGCAAACCCGCCATTTCGAGGGTGTTGAGCAGTTGCTGTTCGCCCCAGCTGCCCGAGGTCTTGCTGCTCGAACGGAGCGCCGACACCAGCTTGGCCGCTTCTTCACTGACTTGCCGCTGGCCGATGGCAACGGCGGCAAGCTGTTCCTTCAAACCGCCATAGGCCTCGGTCCGCGCCGCCTCGACTTCGCCGAGCCGGGCTTCATATTTGACCAGCGTGTCCTTCACCGGCGCGATCAGCTCGGCGAGCTGGTTGCGGTTGGCCTCGAGCCCGGCGCCGGCGGCTTCGCGCTGGCGCGTCATCAGCGCTTCGGCGCTTTCGGCGAGCCTGGCCTGGGCACCTTCGAGCGCCTTGGCGGCGAGTGCCTGAAAGGTTTCGACCGTTCGCGCCACTTCGGCGGCGTGCGCCCGGTCGCGCTCGGCCTGTTGCGCGCTGAGCGCGCTTAACTGCCCGGCGAGCCGCTCGCGCTCGGCTTCGGCGCTGCGCAGTTCGTCGTTGCGGCGGGTCAGCATCGTCACTTCGGTGGCATGCTTGCCACGCTCCTCGCGCTGGCGGCTCACTTCGGCGAGCGCTTCGGCTACTTCGGCTCGGGCGTCGGCGGCTTCGCCGCGGGCGGCATCGCGCTCGGCGCGCAATCCGGCGAGCGGCCGCGCCCACAGCGCCCAGCCGAGCAGCAGGGCGATGGCGAGACCGGCGACAGCGGCGAGCAGGATTTCGATCAAGTCAGGGCCTTTGCTCAGGAACAATTGCGGAACATTAACCCGCGGTGCGCGGGCTGGGAAGGGGTGGCAGTTCATTACGGAAAGTTTAGAAATTGACAAACTTGACGCATTTGCGGGTTCTTGACGTGCCGGCAGTCCTGGCAACCGGCTCAGCGGTGCGCCGGCGTTTTTGCTAGCAGATTCCAGCCCTGTAGGACAGGCGCCGGGCTTGCGCAGCGCGGCGATTACCGGTCTGATACGCCCATGCGAACCCTTGTCCTTGCCGCCGCCGCCCTGTCGCTTGTCGCCGCCGCGCCCCCGCCGGTTTCGGCGGCAACCCCAACGCCGATTTCGGCAGGGCGGATCAAGGCCGATGTCGAAACCCTGTCGTCCGATGCGTTCGGCGGGCGCGGGCCGGGGGAGGATGGCGAGGCGAAAACCATCGATTTCCTGCAGAAATCCATGGCGGCGGCGGGGCTGCAACCCGGCGGCCCGGGCGGTAGCTGGGTGCAGGAGGTGCCGCTGGTACGCCTCGACCGACAACCCGGGGCGCAAATGGCGCTGACCTTTGCTGGCAAGACCCACCCGTTGCAAACCGGCCAGAATGTGACGCTGGCGCTGCGCAACCCGGGGGTGACGGCAATCAGCGACCTGCCTTTGGTGTTCGCCGGCTTCGGCATCGTCGGCAATGGTTACGACGCCTATCGCGGCGTCGACATGGCCGGCAAGATCGCCGTTGTCCTCGCCAATGATCCCGATTTCGAAGCCGGCAGCGATCTCGGCTTCGAAGGCCGGCGGCTGGTTGTCGCCGGGCGCGTCGGCTCGAAATTCGAAGCCGCGGCGCGCGCCGGGGCGGCGGGGGTGATCGTCATCCACGAAGACGCCGCCGCCAGCTACCCCTGGCTGCAAGTGGCGAGCGGCGACGCCCTGCCGGCGATGAGCTTTGCGCCGCTGGCCGCTTCGACGCTGAAATTCAGCGGCTGGCTGCCGCTGCCGCTCGGCACCGAACTGCTGGCGTCAGCGGGGCTGAGCCTTGCCGATGCCAAGGCCAGGGCGCGCGCCCCGGGCTTTACCGCCACAGCCTTGCCGGGGGCGACTCTGTCGGCGCAGGGCGAACTCAAGGCGACACCGGTGACCAGCCATAATGTCATCGGCATGCTGCCGGGCACGACGCGGCCCGCCGAAGTCGTGCTCTACGGTGCGCATTGGGATGCCAACGGAGCGAACGGCCCCGATGCCAGCGGCGACGCCATCCGCAACGGCGCCATCGACAATGCCACCGGCACCGCCGAACTATTGGAAGTCGCCCGCGCCTTCGCCAAGGGCCCGAAGCCGGCACGATCGGTCGTCTTCGCCGCCTGGACGGCGGAGGAAAAGGGCCTGCTCGGCGCCGAATATTATGCTGGCCACTCGGTCCACCCGCTGGCCAGCACGGTCGCGGTGATCAACCTCGATCCGCATGTCGTGCTGCCGGCGGCGCGCAATATCGAACTCGTCGGCGGCGGCCGCACGCCGCTCGAGAGTGACCTACGCAGCGCCGCGGCATCGCTCGGGCTGCGGGTCAGCGACGAACCCAACCCCGAAGCCGGCTGGTATTTCCGCTCCGACCACTACCCCTTCGCCCGCCGCGGCGTGCCGGCACTGTCCTTCCGCGCCGGGCGTGATCTGGTATCGGGCGGCACCGCCAAGGGCGACGCGCTCGTCGGCGACTATAACGCCACCCGCTACCACCAGCCGAGCGACCAGTTCATGGCCGATTGGACATTTGCGGGGACGGCGCAGGAGGCGAGCGTGGCGTATCTCGTCGGGCGCAAGCTGGCCGATGGGGCGGACTGGCCGGTGTGGAACGCGGTGAATGAGTACGCGCCGCTGCGGGCGTCAGGGCCGAAGTGAGGGGGCAGGAGGCCTCCGGCGGCTGGGGCCTTGGCCCCAGACCCCGTTTTGTTGATTGGCAGACTGGCCGGTTGTTTCTGTTGACGATGCTTATCGTTTCAAGCTCGCCGGCTGCAGCGATGAAAGCCGTCCCGTGCAAGGCTTCGACCAGCGACACCTGGCTAAGTGCAAAAACCGGCGCGAAACCCGGCGTAGCCATGAAACTGGCACTGGTTCGGCCTGTGGTGCAAGACATGCCGGCAGCGATAGCCCTGCTCGAAAAGCGGTCAGTCGTAGCCCTATCGCCGTCAGAATTGTCGAGGTTTCTCGGCCCGGCTGCCAAGCCGGCGCCGACCGATCCCGGCTTGCACCCCTATCTGGTGAGAGCAGTCTTTCCGACACCATACTCAAACCTTGCTGTTCAATGGAGCGGCAACGACCTCCATATCACCGCTGAAGGTCTGGGTTGCCTGGCATACAAAAAGCATCCCGCGATACTGTTTCTGGATCGAAAGCCGGCAGCTGTTTTTGTGTCCGCCGGGACTGACCTTTGAATTCGATCCGGACAGAGCAGGTAACAACTCGACAAGCCTTGAGGCGCGATCATTTATGAGGCTCGTTGCCGCCGGCACCCTATGTCTTGTCTCGATCCTGTTGTTCTTCGTATGCATCGCGATACCGCTGATGCTGCCCCCTCAGGTTGCTGAGAACCGCATCTATTTTCAGCAGTTCGAAAAGGCGGCCGCGTACGTCAATAGTCATGGGAAACTGCCGGAGAAAGACGTGCTTGCGGCATGGGCTGAGCAGGCAGGCAGCGGTTCCATCTGGAATTTGCTGGTGGACCGTCCATTCAACTGCGATCCAGGCTTTTCCAAAGCGCCATCGGATCGTTTTGTCCTGTCGTTCTGGCGCGGGGAATGGTCGGAGTGTTACGCATACCCCTCGGGCAAGACGACCATGCCGATGTCGGTGAGCGGGTATCTCTGGTCAGGATTGGGCGTCGATATCGCCATTTACTGGGCGATTGCCATTGCTTCGGGCTGGGGCGCCTGGCGTTTGACGAGAAGTTGGAAGGGGTCTGGGGCCTAAGGCCCCAGCCGCCGGAGGCTCTTCAACACGCTCCTCTTTTCGCCACTGGTCTTTCCCCCGACTCCGCGTCACGATGTTAAAAAATACGGGGAGAATCACCAATGCATCCACACAGCATCGTCGCCGAGGGGCTGCAATTCCCCGAAGGCCCCATCGCCATGGCCGATGGCAGCGTCATCTTTGTCGAGATCAAGGCCGGCAAGCTGACGCGGCTTGCCCCCGATGGTACGCTCAGCACGGTGGCCACTACCGGCGGCGGGCCGAACGGGGCGGCGATCGGGCCTGATGGCGCGATCTATGTTTGCAATAATGGCGGCTTTGCCTGGTATGAACAGGATGGCCTGTTGCTGCCGGGCAATGCCGCTGATGATTATACCACCGGGCGGATCGAGCGAGTCGACATCGCCACCGGGGAAGTCACGCGGCTGTATGACAAGACCGATGATGGGCTGGCGCTGTCGGGGCCCAACGACATCGTCTTCGATGCGGCGGGCGGCTTCTGGTTCACCGATCTCGGCAAGCATTTCCCGCACCACGAGACCAAGGGCGGGCTCTTCTATGGCAAGGCCGATGGCTCGTCGTGCGTCTGCGCGGTTTATGGCCCCAACCTCAACGGTGTCGGCTTGTCGCCCGATGGCAGCAAGGTCTATGCCGCCGTCACGGCTGGGCGCGTCATCCTCGAATTCGACGTGACCGGGCCGGGCACGGTGGCGCCGTCGCCGCTCGCCGCGGCGCCGGGGCGCTTCGTGACGACCTGGCCGAACAAGACCTATCTCGACAGCCTGGCGATGGAAGCCAATGGCAATATCGCCCAGGCGACGCTGATCGAAAGCGCCGGCATCACTTCGGTTGACCCGGCGACGGGGGCGCAGGAGTTCTTTCCCTTCCCCGATCTGTTGACCACCAACATCTGTTTCGGCGGCGCCGACATGATGGACGTGTGGGTGTGCCTGTCGACGACCGGCAAGATAGCGCGGGCGCGCTGGCCGCGCCCGGGCCTGCGGCTCAATTTCAACGCGTGATCACCAGCCGCCACATCACCGCCAACGGGATCGATTTCGCCATCGACGAATGCGGCGAAGGCCCCGACATCGCGCTGTGCCTGCACGGCTTTCCCGAAAGCCGCAAATCCTGGCGGCACCAGTTGCCCGTGCTGGCGGCGCAGGGCTGGCATGCGGTGGCACCCGATCTGCGCGGCTATGGCGACACCAGCCGGCCGGCGGCGCAATCGGCGTATCACATCGATCATCTCGTTGCCGACACCGCGGCGCTGTTCGACGCACTCGGGGCGCGCCGGCGCTTGCTGATCGCGCATGACTGGGGCGCGCTGATCGCCTGGGTGGTGGCGCAGCGGCGGGCGGTGGCGCTCGATGGGCTGGTCATCCTGAACGTGCCGCACCCGGCGGTGTTCCGCCACACGCTGCGCACGTCATGGGCGCAAAAGCGCAAGAGCTGGTATGTGGCGTTCTTCCAGATGCCGTGGCTGCCGGAAAAGCTGTTGGGGGCCAATGGCGCCGAGGCCGTGGGCCGGGCGTTCACCGGCAGCGCCGTCGACAAGGCGGCGTTCCCGCCCGAGATCATCGCGCACTACCGCGCCAATGCGCGTGCCCCGGGCGCGCTGACGGCGATGATCGCCTATTACCGCGCCAATTTCCCCGGCGTGCTCGACGAGCCGGTGGCGGTGATCGACGTGCCGGTGCTGATGATCTGGGGCGAGCAGGACATGGCGCTCGATATCGCCAACACGCAGGGCTATGGCCCGCTGGTGCGCGATTTCACGCTGGTGAGGCTGCCGCAAGCCTCGCACTGGGTGCAGCAGGATGCGCCGGAAGCGGTGAATGCCGCGCTGGTCGGGTGGCTCGCGACGTCAGTTTGATGCCGGCCTGGCAAAGAAGATCGTGATCGCGACCCCGGCGCCGGGCGTCGAGGTAACCGATACCGTGGCGGCGGCATTCTGCTTGAGCGAATGCAGGATCATGGCGCTCAATCGCCCCGGTTGCGGCCAGCTCGTGCCCTCGGGAAAGCCGATGCCATCGTCGGCGATGGTGATGTGGCAGCCATCATCGTCGATCAGGCTGTGCAGCTTGATCGTGCCGCCGTCGCGCCCGACAAAGGCGTGCTTGAGCGCGTTGGTCAGCACTTCGTTGACGACCAGCCCGGCCGGCATTGCGACATTGACGGTGACCGGCCAGGTATCGATTCGCGTATCGAGCCTTATGCCTTCGACGGCATGGGCCTGCATGATCGCCGAAGCGATCTGGCCGATATAGGCGCCGAGATCGACTTGATCATCGGAATCGTTGTGCGACAGCGCTTCATACAGCACCGCCAGCGCATTGATGCGGCCCGCCAGCCGGTTCAGCCGCTCGTCATCGCCGTCGCTGGTGACATGCCGGGCTTCCAGCCGGATCAGCGCGGTGATCATCTGGAGATTGTTCTTCACCCGGTGCTGGAGTTCCTTGAGCAGCACGTCCTTGTCGGCCAGGGCCCTGGCGGCGGAACTATCGGGAGCGCTGCCCATGGCGACAAGGCGGTAGATCGGCTCACCCGCCTCGTTCTCGATGGTGTTCGACCAGACATCGACATTGATCGGATCGGACTCGCGCTCGATGCGAAAGACGCCGATATATTCGGAATCATCGAGCACCGCATCGCGCAACAGGCGTTCATCGCCATCGGCCGACGCGATGCCGGGCAGCGATCGCCAGCTGCGGCCTTCGATTTCGGCGGCGACGCGTCCCGTCAGCCGCTGGAATTCCAGATTGGCATAGGTGACGATTTCGGAGGGTTGCAGCTCCGATACCGCCACCGCGACCGGGATATGGTCGAGAAACTGCTTGAAGCGATCACCCGCCAGGGCGTCGGCGACGCTGGCAGGATCGATGAGCGGCGCGGAATGTTCAGCGCTGACGTCCGACATTCAATATCCAATATGGGGCGGGCCTGGCGGTTCGGTTTGCCATGCGGCCGGCACCGATACCGGATCGGCCGCCGCGAGTCATGCGATTCCCCGTCTGTTTCAAAGTCGTTGGGCGCTATCGGGACGGGAAGACGCCTGCCGGCCGTCAGGAGCGCAGGCGCTGGAAAAAGCCCCTCAGCAGTGCGGCCGATTCGAATTCGCCGATTCCGGCGATTATTTGCGGCACATGATGGCTCTGCGGGTGTGAAAAAACCCGCGGGCCCTGCTCGATGCCGCCCGATTTGGGATCGGACGCGCCATAGACCAGCGTGGCGATCCGCGCCTGGGCGATCGCCGACGCGCACATCGGGCAGGGCTCGAGCGTGACATGCAGCGTTGTGCCGGGCAGGCGGGCGCTGCCGACCGCCGCACATGCAGCGCGGATCGCGAGGATTTCGGCATGGGCGGTGGGATCGTGCCGTTCGACGGTGCGATTGCCCGCCGCGGCCAATATGCTGCCATCGGCGGCGGAAACGACCGCACCCACCGGTACTTCGCCACGCGCGGCGGCCGCCCGCGCTTCGGCGAGCGCACGGGCCATCTGGGGGGAGGCGGGAAAAGGCTGCACGGCGCTCTGAACTAGGCGCGCCGTGCCGCCGTGTCGACTATTTGTCCTTGGCGGGCTCGACGTCGAGGGTCGGCACGGTGACGGTTTCGTCCTTGCTGCCGACGTCGATGGTCGGGACCTTGACGGTCTTTTCCTTCTGGCCGAGATCGACCGTGGCGGTGTTGACATCGAACGTCGGGGCTTCGCCGGCGGTGGTTTCGACCTTCAGGCCGGGGGCCTTGCCCGAACTGATCTGGTCGACATTGACCAGGCCGAGGGCGAAGGCGGCAATGATCAGCCCGACAATGACCAGCAGCGCCAGCAACCAGCCGGGGAGGCTCGAACTGCGGGTCTCGGTCGGGCGGTCGTTGCGGGGCTGGTCAACCATGGTCTGTCTTTCGGCATGGCCGGGCGAAATGCCACGGCGATATGCCCATCAACGATCAGGCGGGGGTATTGGTTCCCGCGGGCTTGCTGCGGCGTTCCAGCGCGACCTTGGCGAGCGCAACGATCGGATCGGCGAGCGCCACCCCCAGGATGCCGAACAGGATGCCGAACAGCAGCTGCGCGGCCAGCACCACCGCCGGCGCCAGGTCGACGGCGCGCTTTTCGATGAGCGGGGTCAGCACATTGCCCTCGATGAGCTGGACCGCGAGATAGATGCCGATCGCCCACAATCCCTCGGTCGGGCCGACCGAAAAACCAACGGCGACAATCAGCGCGCCCGAGATCATCGCCCCCAGATTGGGAATGAAGGCAAGCAGCCCCGAAACCAGCCCGAGCAACCCGGCCAGCGGTACCCCGACGATCGACAGGCCGATGAAGATGAAGCCGCCCTCGATGCCCATGGTGAGCAGCCGCCCGGCGACCCAGCGGCGCAGCACCCGTGCCATTTCGACCAGTGTCGCATGCATTTCGCCGCGCGCTGCCACCGGGGTCAGCCATTCTAGCCCGCGTTCATACAGCCGCGGATCGGCCGCCACATAGATGCCGAAGACAAAGGCGAAGAACAGCGCCCCCAGCCCGCCGATCGCCGAGCCGACAAAGGCCGCGACGCGGTCGAAATTGCCATCGAGCAGCGATTGCAGCCGCGCCGGAATCGAATGGTCCGATTCGATGTTGAGGCCGAGCCCGCGCGCCATTTCAGTGAGCCGCGCCAGTTGCGCATCGACCGTGCTGCTCAGCTGCTGCGCCTGCGCCGCCAGTGCGACGCCGGCAAAGGCGAGAAAGCCCAGGATCAGCCCGACGAGCACGACGACGATGATGGTCAACCGCACGGCATGGGGCAGGTTGACGGCGCGGCGCAACAAATCCTCGGCACTGCGCAGCCCAGCGGCAACGACCAGCCCGGCAAAGATCAGCAGCAGCGCCTGCGCCAATTGCCAGGCGAGCCAGACCGCGGCGGCACTGGCGATCCAGATGAGGGCGGTTTCGACCGTTGTCCGCGATCGTTCGCTGCGTGGTTCGATCGGGCTGGGCGGTGGTGCAGGCGGGGGGGCGGGCACCCGGGGGCTATTCGGACTTGGTATCGAGGTTGATGAAATAGCGGCCGCTGCGCACCGCGGTGAACCAGGTCACCGGGTTCCAGTCGGTCGAGCCGTCGAGCGAGAAGGTGATGAATTCGGCGCGGCCGGCGAGGTTTTCGATCGGCAGCATGCCGAGCCCGCCGAGCAGCGGATCAAAGCGGCTGTCTTCGGAATTGTCGCGATTGTCGCCCATCAGGAAGATCGTGCCTTCGGGAACGAGCATCGGCTCGGTATTGTCCTGCGGGGTCTGGCCAAGGTCCATGGTCAGATAGGTGCGCCCGCCCGGCAGCGTCTCGCGATAGGTCGGGAACCGGCATTCGGCCTGGCCGGCGGCGTTGGTGGTGCGATATTGCGCATCGATCGGGGTCACGCAGTCGCTGTTGGCGCTGACCGGGACCACTGTATCGGCAACCGCCACCTTGGGCACCGGCGCCCCGTTGAGCCAGAGCTGGCCATCCTTCATCTGCACCGTGTCGCCGGGCAGGCCGATGACGCGCTTGATGTAATCGGTCTTGTCGCGCGGGCTCTTGATGACGGCGATGTCGCCGCGTTCGGGCAGGCGGCCGAACAGCCGCCCGGGGATTTCAGGCAGCACGTTGAGCGAGGGCGACAGATAGGAATAGCCATAGGGGAATTTCGACACGATCAGCCGGTCGCCGATCAGCAGCGACGGCAGCATCGAACCCGAGGGAATATAGAAAGGCTTGGCGATGAACGAATGCACGCCGAGCACGGCAAGCACGAGCAGGAACAACTGCCAGATCTCGCTGGCCCAGTTGGTCGGCTTCTTGGTCGCCGGCAATGCCGCCTCGGTCATAACGCACTCGCGGTGATAAGGACGATGGCCTGCGCCCAGGGGTGGTCGTCGGTCATCGTCAGATGGACTTCCGCCCTGTAGCCCGGCGGGGTGATTTGCGCCAGTCTTGCCGCGGCGCCGCCGGCCAGCGCCAGTGTCGGCGCGCCGGAGGGCAGGTTGATGACCCCCATGTCCTTCATGAACACGCCCTGCCGGAACCCGGTGCCGAGTGCCTTGGAACAGGCTTCCTTGGCGGCGAAACGCTTGGCGTAGGTGGCGACGCGGGTCAGCTTGCGGCGGTCGGCCTTGGCGCGTTCGATGTCGGTGAAGACGCGATCGATGAAGCGGTCACCGAAGCGGCTGATGCTGTTGTCGATGCGATCGATGTTGCACAGGTCCGAGCCGAGCCCGAGGACGAAGACGCCGGGGGGGATGTTCACCTTGCTTCTCCCCTCCCGGAACGGGGAGTCGAAGACGGCACGCAGCGCCAGCGGCCGGGGGTGGGAAGAATCGTGCCCCAAGGCCCTCCCTTCGGTGCACAGAACCTACCCCCGGCCCCTCCTTTGCAGGGAGGGGAGAAGTAAGGGGCGCTCATGCGCGCGCTGCGTCCATCGCCGCGCGCATCCGCATGATCGCCGGCCCCAGCCCGGTGAACACCGCCTCGCCGATCAGGAAATGCCCGATGTTGAGCTCGTGAAGCTGCGGCAGCGCCGCCACCGGGCCGACATTGTCGAAGGTCAGCCCGTGCCCGGCGTGCATTTCGAGGCCCAGCGATGCGCCGATTTCGGCCGCGTGCACCAGCCGCGCCATTTCGGCGGCGATCTCGGCCTCGGTCACGGCATGGCTGTAGGGGCCGGTGTGCAATTCCACAACCGGCGCGCCGAGCCTTGCGGCGGCCTTTAGCTGCCGCGCTTCGGGTGCGATGAACAGGCTGACGCGGATGCCGGCGTCCTTCAATCGCGCCACGATCGGCGCCAGCACATTATGCTGGCCGGCGGCATCGAGCCCGCCTTCGGTGGTGCGTTCCGCCCGGCGTTCGGGCACGATGCAGGCGGCGTGCGGGCGATGCTTGAGCGCGATGCCGAGCATCTCGTCGGTCGCCGCCATTTCGAGGTTGAGCGGCAGGCTGATGCTGCCGACCAGCGCATCGAGATCGGCATCGGTGATATGCCGCCGGTCCTCGCGCAGATGCGCGGTGATGCCATCGGCGCCGGCCTCGGCCGCCATCAGCGCGGCGCGCACCGGATCGGGGTGCAACCCGCCGCGCGCATTGCGGATGGTGGCGACATGATCGATGTTGACGCCCAGCCTCAATCGGTCGGTGCGGAGGTGGTGGGTCATTTATGTGCCTCGGGACAAAGCGCCGCGCTCAACAGTTCGTAAGACAGGCCCTTGCCCTGCCACGGCTCGCCGAAATCGGTTTCACTGTAGCTGGCAAAGGCAATGACCACGATGCCGCGTTCGGGGGCAATGATGTTGCGCACCTGGACATTGCCAACTTGGCCGCGCCGCTCGACGATTTGCTGTGCGGCGGTGCAGCCGCGCAACGTGACGGGATAGGACCAGGCGCCGAGCGCCGCATAGCCGAGCTTGGGATCGCCCTTCCACATTTCGGCGGTGGCGACCTTGCCGAGCAATTTGTTGCCCATCAACGCCCGGTCGAATTTGAGAAGATCGTTCGAAGTGCCGGCAAGGTTGGCGGCGCTGCCATAGCGGCCGGGGTCGATCTGCGCGTCAGTGGCACCTTTGTCGTCGACGCCGACTATGTCGTCATGGTCGCCGGGCTTGAGAACGCGCAGCGACTTTAGCCTCAGCGGCTTGGCAATGCGCTCCTGCACCAGTGTCGCGAAGGGCTTGGCCGTCACTTGCTCCAGCAGTGCGCCGAGAACGACATAGTCGCAGTTGTTATAGACAAAGCCTTCACCGGGGGCGCGGCCCGATGGCTTGAGGCACTGCTGGTCAAGGCCCTTTGGCGCGGGCGTCTTTGAGCGGAGGTAAGCCAGCGGTGTCCCGTCCGGCGCTGCAGGACCGCTATTCGGGTCATAGAGGCCCGATGTATGGTTAAGCAGGAGGCGAACGGTGACCGCGTCGCCGCCGGGGAGCACGACGCCAGGCAGATATTTGGTCGCTGGGGCGTCGAGGTCGATACGACCTTTTTCGACTTCTTGCATAACCAGCACGGCCACGACCTGCTTCGTTACGGAAGCCCACCGCCAGATGAGGTAATCTCCGGCGGCGAGGCGCCCTTTGAGCGCACCCGCCGGGCCAAAGAACGCATTGATCTGCAGGTCGATCGGAAAGAGGCCAACGGTAAAAGCGCCCGCTCGTTGTTGGTCAAACTTGGCGATCGGCTCGGCAAGGCGCGGCAGCATCTCCCGATAGTCATCGATCGTGGGGCTGGCTGGGGCCGGCATGGCGGCCGTCGACAGCGCAAGCGCAGCCAGCAGAATCACGCCGCCCGGCTTCCCGGCTTGATTGCCGGGATCGCGGCGAGTTCGGGCGGCAGCGCGTCGGCGGCATAGCTTGGCACGTCGAGGCGGATCAGCGGGGTGAAGGGCACGCCGAGATCGGCCTTGCCGTTGGAGCGGTCGACGAGCGAGGCGGCGTGGATGACCTCGCCGCCGGCGGCGTTGACCGCAGCGATGGCTTCGCGGCTGGAAAGCCCCGTCGTGACGACATCTTCCATCAACAGCACCTTTTGCCCGGGTTCGAGCCGGAAGCCGCGGCGCAGTTCGAAGGTGCCGGTCGGGCGCTCGACGAACATCGACAATTTGCCCAGCGCGCGCGCCAGTTCATGGCCGCAGATGAGACCGCCCATCGCAGGGGCGATGACGACATCGACAGCGGCGCGGACGTCGGCGGGGATTTTCGCCGCCAATGCTTCGGCGAGCCGGGCGGCGCGCGCCGGGTCCATCAACACCCGGGCACATTGCAGGTAGCGCGGGGAGCGCAGGCCCGAGGACAGGATGAAATGCCCCTCCAGCAGGGCCTGCGCAGCGCGGAATTCGGCAAGGATCTGTTCGTCGGTCATGATGTTGCGCCTAGCAGGATCGGGCGCCCGTTGCGAGCGCGACTCACCCGCGCAGCCGTTCCGCCGATACCACCGCCTTCACCTGGCGCAGCGCCGCGATGATCGTCGTCAGATGCGCCAGGTCCTCGACTTCGATATCGATGACATCGGTGTGGAATTCGCGGTCGCGGTGCTTGAGCGCCAAGTTGACGATATTAGCGTTGTGCGCCGCCAGCGTCGTCGCCAGCGAAGCCAGCGACCCCGGCTGGTTGTGCACCACCACGGCCAGCCGCGCGACGGCGCCATCGGTTTCCTTGCCCCAGGACACTTCGAGCCATTCGCCGCTTTCCTCGGCCAGGCTGGCGCAATCGATGGTGTGGACCTGGATCGGCTGGCCGGGGTGGCGGATGCCGACGATGCGATCCCCCGGGATCGGCCGGCAGGCACCGAGTTCGAAGGCGACGCCGGGGGTGAGGCCATGGATGCTGACCGCCGCCGGCCCGGGCTTGCCGCGGGTCCGCCGCGGCTTCTGCCCGAAGGTCGAGCCCGGCACCAGGCTTTCCGAAACTTGCGCATCGGTCAGCGCGTTGCGCGCCATGGCGAGTTCGAGCGCGGCGCGGTCTGGGAGTTTCAGTCGCCCCAGCGCCGGGCCGAGCAGGTCGTCGCCGAGCGCGATCTTCAACCGCAGCGCCAGCGATTCGAGCAATTTGCTGCCCATCGCCTGGCTTTCGAGCAGATTCTTCTGGCGGACATGGCGGCGGATCGCGGCGCGCGCCTTGGCGCTGGCGACAAAGCCTTCCCACGCCGGATCGGGCGCCTTGGCCTTTGATCGCAATATCTCGACCTGGTCGCCATTCACCAGCCGGGTGCGCAGCGGTACCACCCGGCCATTGACCTTGGCACCGACACAGCGATCGCCGAGATCGGAATGGACGGCATAGGCGAAATCGACGGGCGTCGAATCCTTGGGCAACTGGAACAGCGTGCCCTTGGGGGTGAAGACGAAGACCTGGTCCTGGAACATCGCCAGCCGGGCGTTTTCGAGCAGTTCTTCAGGGGACGCCGCGTCGCGCAACACGTCGAGCAGATCCTCGAGCCAGGGATAGGCCTCGCGCGCCGGGGCACCATCGCCGCCCTGCTTGTAGGCCCAGTGCGCGGCGAGCCCGAATTCGGCTTCCTCATGCATCCGCCTGGTGCGGATCTGGACTTCGATACGGGTGTTTTCGGAATGTAGCACGGTGGTGTGGATGGATTTGTAGCCGTTGCGCTTGGGCGTCGAGATGAAATCCTTGAAACGCCCGAACACCATCGGCCAGCGGCTATGGACGACGCCGAGCGCGCGATAGCATTCGGCCTCGTCATCGACGAGCACCCGGAACGCCATGACATCGGAAAGCGATTCGAAGGTCGCCTGGCGGCCCTGCATCTTGCGCCAGATCGAATAGGGGCGTTTTTCGCGCCCGGTCACCTCGGCGTCGATGCCTTTTTGGCCGAGCAGCAGCTTGATGCCCGAGGCGATGCGCGCCACCGTGTCGCCGCCATTGTCGCGCAGCTTGGCGAGCCGCGCGGTGATCGTGGCATGGGCCTCGGGCTCCAATTCGCGGAACGCCAGTTCCTGCAATTCGTCCATGAAGCCGTACATGCCGATGCGTTCGGCGAGCGGCGCATAGATATCCATCGTCTCGCGGGCGATGCGGCGGCGTTTTTCCTCGGACTTGATGAAATGCAGCGTGCGCATGTTGTGCAGCCGGTCGGCCAGCTTGACGAGCAGCACGCGGATATCGGTCGACATGGCGAGCAGGAACTTGCGCAAATTCTCTGCCTGGCGCTCGCTGTCGGTCTGCGCCTCGATCTTGGACAGCTTGGTGACGCCATCGACGAGCCGGCCGACGCTGGTCCCGAACAGCCGGTCGATCTGTTCCTGCGTCGCCACCGTATCCT
Source organism: Polymorphobacter sp. (assembly GCA_044373875.1). Taxonomy (GTDB): domain Bacteria; phylum Pseudomonadota; class Alphaproteobacteria; order Sphingomonadales; family Sphingomonadaceae; genus Sandarakinorhabdus. The sequence continues at coordinate 25,825 of JBILPK010000004.1, forward strand.
CGATGGTATCGTGCAGGATGCCGGTGGCGATGGTCTCGTCGTCGAGCTTCAAATCGGTCAGGATGCCGGCGACTTCGATTGGGTGGCTGAAATAGGGGTCGCCCGAGGCGCGGAGCTGGCTGCCATGCGCCTTCATCGAAAACACATAGGCGCGGTTCAGAAGGTCCTCGTCCGCATCGGGATCATAGGCTTTCACGCGTTCTACAAGTTCGTACTGACGGAGCATGGTTTGATAGTGGTGCGCAGTGCGGCCAAAGCGCAAGCACTTGCTTGCACTGGACTCGCACAAGCTCGGCCAGCGGGGCGGCGCGGGCGAAGCGCGCCGAACCCGTCTGACGTCACGTCGCGGCTTTGCCGCGACGCTTTTGGGTTAAAAGAAGGAAGAAATTAAGAGGCGTGGGCAAAGCCCACGCGTCGGACGGCTTCGGTCGGGGAATCCGACCGCCCCGCCGGCCGGAGACGCGCGAGTCTGCGCGTAACCGAAAAATCGCTGCGCGATTTTGTCCGTTACGCTCGGCTGCGCTTACTCGTAGTCAGGTCCGAGATTCTGGTTCCGCGGCGGCTGCGCAGCGGTAATCCGCAGCGCTTCGGCCGACGCCGACAGCGACCCGATCGCATCGGGCGTATCGTCTTCGCTTTCGACAACGCGGCGCATCGAGGCGATCAGCGCTTCCTGCAGGTCGACCGGCTTGATGTTTTCATCGGCGATTTCGCGCAGCGCCACGACTGGGTTCTTGTCGCGATCGCGGTCGACGGTGATCTCGGCACCCGACGAAATGGCTCGCGCGCGGGTCGCCGCGAACAGCACCAGGTCGAAACGGTTGGGGATCTTGTCGACGCAATCTTCAACGGTAACGCGTGCCATGGGGGCGTACTTTCCGATTTTCTGGAAGCGCGGCGTGTGACGGGAACCCGCCCGAAAGTCAAGCTGCACTTGACCGGGAAGCCGGCTTCGTCTAACCGCCGCCGCTTCGCAATTGGCCCTGCACCCCCGGTGAAGCAGTGGCCGCGTCTGTCTGCGGGACAGGCGGTGCGAGGCCGGGGTTTCAAGGGCCTGCCTGGCGGGCCTTCAGCAGATACGAAAGCGAATCACATGTCGAAGCGTCATAACAGCAAGTACAAGCTCGATCGCCGCATGGGCGAAAACATCTGGGGTCGCCCCAAGTCGCCGGTCAACAAGCGCGAATACGGCCCCGGCCAGCACGGCCAGCGCCGCAAGAGCAAGGTGTCGGACTTCGGCATCCAGCTGAAGGCCAAGCAGAAGCTCAAGGGCTATTACGGCGATGTCACCGAAAAGCAGTTCCGCGCCACCTACCAGGCCGCGGTGCAGATGAAGGGCGATACCTCGCAGAACCTCATCGGCCTGCTCGAACAGCGTCTCGACATGGTCGTCTATCGCGCCAAGTTCGCGCCGACGATCTTTGCCGCGCGCCAGATCGTCAACCATGGCCACATCATCGTCAACGGCCGCCGCTGCAACATCGCCTCGGCCAAGGTCAAGCCGGGCGACGTCGTCGAACTCGGCGCCAAGGCCAAGGAAATGGCACTGGTCATGGAAGCCCAGGGCCTCACCGAGCGCGAAGTGCCGGAATATGTGACCGTCGAAGGCCCCAAGGCGACCTATGTACGCGTGCCGACCCTCGATGAAGTGCCCTATCCGGTGAAGATGGAGCCCAATCTGGTCGTCGAATTCTACTCGCGTTAAGTCGCATTGCGGCCGCGCCGAAGCCTCGGCTTCGTCGCGGCCGCGCCAGACCGATCGGCGGGGCGGCAGGCATCAGGCCTGCCGAGCCCGTCCGGCGCAGGCCCGGGCTCTGCCCGGGCTTTTTCGTGCGCGCTTCCAACAGCCACACCCAACTCCCCATTAGATACCGACCCTTGCCGCTCTCCGCATCCGCTGCTACGACTATCCGGAACAGTGGCTTGGCCGCTGTTGTTTCCGGCAGCTTCGTCCTGTCGCCCGCAGGGGTGACGTTCGCCGAAGCCCGCCGCGAAGCACGCAACCCGGCCGGGGTCGAGGCCGGGCGTATTTTAGGGGTCGGATGATCGTTTCGCCATTTTGTTCAAGCGCGGCCGCCCTTCGGGCCGGCAAGCCATGGGCGGCGACTGCGGATCAACCGGCGCTGATCGCACATATCCCGCAACATCTTGTCAGCGTGGCCGCACAGCGCCGCGCCGACGCCAGAAATATGCGCCGCCGGCGCCCCGCAAGGGACGGCCGCGGCGCCATGGAGCCCTATAATGTCACTTCGCATGCTGATCGACGCCCGCCACCCGGAAGAAACCCGGGTTGCCGTGGTCAATGGACAACGAATCGAGGAATTCGACTTTGAAGCTGCCGATCGCAAGCAGCTCAAGGGTAATATCTATCTCGCCAAGGTAACCCGGGTTGAACCCTCGTTGCAGGCGGCCTTTGTCGAATATGGCGGCAATCGCCACGGCTTCCTGGCCTTTTCGGAAATCCACCCCGATTATTACCAGATCCCGCGCGAAGACCGCGAAGCGCTGCTGCGCGAAGAAGCCGAATATGCCGCCGAGCATGACGATCATCACGATGACGAGCTCGACGAAAATGGCGAACCGACGGGCGAAGTCGCCGAAACCGGCGGCCAGCACGACGAGCCGACCGACGCGCTGCGCCGCAAGCGCCAGTCGCTGCGCCGCCGCTACAAGATCCAGGAAGTCATCCGCCGCCGCCAGGTCCTGCTGATCCAGGTCGTCAAGGAGGAACGCGGCTCCAAGGGCGCGGCGCTGACCACCTATCTGTCGCTCGCCGGCCGCTATTGCGTGTTGATGCCCAACACCGCGCATGGCGGTGGCATCAGCCGCAAGATCTCCAACATCGCCGACAGGAAGCGCCTGAAGGCGATCATGTCCGACCTCAAGCTGCCGCAGGGCATGGGAGCCATCGTGCGCACCGCCGGGCTGAAGCGCAGTTCCGAAGATATCCGCCGCGATTTCGATTATCTCACCCGGTTGTGGGATGAAATCCGCGAGCGCACCCTCACGTCCTCGGCGCCGGCGCTGATCCACCAGGATTCGGACCTGATCAAGCGCGCCATCCGCGACATCTATCATCGCGATATCGAACAGGTCATCGTCGAAGGCCCCGAAGGCTTTGCAGATGCGTCGCGCTTCATGTCGATGCTGATGCCCGGCCACACCCCCAAGGTGGTCGAATATTCGGACAATGTGCCGTTGTTCCAGCGCTTCGGCGTCGAACAGCAGCTCGAAGGTATGTACCAGCCGGTCGTCCAGCTCAAATCGGGTGGCTATATTGTCATCAACCCGACCGAGGCGCTGGTTTCGATCGATATCAACTCCGGCCGTTCGACGCGCGAATATGGCATCGAGGAAACCGCCACCAAGACCAATCTCGAAGCCGCCGAGGAAATCGGTCGCCAGCTGCGCCTGCGCGACATGGCCGGGCTGGTCGTCATCGATTTCATCGACATGGAAGTTTCGGCCAACAACCGCCGTGTCGAAAAGGCGATGAAGGACGCGCTGCGCAACGATCGCGCCCGCATCCAGATCGGCCGCATTTCGGCCTTCGGCTTGATGGAAATGAGCCGCCAGCGGTTGCGCACCGGCATCCTGGAGGCCTCCACCCACATCTGCCCGATGTGCGAAGGCACCGGCATGGTGCGCTCGGTTTCGTCCGCCGCGCTGGCGGCGCTGCGTGCCCTTGAAGCCGAGGCGCTGCGCGGCCGTGCCTCGGAATTCACCCTGCGCGCCGGTGATGAAGTCGCCGTCTATATCCTCAACCGCAAGCGCATCGAACTTGCCGAGCTGGAAGAACTCTACGGCGTCACCATCGTCACCGTGCCCGATGAAGCGCTGATCGGCCCGAATTTCGCCATCGATGCCGGCGGCCCGCCGCCGACCAAGAAGGTCGAGATGCAGGCGTTGCCGGCGCTGGTGCGCATCGAGGATGACCCCGATGACGTGATCGACAGCGGCGATGACGAGGACGGCGACGAGCGTCCGCAGGGCGAGCGCGGCGACCGCAACGATCGCAATGGCCGCAACAAGCGCCGCCGCCGCCGCGGGGGTCGCAATGGCGAAGACGCCGCGCCCGAAGGCGCCGCCGAAACCGGTGACGAAGCTGTCGAAACTGCCGCCGAGAGCGAAGCCGACGAGGCCGAGACCGTGGCCCAGCCGGGCGAGACGCCGGCCGAGACCGAAGCGCGGGGCGACCGTGAACGCAAGCGCCGCCGTCGTGGCCGTCGCGGCAAGCGCGGTGGCGACAAGGCCGAGGCCGTGACCACCACGGCGGCCGAGACCGAGGTTGCCGCGCCTGCCGAAGCTGCCGCCGAGGCTGAACCCGCCGAAGCCGAAGCTGCGGCCAAGCCCAAGCGCAGCCGCCGCCGCAAGGCCGATGTCGAAGCCGTGCCCGATGCGGCCCCGGTCGTTGCTGCTGCGCCAGAGCCGGAACCGGTGGAAGCCGCGCCCGAAGCCGAAGCCGAATCCGAAGCCAAGCCCGCCCGGACGACGCGCAAGCGCCCGTCCAAGGCAGCGCCAAAGGCAGCACCAGAAGCAGCGCCCAAGGCAGCCGCCAAGCCGGCGCCCAAGGCAGCCGCCAAGCCGGCGGCCAAGGTCGCCGCCAAGGTGGCGCCGGTCGTTGCGCCGGAGCTTGCCCCCGTCGCTGCGCCGCTTGTCGAGCCGGTTGCCGAAGCCCCGGCCAAGCCCAAGCGGGCGCGCAAGCCCAAGGCCGCGCCGGACGAGGCAACCGAAATGGCGGCCGAAGTCAGCGCGCCCGTTGCCGAGCCGGCACCCGCCGACACGGCTCCGGCGGCCGCGCCGCGCAAGGGTTGGTGGCAGCGCACCTTCGGCTGACATCGGCGAAACGACACGACAGGACGGCGGCGGCCGGGCAACAGCCTGCCGCCGCCGTCTGCGTATCGGGCAACCCGGCGTCGGCAACAGGGAAATTCGGCTTGGCCATGGCCAAGAAAGCGTTGCAGCGCCGCATCTGGCGCCAGCGGGGTGACAGCGCCTAAGTCAACGCCATGAATGAAACCCCACCATCCGGGCGAGTCTTGCTCGTCGGCGCCGGCCCCGGTGCTGCCGATTTGCTCACCCTGCGCGCCGCGCGCGCGCTCGCCAGCGCCGATGTCGTCGTCCATGACGGGCTGGTCGGCGATGATGTCATGGCGCTGGTGCCGGCCGGCGCGCGGCTGGTCTCGGTCGCCAAGCGCCGCGACCGCCACACCATGCAGCAGGAAGCGATTGGCGACCTGCTCGTCGCCGAAGCCCGCGCCGGCAACATCGTCGTGCGGCTGAAGGGCGGCGACCCGTTCATCTTCGGGCGTGGCGGCGAGGAAGTCAGCGCCTGTGTCGCCGGCGGCGTGGCCGTGGAGGTCATCCCCGGCATCTCCTCGGCGCTGGGCGGCGCGGCGGCGGCGTTCATGCCGCTGACCCATCGCGACCACGCCTCGATCGTCAGCTTCGTCGCGGGTGAATGCCGCGGGCTGGCCGAACAGAATTGGGTCGGGCTGGCCGGCAAGGGCCGCACCCTCGTCATCTACATGGGGGTCACCGGCGCCGACCGCATCGCCGAAAAGCTGATCGCCGACGGCCTGGCGCCCGATACGCCGATCGCCATCCTCGAGCGTGCTACCCACCCCGACATGCGCGTGCTGCGCGCCTGCCTCGCCGATCTCGGCGGACTGGTGGCGCGCGAGGCGGTGCGCTCGCCGGCCCTCATCATCGTCGGTGATGTCGCCACGCTCGGCGCCGATGTTCTCACCAATCTCACAAAGGCTGCACCATGCCCCGTATTCTGACCGGCAACCGACTCGAAACCGGCGATGTGCTGTGGTGGAACGGCAGCGACTGGAGCACGCAGATCGCCGACGCCGTGGAGATCGGCGCTGAAGGCGAGGCGCTGCTCGCGCAGCTGATCGCTGCCGAGCGCATCAACGACCCCGTGCTAATCGACGTGACCGGCGAACCCGGCGCCTTCGTCCCCACCACCACCCGTGAACGCGTTCGCGCCTCGGGTCCCTCTGTCCGCGCCGACCTGGCGCGCGGCAGCCTTTCCGTGGAAGTCATCTGATGTATCGTTACGACCAATATGACCAAGCCATCGTCGACGCCCGCGTCGCCGAGTTCAAGGACCAGGTCGGCCGCCGGCTGCGCAATGAAATCACCGAGGACCAGTTCAAGCCGCTGCGGCTGATGAACGGTCTCTATCTTCAGCTCCACGCCTATATGCTGCGCGTCGCCATCCCCTATGGCACGCTGTCGGGCACCCAGATGCGCATGCTGGCGCACATCGCGCGCAAATACGACCGCGATTACGGCCATTTCACCACCCGCCAGAACATCCAGTACAACTGGATCAAGCTGGAACAGTTTTCCGACCTGCTCGATGACCTGTCGAAGGTCGAGATGCACGCCTTCCAGACCAGCGGCAATTGCATCCGCAACATCTCGTCCGACCAGTTTGCCGGCGCGGCCGCTGATGAAGTCGCCGATCCGCGGCCTTATGCCGAATTGCTGCGGCAATGGTCGACATTGCACCCGGAATTTTCGTTCCTGCCGCGCAAGTTCAAGATCGCCGTCATCGCCAGCGAGACCGATCGCGCCGCGATCCAGCTCCACGATATCGGCTTGCAGCTCTATCGCAACGATGCGGGCGACCTCGGTTTCCGCGTCTTTGTCGGTGGTGGCATGGGCCGCACCCCGATTATCGGCAAGGTGGTGCGCGAGTGGATCCCGGTTTCGCAGTTCCTCAGCTATTCGGAAGCGATCCTGCGCGTCTACAATCGCTATGGCCGGCGCGACAACATCTACAAGGCGCGCATCAAGATCCTCGTCACCGAGCTCGGCATCGAGGAATTCACCCGCCAGGTCGAGGCGGAATGGGCGCTGCTCGAACCGCTGGGTCTCGATGCGCCCAAGGCTGAATATGACCGCATCATCGCGCAGTTCGCCGAGCCGGATTACGACCGCAATGCCCCCGACACGCTCGATCTGTCGGACCCCGATTTCAAGCTGTGGGTCGACCAGAATGTCCATGCCCACAAGAAGCCGGGCTATGCCATCGCGACGATCAGCCTGAAGCCGAAAAGCGGCATCCCGGGCGATGCGTCATCAGCGCAGATGGACGTTATCGCCGACCTGGCGGAACGCTATGCGCATGATGAAATCCGGGTGACGCACAGCCAGAACCTAGTGCTGGCGCATATCCGCAAGGCCGATCTTTACGCCGTCTGGCAGGCGCTCGACGCGGCCGAGCTCGCCACACCGAACCTCGATCTCGTCACCGACATCATCGTCTGCCCGGGCATGGATTATTGCACCCTCGCCAATGCGCGTTCGATTCCGATCGCCCAGAAGATCGCCGCCAAGTTCGAGAACGATACCGCCGAACAGCGCGATATCGGCGAATTGAAGATCAAGGTGTCGGGCTGCATCAACGGCTGCGGCCACCACCACGTCGGCCATATCGGCATCCTCGGCGTCGATAAAAAGGGCGAGGAGGCCTATCAGCTGCTGCTCGGCGGATCGGGCGCCGAAGACGCATCGCTCGCCAAGATCCTCGGCCCCGGCTTCGACGAGAACGGCATTGTCGATGCGGTCGACAAGCTGATCGCCTTCTATCGCAGCGCACGCACGGCACCGGAAGAACGCTTCCTCGACACCTATCGCCGCCTCGGCCCGGCCCCTTTCAAGGAAGCTGTTTATGGATAACCGTATGAATGTCGCTGACCGCGACGGGCAGGACCAGCAGGCCGTCGCCGGCGCGCCAACGCCGGCGCTCGACGATGCCCCCGCCAAGCTGCGCTTTCGCGACGATGCGCCGTTCGAATCGCCAATTGCGCCGCTTGCCGACTTCCTGGCGGGGGGCAATTTCGCCGCCGTCCGCATCGAGCCCGGCGAGGACGCGCGCGACCTGGTCCCGCATCTCGGCCGCTTGAAACTGGTCGAAGTCGCCTTCCCCAAGTTCCGCGATGGCCGCGGCTATTCATCGGCGCGCATCCTGCGCGAAGCCGGCTTCACCGGCGAAATCCGTGCCGCCGGCGATGTGCTCGTCGACCAGATCGGCTTCATGCGCCGCGTCGGTTTCGACAGTTTCGCGCCGAACAAGCCGCTCGACCTCAAGGTCGTCCAGGCGACGCTCGATCGCTACCCCTATGTCTACATGAAGGCCGCCGACGGCAAGGTGCCGGTGTGGGCGCTTCGGCATGGCTGAACCAGCGCGCGTCATCGACAGCATTGCGACGGCACCGCCGTTCACCGCTGCCGATGTCGCGCGGCTCACGGCCAGATATGCCGGGATCGCTACGGCGGAGATGCTCGCCGACCTGCTCGCCGGCGAGCTCAAGGGCCGGGTCGCGGCGGTATCCTCCTTCGGCAGCGAATCAGCGGTGCTGCTCGATCTGGTGGCGGCGGCCGACAAGGACGTGCCGGTCATCTTCATCAATACGCAGAAGATTTTCGGCGAAACCCTCGCCTATCGCGACACGCTCGCCGAACAATTGGGCTTGACCGATTTGCGCGTCTATCGCCCCGATCCGCGGCTGCTCGCCGAAAAGGACGCGACCAGCCTGCGCTGGAGCTATGACCCCGATGGCTGCTGCGACCTGCGCAAGGTCGAACCGCTGCGCCGAGCGCTGGCACCGTTCGACGCCTGGATTTCAGGCCGCAAGGGCTTTCAGGGCAAGACCCGCACCGCGCTGCCGCGCTTCGAGATCGATGCCGATGTCTCCGGGTCGCGGCTGAAGATCAACCCGCTCGCCGATTGGGACAAGCCGGCGCTCGATGCGGCGTTTGAAGCGCGCAAGCTGCCGCGCCACCCGCTGGAGGCGCAAGGCTATCCCAGCGTCGGCTGCGTGCCGTGCACCAGCCAGGTGCAGCCCGGCGAAGACCCGCGCGCCGGCCGCTGGCGCGGCTGGGACAAAACCGAATGCGGGATGCACGACCCGGTCTTCTGAGCGCGCGCGAAATCAGGTTGACGTCGCCTCTCGCGCCCGCGGGAGAGGGGCGCTTCGATCGGGGTCCGGGGTCAAGGCCCCGGCCGCCGGCGGCTCGGAACTTATTCCAGCAAATCGTGGCGCTTCAACGCGTGGCGCAACTGGTCATAGCTCAGCGCCAGGGCGGCGGCGGTACGGCGCTGGTTGTGGCGGCAGCGATCGAGCGCGGCGAGCAGGATATCGCGTTCATAGGCGAGCACGGCAGCGCGAAAATCGCTCACACCGGTCAGTGCCGGCGCCGGCAGCGCGGCGGCTTCGGCGACCGGGTTGATCGCCGTCGGCGCCGCGCTGATCGCGTGCGCCGTGCCGGGCATCGGCGCCGGCCGCCACGGCGATTCGAACGGGTCGAGGATAATCCGCCCGACCGGCGTATCGGCATCGCCCCAGCGATACAGCGAGCGTTCGACGACATTCTTCAATTCGCGGACATTGCCCGGCCAGGCATAATTGTCGAGCAGCGCCGTAGCGTTGTCGGTAAAGCCCGGGAAGCGCGCCCAGCCGAGTTCGGCGGCCATGCGGCGGGCGAAATGCGTTGCCAGCACCTCGATGTCCTCCGCCCTTTCCCGAAGCGGGGGCAGGGTGACGACCTCGAACGACAGCCGGTCGAGCAGATCGGCGCGGAAACGCCCGCGCGTCACCATGCCGGGCAGGTCTTCATTGGTGGCGCCGACGAGGCGCACATCGACGGCGATGGCGCGGTTCGAACCGATGCGGGTCAGCTCGCCATATTCGACGACGCGCAGCAGACGTTCCTGCGCGGCGGGGGACAGGGTGCCGATTTCATCGAGGAACAAGGTGCCGCCATCGGCATCCTCGAATCGCCCGGCGCGGGCGCGGGCGGCGCCGGTGAAGGCGCCGGCTTCATAGCCGAACAATTCGGCATCGATGAGATTTTCGGGCAGCGCCGCGCAGTTGAGCGAAACGAGTGGCCCGCCCCAGCGCGGGGACAGGCGGTGGAGGCGTTCGGCGATGAGTTCCTTGCCGGTGCCGCGCTCGCCGATGACCAGCACCGGGCGGTTGAGCGTCGCTGCCGCCGAGGCGCGCTCGACGGCATCGAGAAAGATCGAGGAGGAACCGATCAGGGCCGCGGGTTTCGCCATGCCCGCAAAGTTAGTGCAATTTCCCAATATTCAGCAAGGGTTGAGCCAAAATAAAAGACTTCGGGAGAGATGATATCAATATTTTCAACAAGTTACCGTCTTGGCCGCAGTTGGCATGGCCTTTGCAGTACTCTTGGCATGAGCAGCCGGACGCCCCCGCCGGTCGCCAACCAGACACTCGAAGGACCCGACAATGACCAACTTTTTCAACAACAACGAAGCCCTCCGCAGCCTCGCCAGCGCCGCTGCCGCGCTGATGATCAGCGCCATGTTCCTGGTCGCTGCGGCTGGCCCGGCGGTCGCCGCCCCCCATTCGTTCAACAACAGCGTGAATTCCATCCCGAATTCGAATATCGTCCGCGGTGAATAACCTGCCGGCGATCGCCGGAGGGGCTTTGGCCAGGGGTTTCCCCCTCCCCCTCGCCTCCCCCTCCGGCCCCAATTTGAAGCACTGGAGCAACACCACCATGGGCATTTTTTCGCGGACCCGCGATATCATCGCCGCCAACGTCACCGACCTTCTCGACCGGGCCGAAGACCCGGCCAAGATGATCCGCATGATCATCATGGAGATGGAAGAAACGCTGGTCGAAGTCCGGGCCTCGGCGGCACGCACCATTGCCGACCAGAAGGAAATGCGCCGCGCCGTGATCCGCGCCGAAGCCGCGCAGAACAGCTGGGCCGAAAAAGCCGAGCTGGCATTGTCGAAGGGCCGCGAGGATCTCGCCAAGGCAGCCTTAGTGGAAAAGGCCAAGGCCAAGGGCTTTGCCGACCAGATGCAGGGTGAAATCGCCGCGCTCGACCAGGGCCTGGCGCTCAACGAAGCCGATATCCACAAGCTGGAAGGCAAGCTCCGCGAGGCGCGCAGCCGCCAGAATGTCATCCTCAACCGCATCGAATCGGCGACCAACCGCAGCAAGCTGATCGAGATGACCAAGGGCCCGCGCGTCGATGAAGCCTTTGCCCGCTTCGAGATCATGGAGCGCCGCGCCGACCTCGCCGAAGGCCGCGCCGATGCGCTGTCGCTGGGCGGCCCGCCGCGCACGCTCGCCGATGAATTCGCCGATCTGTCGGCGGACGATGAAGTCAGCCGCGAACTTGCTGCCATGAAGGCGCGCCTGTCACCCAAGACGGAAGGTTGAGACGATGGACGACTCCTTTATCGCCATTCCCATCGTCGGCATGCTGTTCATCGGCCTGCCCTGGCTGGTGCTCCACTATCTGACCAAGTGGAAATCGGGCCGCGGCATCAGCCAGCAGGACGAAGTGCTGCTCGATGATCTCCACGAAATGGCGCGGCGGCTCGATGGCCGGCTCGAATCGATCGAGCGCATCATCGCCGCCGACAACCCCAACTGGAAGGACGGGCGCCTGCCCGATCTTTCCGCCGGCCGCATCGCCGACCGCAGCGACCGCAAGGAACTGCGCTGAACCACCGCCATCGCAAGGAAACCGCCATGTTGACCGTTCGCAGCCCGTTCCGCCTCGACAAGCCCAATGGAAAGATCATGGGCGTCTGTGCCGGCCTGGCCCGCTATTTCGGCACCGATCCGATCTGGTTCCGCGTCGGCTTTCTCCTCGCGGCGGTCGTCGGCTTCGGCTCGCCCGTCCTCATCTACCTGCTGATCGGGCTCATCGCCTCCAGCCGGCCTGCCTGACCTCCTCGTAACAGGGAACCACGTCATGAGCGTTCGCCGCACCCGTTTCTACCTCGACAAGCGCAACAAGCGCTTCATGGGGGTCTGCGCCGGCATTGCCGATTATTTCGGCTGGGAAGCCACCTGGGTCCGCATCGGGCTGGTCGCCGCGATGGTGATGGGGGTCGGCTTCCTGCCGATCATCTATCTCGCCATCGGCTGGATCGCCGACCCCAAGCCATCGATGCTGTATAATGAAAGCTTGGAGGACAAGCAGTTCTGGAAGAACGTCCGGGTGGCGCCGCAGCGCACCGTGCGCGATGTCCATGCGTCGTTCCGCGAATCCGACCGCCGTCTGCGCGATATCGAGGCCTATGTGACCTCGTCGAACCGCAGCCTGGCCAACGAGATCGACAGCCTGCGCTAGGCGCCGGCTGACCGAGGGGAGAGACAGATGTCGAGCGGCATGATTTTCGTGATCGTGATCGTCGCGATCGTGGTTGTCGGGCGCATCGTGCGATCGGGGATGGAGCTGGAAGCCCGCAAACACGGCTTCTCACTGTCGGGCAAGAAGGTTCGCGATGTCGAGGCCCGCGCCCTGACCAGCGAGATCGAGCAGGACAATGCCATGCTGCGCAGCAAGGTCGCCCGGCTCGAGGAACGCATGGCCGTGATGGAACGCATCGCCACCGATGCCCCCGATCGCCTGTCCGCCGAAATCGAGAAACTGCGCGATTGATCGCGGCACGAAAGGAATTTTGCCATGGAATTCGGCGGACCCGACTTCGTTCTGGCGATCATCGCGATGAGTTTCATCGGCTGGGTCGTCACCACCGCCATCCGCGCCAAATATGGCTATCCCGTTGAAAATGAATGGGGCGGATCGGTGCACAAGGCTGATATCGATCTGAAGCGCCAGAACGAGATCCTGGAGCGCGAAAACGAGCAACTGCGGGGCAAGATGAGCCGGCTGGAGGAACGCACCGCCGTGCTCGAACGCATCGCTACCGACACGCCCAACCGGCTCAGCGCCGAAATCGAGAAACTGCGCGACTGAGCGCCTGGCAGCACAAGGACTTTTTGATGTTCGACTGGACACTGCTGATCCCGCTGCTGGGCGTCTCGATCCCGATCGTCGCGATCGGCGCCGGCGTGATGAACAAATGGATCGCGATGAAGGAAAAGCAGCTCGAGATCACGGCGCGCACCGCCGGTGAACAGGCGGCGCAATATGCCGCCAAGATCGAACGGCTCGAAGAACGCGTCGCGGTGCTCAACCGCATCGTCACCGACCGCAACGAAGGCCTGACCGCGCAGATCGAAAGCCTGCGCGACACGCCCGGTCTGCCCGACAAGATGAACTGAGGAACAATCCGATGGCTCTCGACCCCGCCCTGATCGAAGCGATTGCCCCCGTCGGCGTCAGCGCCGTCTTCATCGGCACCATCGGCTGGGTGATGACTCAGTGGCTGCGGATGCGCCATGGCTACCCACTGGAAAACAGCTGGGGCAAGCCGCTGCTGCCGCACGGCGGCGGTGAAACGATGGAGCGCGTCAAGCTGCTAGCGCAGGAAAATGCCCAGCTGCGCGCCGAAGTCGGCAGCATGAAGGACCGCTTGCAGGTGCTCGAACGCATCGTCGTCGACAGCGGCACCAGGCTTGCCAATGAAATCGACAATCTGCCGCCCAAGGCGCTCAACTGAACTGCTGACTGCCCCTTCTCCCGCCAACGGCCCGCCCCCGGCCACAGGAAAGCCCGACGATGAATCCTTTTGAAATGGTCGTGATGATCGTCGCGATCGTAACCATCGGCAGGGTGCTGTCCAACCGCTATGGCGGCGGCGTCTCCCGGCGGGATGCCAAGCGTGCCGCGCTGGCACAGATGCTGCAACCGCAATTGCCCGATGGCGTCGGTGCCGAAGAAGCCGACCGCATGAAGAATGAAATCCGGCGCCTCAACGAACGCCTCGCCGTGCTCGAACGCATCGCCACCGATCCGGCCAGGCGCCTGTCGGACGAGATCGAAAGCCTGAAACGCGACTGAACCCCATTCCCCAGAACCCTGCCACCCCTGAACCCCCCATTCAGACCAAAGGGAGGACCGACCATGCCACCCACCGATTCCCTGCTGATCCTGTCGAGCGCCACGCTGGCCGGCATCGGCCTTGTCGCCGGCTTTGCCGCCTGGGCCTGGGCCGGCTGGTTGCGCCTGCGCGCCCGCGAGCTCGAACTGCTGCGCGGCGACAGCCACGACCTGCCCGCCATCGGTCAGCGAATCGATCTCGCCGACCTGAAGGAACGCATCCGCAAACTTGAGGCGATCGCCGCCGGCGTTGATTTCTAAGCGTTGCGACCCCGCGCGGCTTGACCCCCGCCGCGCCCCCGCGCAAACGCTGGCGAGATGACGATTGCAACTTTTGACGATGTCGAGGCCGAATTCGACGCCTTCGACGATTGGGACGACCGCTACCGGCTGCTGATCGACCTCGGCCGTGCCCTGCCGCCGATGCCCGACGTGCTGAAGACCGATGCCACCCGCGTGCGGGGCTGCGCCAGCCAGGTCTGGCTCCACCCGCGCCTCGCCGATGGCCGGCTGCATTTTGCCGCCGACAGCGATGCCGCCATCGTCAAGGGGCTGGTGGCGCTGGTGCTGCTGCTCGCCGATAATCGCGCGCCGGCCGACATCGACACCGCCGAGATCCGCGCCCGGCTCGATAGCCTCGGCCTGTCGAAGCATCTGTCGTCGAACCGCACGCAGGGGCTCGCCTCGATGATCGCGCGCATCGGCGAGCTCGCCGCGACGAGCGCGGCATGACCGCCGATCCCGCCGCCCGGCAACGGCGCTTCATGCAGCGCTTCATGGACGGCGTGCCGCATCTGAAATTGATGGGCATCGGCTATCGCGCCCATGGCAAGGATTGGGCCGAGCTCGAAATGCCCTTTGCCGAACAACAGCTTGCCGACCCCGATTATGGCATCATCGCATCGGGGGCGATCTTCACCCTGCTCGACAACAGCGCCGGTTTTGCCGTGCTGGTGGCGCGCGGCGAACTGGTTTCGCACGCCACGCTCGACATGCGGGTCGATTATCTGCGCGGTCCGACGCCGCGCGCCACGGTCGTCGGCCATGCCGAATGCTATCGCCTCACCCGCCAGATCGCCTTTGTGCGCGGGCTGGCGCATGATGGCGACCCGGCCAACCCGATCGCCAACATGGCCGGCACGTTCATGTTTGCGGCTAATGCCGCGGGTATGTTCGCAGCACAACAGCCGGCATCATGACCAGTCTCGCCCTTGCCGCCGCGCTGCGCGATGAACGCCATGGCCGGCTCGATATGCTGCCCTATGCCCGGGCGCTCGACCTGCGCTTCGATCAGGATGACGATGAAGTCCGGCTGGTCATGCCCTTCGCCATCGGCCTGGTTGGCGCGCCCGGGCGCATCCATGGCGGCGCATTGGCGGGGCTGCTCGAAATCGCCGGGCTGGCGGCGGTGATCGTCGCCCAACCCGATGCGACCCGGTTGCCACGCATCCGCCCGGTCACGGTCACGGTCGATTTCATGCGCGAAGGCACCCCGATCGACACGATCGCCGCCGCCGAAGTGACACGGCTGGGCCGCCGCATTGTCAACGTCAGCAGCCGCGCCTGGCAATATGACCGCAGCCGGCCGATTGCGGCGGCAAACATCAACTTCCTGCTCGATTGGCCGGAGGCGACTGCGGGTTAGTGCCGGCCGGGCGCTTCAGCCGGCGACGCACAATTCCGGGATGCCGCATTCGGCCAGCCAGTGGTCGATGGCGTCATAGTCCCCGGGCGGACGCGTTGCATCGCCGGCGTCGCCGCGCGGCACGAAGATGATCATGCCCTGCCGTGCCCGGGTGAGCAGGACGCGATAGGCATTGCGGACATAATCGGCGCGGCCGAGCGCATCGCCGCGGGCATGGATCGCCTGCCAGCGGGTACCGCGAAATTCGCGGGCTTCCCAGTGCGGGTTGCGCCGCAGGTTGAGGTCCCAGGCGACACAGGTCCAGTCAAGCTCGAGGCCCTGCACATCGAATTCGGTGGCGGCATCCTCGAGCGCATTCGATGATCGCACATCCTCGGTCGCATTGAGGAACCAGTTGCAGACATCGACCTGCGCCTTGACGTAGATACCCTCGGGCTTCAGCCGCAGGGCGTTTGACGACGCCAGCACCCCGGCGCGTTCACCGGCGCGCCGTTGCCCGCGCAACCAGCTGCGCGCCATTGCCAGATCGCGGGTGCGCAGCAGGGGAAATTCGTCCGTCGGCCGGCTCCGGCGCGCGACCGCCGGGTCATCGCCGAGCAGCGCGGCGACGTGCGCCGATACGGTTTCGGCTCGGAAGGATCGCACCGACACCGCAAGAAGCAGCGCCGGGTCGGGGGCCGCCATGCGTTGCACCAGATGCCAGCGCATTACGGCGTCGAGGCTGCCTTCCGTGAGGAGGTGGGGCGGCAGGTGGATCTGCCAATGCCGCAGATCGCCCTGCAACGCGCGCATCCATTCGGCGACACCGGCTTCGCCGCGGTTGATCTCCTGGCCTTCGCCGATCAGGCAGACGACGACGCACCAATCGGGGTGCCGGTCCATGACCGAGAGCAGGAAGGCCGGTTCGGACATGTCGAATCCGGCCTGGCCGCGTTTCTTGCGCATGAAATCGGCGGTCTGGTCGCGGTTCCAGGCGCGTTGGGCTTCGTCGAAGACCACGACATTTTCGGACGGTATTTGCGCAGGGTCGAGATACTCGTCGCGGAAATGATGGACATTCTGGACGAACTTGTCGGGGGATCGGTCGGCGAGGTGGCTGCCATCGCGATTGCGCGCGTCGGGCCGGCCCTTGCGGCTGCGTGCATCGCGCTTCAAGGCTTCGCGGAGCACATCGACGAGCGGGCCGTTGCCCGACAAGAAGGTTGCATCCTCGCCGATATCGGTGGCCATGCGACCGCAGGCGATGTTGAGGCCGGCGAGCGTCTTGCCGGCGCCCGGCACGCCGGTGACGAAGCAGATCGCCTTGCCGTGTGTCGCTTTCATGCGCTCGACCACGGCTTCGATGGCGGCGGCGGTGCGGGTCAGATTTTCGGCGCCGGCTTCGGATCGCGAGATTTCGGCGACGTCATGCCCGCGATAGAGCGCTTCGGCGGCCTCGATGATGCTGGGGGTCGGGCGATAGGCGCCGGCTGCCCAGGCGCTGGCGTCGAAGGCCGAGGCGTCGCCGGTGGCCAGCATCTGGCGGATGGTGGGCAGCACGTCGTGGGGGTTGACCCTGATCGGTTCATGCACGCGATCGGGCGCCCAGAAGCCGAGGCCCAGTTGTTGCGGCGGTGCTTCGGTAGCAATCAGCAGCGGTACGATCGCCTTGTCATGGCTGGTAACGTGAAAGTTCTTCAGATCGAGCGCATAGCCATGCGCCTGTTCGATCGCGTGGCGCGGGAAATCGCGTTCTCCCACCTTGTATTCGAGGACGAAGACCAGCCCGCCGATGGTGATGATGGCATCGGCACGGCGGCCCATGCGCGGGATGCTGAATTCGAGGAAGAAGTGCGCCTCGGGAAGCGCGGCGGCGAGCGGCTGCAGTTGCCCGATCTCGACCTGCCAGGCGGCCTTCTGGCTCGGCTCATCGGGAAACGGCGAGGCGGCGTTGAGCGCGCCGAGCACCGCCAGCGGGTCGGCAGCGGCGAAACTCTTGGCGTCGGCGGCGTACCAGGCACGGTGCATGCGCCAGGCGTGCCAGGTGACGGGTAACGGCGCAAGCGGTGGTTGCGGGCGTTGGTGCCGAAGTGGCTGCTATCAGTAGTGTGACCGGCACTGCGCGATTTCCAGCGCCTTATCGGCGCTGGTCCCGATCACCCGATAGACCAGCCGGTGCTCGATGATGATGCGGCGCGACCACCAGCCTTTCAGATTGCCACGCAGCGGTTCAGGCTTGCCCGTACCGGTGAAGGGGGTGCGGGTGCATTCGTGGATCAGGCTGTTGAGGCGGGCGAGAGTGGCAGGATTGTCTTGCCAGTAGAGATATTCGTCCCAGGCGCGCGACGCGAAGATCAGTCGCATCAATCGATGAGATCGCGGGCCTGGCCATGGCCGGCGTCGAGTTCGGCGATGGCGGCGGCGAGGCGGGCTGCGTTGCCGGGTGTGCTGAGCAGGTAAGTAGTTTCTTCCATCGCTTGCCAGTCGGCGAGCGAGACCATCACGACGGCTTCCGCTTTCTGACGCGCAATGACGACCGGGGTGTGGTCGGCCACGACACGGTCCATCACCGATTTCAGGTTGGCGCGGGATTCGGAGAAGCTGATGACGTCCATGGGAAAGTTTGTACCAGAGTTTGTACAAACTGCCAAAGTGCTGATCGGACCAACGCGGTGCGGACGCCAGACGCTTCGGCTCATGCGGCACGCCCCACCCCCGACCCCTCCCTGAAAGGAGGGGAGAAGGAAGGGAAAGGTTTTACGCCGCCTTCGGTGCGCTTTCCATCACGCCGGCATCCACATGATCGGCGAACTGCGCGAAGTTGGCGATGAACATGCCGACGAGCGCCTTGGCCTTGGCGTCATAGGCCGCGCCATCGGACCAGGTGTCGCGCGGGTTGAGGATCTTGCTGTCGACGCCGGGCACCGAGACCGGCACCTGGAAGCCGAAGTTTTCATCGGTGCGGAACTGGCCGGTCTTGAGCGTGCCGTCGAGCGCGGCGTTGAGCAGCGCGCGGGTCGCCTTGATCGGCATGCGGGTGCCGGTGCCGCCGGTGCCGGCGCCGCCGCCGGTCCAGCCGGTGTTGACCAGCCAGACGTCGACGCCGCCCTTGGCGATGCGGTCCTTGAGCAGATTGCCATAGACCGACGGGTGGCGCGGCATGAATGGCGCGCCGAAGCAGGTGCTGAAGGTCGCATCGGGTTCGGTGACGCCGATTTCGGTGCCGGCGACGCGGGCGGTATAGCCCGACAGGAAGTGGTACATCGCCTGGTCGGGGGTCAGCTTGCTGATCGGCGGCAGGATGCCGAACGCATCGGCGGTCAGCATGATGATGTTCTGCGGCACCGGCCCAAGATTGTCGGCGCTGGCGTTGGGGATGAAATCGATCGGGTAGCTGCCACGGCTGTTTTCGGCGAGGCGGTTGTCGTCGAGGTCGATCTCGCGCGTCACCGGATCGATGACGACGTTTTCGAGCACGGTGCCGAAACGCTTGGTGGTGGCGAAGATTTCGGGCTCGGCTTCGGCCGACAGGCGGATCATCTTGGCATAGCAGCCGCCTTCGAAGTTGAAGACCGCGGTGTCGGACCAGCCATGTTCATCGTCGCCGATCAGCGTGCGGCTGGCGTCGGCGGAAAGCGTCGTCTTGCCGGTACCCGACAGGCCGAAGAACACCGCGGTGTCGCCATCGGGGCCTATGTTGGCCGAACAGTGCATCGGCATGACGCCCTTGAGCGGCAGCAGATAGTTGAGGATCGAAAAGACGCTCTTCTTCATTTCGCCGGCATAGGCGGTGCCACCGATGAGGATGGTCTTGCCTTCGAAATCGACGGCAACAATCGTCTCGCTGCGGCAGCCATGGCGGGCCGGATCGGCCTTGAAGCTCGGCAGGTCGATGATGGTGTATTCGGGCAGGAAATCTGCAAGCGCGGCGGCTTCGGGGCGCACCAGCAGCGTGCGGATGAACAGCGAGTGCCAGGCATATTCGGTGATGACGCGGACGTTGACGCGATATTCGGGCTGCGAGCCGCCAAACAGATCCTGGACGAACAGCACTTCCTTGGCGGCGAGTGCGGCCTGGAAATCGGCCTTGATGGCGGCGAACTGCGCCGGGGTGATCGATTTGTTCTTGTCCCACCAGATCACGCCATCGGTGGCGGCATCGCGGACGATGAACTTGTCGTTGGCGCTGCGGCCGGTGTGCTTGCCGGTTTCGACGACAAAGGCGCCGTCCTTCGACAACAGGCCTTCGCCGCGCTGTACGGCGAGTTCGATCAAGGGGGCGGTGCCCAGGTTCCAGTGAAGCGCGGCGCCGGTTTCATAGCCCTGTGCGGACAGGCCATGATGTGAAACGGTCGATGCTGGCACGCGCCAATTCCTTCCTGAAACGTCGACGGCAGCGGGCCGCCTGATTGCAATGGATGCCGACGTTGCGGCAACGATCTCCCCGAATACGGTGGCGCATAACGAAGCGATACCGGTTCGTCAAAATGCTTGTGGTCACGCAATGGTTAATCGACCCCGGCTGGCGCAGGGTAGCTTGCGTTCGGGGGCGCTTGGCGCGACAAGATGGCGCCATGTCGTCCAGCGTTTCCTCTTCGCATGCCGGCGCGCCGGTGATCGCACTCGTCGATGATGATCGCAACATCCTGACCTCGGTATCGATTGCGTTGCAGGCCGAAGGTTTTGTGGTGCGTATGTATTCGGATGGCGACACGGCGCTGCGCGGGCTGCTGGAGAACCCGCCCGATCTTGCCGTGCTCGATATTAAGATGCCGCGCATGGACGGGATGGAGGTGTTGCGCCGGCTGCGCGAAAAATCGCAGGTGCCGGTGATCTTCCTCACGTCGAAGGACACCGAGATCGACGAAGCGCTCGGCTTGGCGATGGGCGCCGATGATTATATCGGCAAGCCGTTCTCGCAGCGCCTGCTCATCGAGCGCATCCGCGCCGTGCTGCGCCGCGTCGCCAACCGCAACGCGCCCGCCGAAGCGCCGGGCGACGTGCCGGCGGGCGAACCGATCATCCGCGGCCGGCTGACGATGGACCCGGCGCGCCACCGCGTCACCTGGGATGCCGGTGCCGGGCGGCGCGGCGATGTCGCGCTGACGGTTACCGAATTCATGATCCTCGAGACGCTGGCCAGCCGGCCCGGCTTCGTCAAATCGCGCGACCAGTTGATGGATGCGGCGTATCAGGACGACGTCTATGTCGATGATCGCACCATCGACAGCCACATCAAGCGATTGCGCAAGAAGTTCCGCGCCGTCGACCATGACTTCAAGGGAATCGAGACCCTCTACGGTGTCGGATATCGCTTCAACGAGGAATAATTCTGCCGAACCCGCGCTGTTGCCGGGCGAAGTGCAGGAATGGCGGCGGGGGCTGGGCTTCGGCTCGCTGCGCGCCCGCATCTTTGCGGTCAATATCGTCGCGGTCATCGTGCTGGCGATCATGCTGCTCTATCTCGATACGGTGCGCGCGCGGCTGCTCGATGAACGCACCGATGCGCTGGCCGGGCAGGCGCGGACGATGGCAGCGCTGGTCGCGCCGCTTGCCGAGTCTGGCCAGATCGCAGCGCTCGAGCGCCAGGATTTTCCGCGCGGCACGCGGGTTCGCCTCTATAGTATCGATATCGGGCAGGCAGCCCTTGCCGACAACTGGCGGCGGCTGGGTGTCCAGCGTTTCGTCGTCGCCGACCCCGCCGGCGATCCCTTGCGGCGGCGGTCGGCCAAGGCCATCGATCGGCTGCTCGAAGCCTTGGGGTCGTTCAGCACGCTGGCGCCCTATCGGGAAATGCTTCCCGATCACCGCGGGCAGTGGGATGAAATCGATCGCACACAGGTCGCGGCCGAGCCGGTGACGGCGCTGCGGCGGGCGCGCGACGGATCGTTTATCATCACGGCGGCCGTGAAGCTGGCATCGGAAAACGTCATCCATCTCACCGATAATGCCGGTGATCTGACCCGTATCCTGCGGGCGGAACGCCTGACCAGTTTCTGGCTGCTGCTTGGCGTGACGGCGCTGACGCTCGGGCTATCCCTGTATCTGGCGCGCACCATCGTGCGGCCGCTGCGCATGCTGGCGATCGCCGCGCATCGCGTCCGGCTGGGGCGATCGCGCGAGGTTATCGTGCCGCGCCTGCCCGACCGGCGCGATGAACTGGGCGCGCTGGCGCGGGCGCTGTCGGACATGTCGATCGCGCTGCGGCACCGCATCGATGCGACCGAGGCCTTTGCCGCCGATGTCGCGCATGAACTGAAGAACCCGCTGGCGTCGCTGCGCAGCGCCGTCGACGTGCTGGAAACGGTGCAGCAGCCCGACCTGCGCGCCCGGCTGCTCGCCGTGATCCGCGACGACGTCGCCCGGCTCGACCGGCTGATCACCGGCATTTCCGAAGCGAGCCGGCTCGATGCCGAACTGTCGCGCTCGCGCTTCGAGGTGGTCGATGCCGGGGCGCTGTGTGCCGGGCTGGTGGCGGCCTATCGCACCGCAGGGCTGCCGGCCGGGGTGGCACTCGAATATCTGCCGCCACTGGTCGGCGCGGCGCCGGTGTTCGGTGATCCGGCGCGGCTGGCGCAGGTGCTGCGCAACCTTATCGACAATGCCCTGTCGTTTTCGCCGGTGCCGGGCATGGTGCTGGTCTCGGCTGAAACCGCGCCGGGGCGGGTGTTCGTGCGGGTCGACGACCAGGGGCCGGGGGTGCCGGCCGAAAATCGCGGCGATGTCTTCAGGCGATTCTATTCGCAGCGCCCCGATTCGGAAGATTTCGGGCGCCATTCGGGGCTGGGCCTGTCGATCGCCGGGGCGATCATCGATGCCCATGGCGGCAGCATCCGGGTCGATGATCGCCCGGGTGGCGGCGCGCGCTTCACCGTCGAACTGCCGGCGGCATGACCCCGGCGCCGCCGACCGTGCACGCGACGGCGGTCGCGCTTGGCGGGCGCTGCGTGCTGCTGCTGGGGCCATCGGGGGCGGGAAAATCCGATCTGGCGCTGCGGCTCGTTGATCGCGGCTGGCAACTGGTCGCCGATGATCGTGTTGTTCTTCGCGAAGAAAATGGAGCGCTATGGGCCAGTGCGCCGCCGGTGCTGGCCAGGCTGATCGAAGTGCGCGGCGTCGGCATCGTGCCCGAACCGGCGCTGGGTCGGGCGCAGGTAGTGCTGGCGCTCGATCTTGCCACGCCGCCCGATCGCCTGCCCGATCCGGTGGCGCGCGCGCTCGCCGGTGTCGCCATCCCGTGCCTTGGCTTCGATCCCCGCGGCGAATCGGCGGTGCTGCGAATTGAACGGGCTTTGCGTGTCCATGGCCTCGGGCTATCAACCGCAGCTGTGACCGCCCCCGCGCCTCCTTCGCCGACCGCTGCCGCCACCCCGCCGATGCTGATCATCAGCGGCATGTCGGGCGCCGGCAAATCGACGGCGCTCAAGGCGCTGGAGGATCTCGACTACGAAGCCGTCGACAATCTGCCGCTCGGGCTGGTCGAAACCCTGCTCGCCTCGGCCGAAGGCGGCGACGGCCCGCCGCGGCCGCTGGCGTTCGGCATCGATACCCGCACGCGGGCCTTCGACGCCGATGCGCTGGCGGCGCGGCTGCGCACGCTGCGCGGCGAAGGCGTCGACATCCGGCTGATCTACCTCGATTGCGCCGATGACGAGCTGGTCAGGCGCTTTTCCGAAACCCGCCGCCGCCACCCGCTCGCCGCCGACCGCCCCGCCGCCGATGGCGTGGCGCGCGAACGCGAACTTACCCAGCCGCTGAAACGTTGGGCCGACATGGTCATCGACACCACCGACTTTTCGGTGACCGACCTCAGGCGCCGCATCGCCGAACGGCTGGGGCGCGGCGGCCAGCACCCGTTGACGGTGACCATCCAGTCGTTCGGCTTTGCCCATGGCCTGCCGCGCAATGCCGACCTGGTGTTCGACATGCGCTTTCTCGCCAACCCGCACTGGGACATGGCGCTGCGGCCGTTGACCGGCGAAGACCCGGCGGTGGCGGCGTTCGTGACGAACGATCCGGCCTATGCTCCCGCCATCGACCGCATCGCCGACCTGCTGCTCACCCTGCTCCCCGGCTATGGGCGGGAGGGCAAGGCCTACCTCACGATTGCGATTGGTTGCACCGGCGGCCGGCACCGCAGCGTCGCGGTTTCTCGTGAGCTTCACGCCCGCCTGGCAGCCGCCGGCCATGCCCCGCTGCTGGTCCACCGCGACGTCGGCAAGCACGGCAATGACGCCGCCATATTGACAGCGGCGCTCGGAACGGGTGAGCAGGGCGCCGCATGATTGGTCTTGTCCTCGTCACCCATGGCCGCCTGGCCGCCGAATTCCTCGCTGCGACCGAACATGTCGTCGGGAAGCAACCGCGCCTCGAAGCGATCTGCATCGAGGCCGAGGACGATATGGAGTTGCGCCGCGCCGAAATCGCCGCCGCCGTGGCGCGCTGCGATGCCGGGCAGGGCGTCATCATGCTCACCGATCTGCTCGGTGGCACCCCGTCGAACCTCGCCATCTCGCTTATGGGGCCGAACATCGACGTCATCGCCGGGGTCAACCTGCCGATGCTGATCAAGCTGGCGAGCGTGCGCAAGACGATGACGGTGCCCGCCGCTGTCGAAGCCGCGCAGGAAGCCGGGCGCAAATATATCGCGGTTGCCTCCAAAATGCTGGGCGAGGCGGCGTGAACGCAGCGGCCGATTCGGTGCCTGTCGGGCCGGTAACCGTCCCGATCACCAACAAGCGCGGCCTCCACGCCCGCGCCAGCGCCAAGTTCGTCACCATGGCAAGCGGCTTCAACGCTGAAGTGACCGTCAGCCATGATGGTTCGAGCGTCACCGGCACGTCGATCATGGGGTTGATGATGCTCGCCGCCGGCATTGGCGACAGCATCGAGATTTCGGCCACCGGCCCCGAAGCCGAAGCCGCTGTCGCCAAGCTGACCGGGCTGGTCATCGACAAGTTCGGCGAAGAATAACGCCCCCCGGCGTCACGGCAAATCGATTTTCAGCGATAACCTCCGGCGGCCGCTGGCGGCCGGAGTGATGGTGCCCGGAAGAGGACTCGAACCTCCACGCCCTTGCGAGCGCCAGCACCTGAAGCTGGTGCGTCTACCAATTCCGCCATCCGGGCACGGGGTAGGAGCGGCGGGTTAGGGGGCGGCGGCGGGCTTGTCAATCGACACTGTGCAGAAAGACCGCCGAAAATTCGGTCGATGTGACGCAAGACATGTGCGGGTACCCGCGCTAAAGGGCTAGCATGACCCATTCCCTCTCAACATTGGCGCCGGGCGCGCTGGTTACCGTCGTCGGTGGCTCGGGCTTTCTGGGCCGCTATATCGTGCAGCGCCTCGCCGAGGCCGGGCTGCGGGTGCGGGTCGCGGTGCGCCACCCCGAAGCCGCATTGTTCCTGAAACCGCTGGGCGGGCTGGGGCAGATCCAGCTCGTGCACGGCGACATCACGTCGGATGCGCAGATGGCGGCGGCGTTCGATGGCGCGACAGCGGGGGTCAACCTGGTCGGCATCCTCGCCGAATCGGGCAAGCAGCGTTTCGATGCCGTGCAGGCGCAGGGCGCGGGGCGTGCAGCGCGGGCCGCCGCGGCGGCTGGCGTACGCCATTATGTGCAGGTCTCCGCCATCGGTGCCGATGCGGCGTCGTCGGTGCCCTATGCGCGCAGCAAGGCGCAGGGCGAAGCCGCGGTGCTCGCGGCGATCCCGACCGCGACGATCTTGCGGCCCAGCCTGGTGGTCGGGCCGGAAGACCAGTTTCTTAACCGCTTTGCCGCCATGGCGCGGCTGTCGCCGGTGCTGCCGGTCATCGCCGGGGACAGCCGTTTCCAGCCGGTCTTCGTGATGGATGTGGCCGCTGCCGTGGTGGCCGCGCTTGGCAGCCCCGCGGCGGCGGGCCGCACCTACGAACTCGGCGGGCCCGATGTGCTGAGCTTCCGCGCCATCCTTGCCATGATCAATGCCGAAACCCGGCAGCACCGCACCTTGCTCGAAGTGCCGGCGGGGATCGCTGGGTTGATGGGCCGGCTAGGCGATGTGCTGCCCTTCATGCCGATGAATTCGGACCAGCTTGTCATGCTCGGCAAGGACAATATCGTCGGCGCCGGGATGCCGGGGCTTGCGGAGCTGGGCGTGCTGCCCACCCCGATGGCGGCATTCGTGCCGGCGATGCTCGAACGCTATCGCCCGAGCGGCCGCTTCAACCAGAATGCACCCGCGGCCTGAGGCCAGGGTCGGCGCGGAGTTTTCATGCAGCAAAGCCTTTTGGACGTCATCCTGCTCGGCATTGTCGAAGGCTTGACCGAATTCCTGCCGGTCTCCTCGACCGGGCATCTCATCCTCGCCGGCGAGCTTCTGGGCTACAAGGGCGAAGGCAATGCGACGTTTGAAATCGCCATCCAGTCGGGGGCGATCCTGGCGGTCGTCGTCGCCTATTGGCGGCGTTTCCTGGATGTCGCCATCGGCCTGTTCGGCCGCCAGCCCGGCGCCTTTGCCTTCATCCGCAACATCGTCCTCGGCTTTGTGCCCGCCGGCATCGCCGGGGTGCTGTTCATCAAGGCCTTCGAAGCGATGCTGCTCAGCCCGATGACGGTGGCGGTGGCGCTGATCGTCGGCGGCTTTGCCATATTGTGGATCGAAAAGACCGCCAAGCCGCCGATCATCGACAGTGTCGAAACCATGCCGCCGGGTGCGGCGCTGCTGGTCGGCATCGGGCAGTGCGTGGCGATGATCCCCGGCGTGTCGCGGTCGGGGGCCACCATCATGGCGGCGATGCTGCTGCGCATCGACCGCAAGACCGCGGCGGAATTCAGCTTCTTTCTCGCCGTGCCGACCATCGGCGGCGCCACCGTGCTGCTGCTCTGGAAGAACCGCCACAGTCTCGATGTCAGCCAGATGAACGATATCTCTATCGGCTTCGCCGTCTCGTTCGTCGTCGCGCTGGCGGTGGTGAAGGGCTTTGTCGCGATCGTCAGCCGCTTCGGCTTTGCGCCCTTTGCCTGGTACCGGATTATCCTCGGTTCGGTGGCGCTGGTGTGGCTTCTCGCGAGATAGGGCCGAAAGCGGACGAATTTTGCGGACTATCGCTCTTCATTTTGCCCGCCGCGCCGTAAATAGGTAATATATACTGTCCTAAATCCTATTATTCGCGTGACTCGCCGTGCCAAAAGCGTTACCTCCCCGCCTCGCAAAGGGGCGAGAGCGATGGCCGATATCAAGATGCTGCAATTCACCAGCGCGCCGCAGGCCTATCCGGCCAAGCGCGCCGCCGATGACCGGACGCAGGATTTCCTCGAAATCGCCCGGCCCTATATCATTGCCAAGGCCGAGGAGCAGGCGTCGCGCTGCTCGCAATGCGGCGTGCCCTTCTGCCAGGTCCATTGCCCGCTGCACAACAACATCCCTGACTGGCTCAAGCTGACCGCCGAAGGCCGGCTGGAAGAAGCCTATGAACTGTCGGCGGCGACGAGCACCATGCCCGAGATCTGTGGCCGCATCTGCCCGCAGGACCGGCTGTGCGAAGGCAATTGCGTCATCGAAAAGGATTTCGGCAGCGTCACTATCGGTGCTGTCGAAAAATTCATCACCGATACCGCCTGGGAAAATGGCTGGGTCAAGCCGGTGCGGATCATCGCCGACCGCTCGGCGCAGTCGGTCGGCATCATCGGTGCCGGGCCGGCCGGGCTGACCACCGCCGAATATCTGCGCACCAAGGGTTACGCGGTGCATGTCTATGATCGCTATGATCGCGCCGGCGGGCTGCTGACCTATGGCATTCCCGGCTTCAAGCTGGAAAAGCCGGTGGTGATGCGCCGCGTCGACCGGTTGAAGGACGCCGGCATCGTCTTCCATCATGATTTCGAGGTCGGCCGCGATGCATCGCTCGCCGATCTGCGGGCGCGCCACGATGCGATGCTCGTCGCCACCGGCGTCTACACCCCGCGCGCCGTTGCCGTGCCGGGGGCCGATGGCGCGAATGTCCTCGATGCGCTCGATTACCTG
The DNA here is from genome assembly GCA_044373875.1 of Polymorphobacter sp. Lineage (GTDB taxonomy): Bacteria > Pseudomonadota > Alphaproteobacteria > Sphingomonadales > Sphingomonadaceae > Sandarakinorhabdus. The sequence continues at coordinate 53,255 of JBILPK010000004.1, forward strand.
ACCGCGTCGAACCGCGCCGGCTTTGGCGACAGCGTGCCCGATGCGGCGCGCTTCGATGCCGCCGGCAAGCATGTCGTCGTCATCGGCGGCGGCGATACCGCGATGGATTGCGTGCGCACGGCGGTGCGGCAGGGGGCGGCGAGCGTCAAATGCCTCTATCGCCGCGATCGCACCAACATGCCGGGATCGGTCCGCGAAGTCGCCCATGCCGAGGAAGAAGGCGTCGAATTCGTCTGGCTCGCCGCGCCCGCCGCGATCACGCCGGGCGCCGTCACCGCCAGCCGCATGCGCCTCGGCCAAGCCGGGCCCGATGGCCGGCGGTCGCCCGAAGTCGATCCGGGCGGCGATTTCACAACGCCGGCCGATCTCGTCATCAAGGCGCTGGGGTTCGATGCCGAGGATCTGCCCGGCCTGTTCGGCGCGCCCGACCTGTCGGTGACGCGCTGGGGCACGCTGCGCGTCGATCACAAGACGATGATGACGTCGTTGCCCGGGGTGTTTGCGGCGGGCGATATCGTGCGCGGCGCCTCGCTCGTTGTCTGGGCGGTGCGCGATGGCCGTGACGTGTCGGTCCAGATGCACCAGTATTTGCGCGCCCGGCTGGGCGCTGTCGCGGTTGCGGCCTGAGGAGACGTATCGATGCTCACCCTGCTCACCGCCGTTGTCATGGCCGCGTCGCCCGCCGCCGCGCCGCCGCCTGTCGATCCGGCAACGATGGCCGCCGCCACGGCGCTGGTCAAACAGCTCGATGTGCGCGGGCAGTTGAACCGGGTAATGTCGCAGAATGTTGCTTCGATGCGCAGCGGCTATGCGATGCGGGCGCAGCTGGCGCAGCAGCCGGGCTTTGTGCAGGCCTATCAGGCCAACAAGGCGAAGTTCGATCCGGTGCTGCAAAAGGCCGGCGTCATCCAGGCCGAGATCGCGCAGAAAATCATCACTGCCAATATGGATGCCGTCGTCGTCGAAGCGGCGCGCGCCTATGCCCGCAACTACACGACCGCCGAACTGAAGGGGTTGGCCGACTTCTACCGCACCCCGCTCGGCAAGGCACTCTACACCCGCCAAGGCAAGGTGACCGCCGAGATGGGCCGCGCCTCGGCGCAGATCATCGGCGGCAAGCTCGACGCCGCGATGCGCGCCAATTCACCGCGCCTCAAGGCGGCGCTGGCACCGCTCAACAGCCCGGCAAAGTAAGGACGGCGGCATGACCACTCCCTTCACCGTTTCGGCCGCTGAACGCGCCCGCATTGCCGAAGTCGGCATGTATCGCCCCGACATGGAATCGGATGCCTGCGGCGTCGGCCTGATCGCCGCCACCGATGGCAAGCCGTCGCGCCGCGTCGTGGTGGCGGGCATCGAGGCATTGAAGGCGGTCTGGCACCGCGGCGCCGTCGATGCTGATGGCAAGACCGGCGATGGCGCCGGCATCCATGTCGAGCTGCCGCTGGATTTCTTCCACGAACATATCGGCCGCGCCGGCCATGCGCCCAAGCCCAATCTGCTCGCTGTCGGCCAGGTCTTCCTGCCGCGCACCGATCTGGCGGCGCAGGAAACCTGCCGCACCATCGTCGAATCCGAAATCATCGGTTTCGGCTACAAGGTCTATGGCTGGCGCCAGGTGCCGGTCGATGTCTCTGTGATCGGCGACAAGGCGATGTTGTCGCGCCCCGAAATCGAACAGATCATGATCGCCGGGCCGCTGCCCGATCCGGCGCTCGGCGCCGAAGGCAAGGCCGCCGCGATCGAGGCGTTCGAAAAGGACCTCTATCTCATCCGCCGCCGCATCGAGAAGAAGGTCATCGAAAGCCAGACGCAGGGCTTCTACATCTGCTCGCTGAGCGCGCGCTCGATCATCTACAAGGGGCTGTTCCTCGCCGAGGAACTGTCGGTCTTCTATCCCGATCTCAACGACGAACGCTTCGTTTCGCGCTTCGCCATCTATCACCAGCGCTACAGCACCAACACCTTCCCGCAATGGTGGCTAGCGCAGCCGTTCCGCTGCCTCGCCCATAACGGCGAGATCAACACGGTGCGCGGCAACACCAACTGGATGAAAAGCCACGAGATCAAGATGGCGGCCGCCGCCTTTGGCGAACATTCGGAAGACATAAAGCCGCTGATCCCCGCCGGCGCGTCGGATACCGCCGCGCTCGATGCGGTCTTCGAAGCCTTTGTGCGCTCGGGCCGCGACGCACCGACCGCCAAGCTGATGCTCGTCCCCGAAGCCTGGGCCAAGGATGACAGCCTGCCCGAGACGCACCGGGCGATGTATGCCTTTTTCGCCAGCGTCATGGAGGCCTGGGACGGCCCGGCGGCGCTGGCGATGACCGATGGCCGCTGGGTGGTGGCCGGACTCGATCGCAACGCGCTGCGGCCGATGCGCTATTGCCTGACCCGCGACGGCCTGCTCGTCACCGGCTCCGAAGCCGGGATGGTGGTCATCCCCGAAATCGACATGGTGATGAAGGGCGCGCTCGGCCCCGGCGAAATGATTGCGGTCGATCTCGATGGTGATGGCATCGGCACCACCGGCGCTGCCGGCCCGCGTTTCTATTCCGATCGCGAGATCAAGGACAGGATCGCCGCCGCGCATGATTATGCCGCGATGGTGGCGGACTTCACCACCTTCACCTCGATGAAGGGTCATGACGGCGCCCAGCCCGGCGCGCAGTACAACCGTGACGAGCTGCGCCGCCGCCAGGTCGCCGCCGGCCAGACCATGGAAGACATGGAGCTGCTGCTCAGCCCGATGGTCGACGATGCCAAGGAAGCCATCGGCAGCATGGGCGATGATGCGCCGCTGGCGGTGATTTCGGAAAATCCGCGCAACCTGTCGCACTTTTTCCGGCAGAATTTCAGCCAGGTCACCAACCCGCCGATCGACAGCTTGCGCGAAACCCGGGTGATGAGCCTGAAGACGCGCTTTTCCAACCTCGGCAACATCCTCGACGACGATGCCCGCCAGGAAGGCGTGATGGTCATCGACACGCCGGTGATGACCAACAAGGGCTGGGACGTATTGAAGGCGCATTTCGGCAAGCAGGTCGCCGAGATCGATTGCAGCTTCGACATCAACGGCGGGCCGGAAGCGCTGCGCGCCGCCATCGCGCGGGTGCGCGCCGAAGCCGAAACCGCGGTGCGTTCGGGCAAGAGCCAGTTGTTCCTGACCGACGAACACCAGTCGGCGACGCGGATGGGGATCAGCATGATCCTCGCTACCGCCGGCGTGCACACGCATCTGGTGCGCAAGGGCCTGCGCACCTTTGCCTCGATCAACGTCCGCGCCGCCGAAGCGCTCGACACGCATTATTTCGCGGTGCTGATCGGGGTCGGCGCCACCACGGTGAACGCCTATCTGGCGCAGGAAGCCATTGCCGACCGCCACGCCCGCGGGCTGTTCGGTTCGCGCCCCTATGACGAATGCGTCGCGCGCTACAAGAAGGCGGTCGAGGACGGCCTGCTCAAGATCATGGCGAAGATGGGCATCGCGGTCATCTCGTCGTACCGCGGCGGCTATAATTTCGAAGCGGTCGGGCTCAGCCGTGCGCTGGTCAACGACTTCTTCCCCGGCATGCCGGCGAAGATTTCGGGCGAAGGCTTCGAATCGCTCTTCATCAACGCCCAGATGCGCCACGAAGCGGCGTTCGATGAAGACGTCATCGCGCTGCCGATCGGCGGGCTCTACCGCTATCGCGCCGGTTCCGAAGCCCATGCCTATCAGGCCGGGTTGATCCACCTGCTCCAGCATGCGGTGGGGGCGGACAGCTATTCGGACTATCTCAAGTTCAGCCGGGCGGTGCGCGAACAGCCGCCGATCGCGCTGCGCGACCTCCTCGATTTCGTGGCGACCAAGGCGATCCCGGTCGAGGAAGTCGAATCGATCACCGAAATCCGCAAGCGCTTCGTGACGCCGGGGATGAGCCTCGGCGCGCTGTCGCCCGAAGCGCATGAAACGCTCGCCATCGCCATGAACCGCATCGGCGCCAAGGCGGTGAGCGGCGAGGGCGGCGAGGACCGCAAGCGCTTCACCCCCTATGAAAATGGCGACAACGCCAATTCGGTGGTCAAGCAGATCGCCAGCGGGCGTTTCGGCGTGACGGCCGAATATCTCAACGCCTGCGAGGAAATCGAGATCAAGGTCGCGCAAGGCGCCAAGCCCGGCGAGGGCGGGCAGTTGCCCGGCTTCAAGGTCACCGATCTCATCGCCCGGCTGCGCCATTCGACGCCGGGTGTGACGCTGATCTCGCCGCCGCCGCACCACGACATCTATTCGATCGAGGATCTGGCGCAGCTCATCTACGACCTCAAGCAGATCAACCCGCGTGCCCGCGTCTGCGTCAAGCTGGTCAGCAGCGCCGGCATCGGCACGGTCGCGGCGGGTGTCGCCAAGGCGCACGCCGATGTCATCCTGATCTCGGGCCATGTCGGCGGCACCGCGGCAAGCCCACAGACCAGCATCAAATATGCCGGCACGCCATGGGAAATGGGGCTGTCCGAAGTCAACCAGGTGCTGACCCTCAACGGCCTGCGCCACCGGGTGAAATTGCGCACCGATGGCGGGCTGAAGACCGGCCGCGACATCGTCATCGCCGCCATATTGGGCGCCGAGGAATATGGCATCGGCACGCTCAGCCTCGTCGCCATGGGCTGCATCATGGTGCGGCAGTGCCATTCGAACACCTGCCCGGTCGGCGTCTGCACCCAGGACGATGCGCTGCGCCAGAAGTTCGTCGGCACGCCCGAAAAAGTCATCAACCTGATGAGCTTCATCGCCGAGGAAGTCCGCGAGATCCTCGCGAAGCTCGGGGTGAAATCGCTCGACGATGTCATCGGCCGCACCGAATTGCTGCGCCAGGTCAGCCGCGGCGCCGAGCATCTCGACGATCTCGACCTGAACCCGATCCTCGCCAAGGTCGATGCGCCCGATCACATGCGCCGCTTCGGGATCGAAGGGCATCGCAACCCGGTGCCCGACAGCCTTGATGCCGACATGATCCGCGATGCCGAACAATTGTTCAGCCGCGGCGAG
>JBILPK010000182.1:0-6663 GCA_044373875.1 Polymorphobacter sp.
CTTTCCATTTCGCCGTCGTCGATGAAGTCGATTCGGTGCTGATCGACGAAGCCCGCACACCGCTGATCATTTCCGGCCCCACCGACGACAAGTCGGAAATGTACATGGCGGTCGACATCATGGTGAAGGAGCTGGTGCCCGGCGACTACGACGTCGATGAAAAGGCCAAGTCGGTCATCCTCACCGAGGACGGCACCGAAAAGGCCGAACGCGCGTTCGCGGCGGCGGGGCTGCTCGAAGGCGAAAACCTTTACGATTTCGAAAATACCCAGGTCGTCCACCACCTCAACCAGGCATTGCGCGCCAATGTCATCTACCGTCTCGATACCGATTATATCGTCCGCGGCGGCAAGGTCGTCATCATCGACGAATTCACCGGCCGCATGATGGATGGCCGGCGCTGGTCCGATGGCCTTCACCAGGCGGTGGAGGCCAAGGAAGGCGTCCAGATCCAGCCCGAGAACCAGACTCTCGCCAGCGTCACCTTCCAGAATTATTTCCGCATGTACCCCAAATTGGGTGGCATGACCGGCACCGCCGCCACCGAGGCGTCGGAATTCTTCGATATCTACAAGCTCAATGTTGTCGAGATCCCGACCAACCAGCCGGTATCGCGCCAGGATGTCGATGATGAATTCTACAAGGACGCCGAACAGAAATACAAGGCGATCGTCAAGACCATCCGCGAAGCGACGGCTCGCAACCAGCCGATCCTCGTCGGCACCGTGTCGATCGAAAAGAGCGAGATGCTCAGCGAGTTCCTGAAGCGCGAGAATGTCGAGCATGTCGTGCTCAACGCCCGCTTCCACGAACAGGAAGCCCATATCGTCGAACAGGCCGGGCGGCTGGGCGCCGTCACCATCGCTACCAACATGGCTGGCCGCGGCACCGATATCCAGCTCGGCGGCAATTTCGAAGCGCGGGTGTCGCGCGAGCTCGCCGAGCTGCCGGAAGGTTCCGAGCGTGATGCCGCCGTCGCCCGCATCAAGCAGGAAGTGCAGACCGAACGCGAAGCGGTGCGTGCCGCCGGCGGGTTGTTCGTGCTCGGCACCGAGCGCCACGAAAGCCGCCGCATCGACAACCAGCTGCGCGGCCGCTCGGGCCGCCAGGGCGACCCTGGTTTCAGCCGCTTCTATCTCAGCCTCGATGACGACCTGCTGCGCATCTTCGGCCAGCAGTCGATGCTCAGCCGCATGATGAACAACGGGCTGGAGGACGGCGAGGCGATCGTCCACCCGTGGATTTCCAAGGCGATCGAGACGGCGCAAAAGAAGGTCGAAGCGCGCAACTACGACGTGCGCAAGCAGCTGCTCCAGTATGACGATGTCATGAACGACCAGCGCAAGGTCGTCTATGAACAGCGCGCCGACATCATGGATTCCGAAGCCGTCGGCGATGTCGTCATCGACATGCGCCACGAAACCATCAACGCCATCGTGGCAACGCATTGCCCGGCTGGCAGCTACCCCGAACAATGGGATATCGAGGCGCTCGAAGAAGCCGTGCGCGGCACGCTGGCGCTCGACCTGCCGGTCCGCGACTGGCCGGCCGAAGCCGCGATCGACCCCGAGATCGTCGTCGATCGCCTGATCGAAGCCGCCGATGCCGCCATGGCCGAAAAGGCTGCCGGCGTGCCCCCCGAAACCTGGGTGGAGATCGAAAAGAACTTCCTCCTCCAGGCGCTCGACCATCACTGGAAGGAGCATCTGGCGACGCTCGATGCGCTGCGCCAGGTCATCCACCTGCGCGCCTATGCGCAGAAGACGCCGCTCAACGAATACAAGTCGGAAGCCTTCGCGCTGTTCGAACGCATGCTGGTCATCGTCCGCGAGGATGTGACGCGAATGCTTGCCAATGCCCAGTTCCAGGCCGAAGCGCCGCCGATGCCGACTCTGCCCGGCTTCGTGACGACGCATATCGACCCGTTCACCGGTGAAAACGACGCCTTCGGCAGTCGCCCGCTGGCGCTCGATGCCTTTGGCTCGCTTCCGCCGGGCGCCCTGACGGGTGCCATGGCGGCGACCGCGGAGCTGACCGATGTCGATCCCGACGATCTTGCCGAATGGCATCGCGCCTTGTCGCGCAACGACATGTGCCCGTGCGGATCGGGCAAGAAATTCAAGCACTGCCATGGCGTGCTGTAAGCTGACGTTCTAGGTTGTTGGGTGGGGCGCAGAGCATGATCAATCCTGCTGCGCTCGCCCCGATGGTCGCGATGGTGTTCCTGACCGTCGCGGTCTGGACGATGCTGTTCATCCGCCGCATTCCCAAGGTGAAGTCCGATCCGGTGCCGCTCGATGCGATGCGCATCCGCGCCACCCGCCCGATCCTGTCCGAGCAGGAAATGGCGGCGAACGACAATCTGATGAACCTGTTCGAGCTGCCGGTGCTGTTCTACGCTCTGTGCCTGGCGCTGGCGGTGACCGGCTGGCACAGCGCCTTCTTCAGCTTTGGCTGCTGGGGCTATGTTGCGCTGCGCGCCGCCCATTCGGCGATCCACTGCACCTTCAATAACGTGCTGATGCGCTTTGTCGCTTATCTGCTGTCGACGCTGCTGCTGTTCGCGCTCTGGGTCGGCTTTGCGGTACGGCTGGCAGGCTGAACGGCGGTACCGCCCCCGCCTGGCTCTGCTTGCTTCGGCTTGACGAAAGCCCGACCAGCGCTTAAGGGGCCGCTTCCGTTGATGCCGGCCTAAGGGCCGTACAGATTCGGAACGGACACGACAGAGAGCACCGTGCGCATGCGGCCAGCCCTGAGGGGCGGGTCCGTGCGCTGATGCCATGGATGGCGACATCTGCGGACGGAGCGGCTCTGGAGTAGGCCTTTGCCATGGTGGCAGGGGCCGAAGCGAAAGAAAGATTGAATGCCCACAATCAACCAGCTGATCCGCAAGGGTCGCGAGCCGCAGAAGGCCCGCAACAAGGTGCCGGCCATGGAAGCCTGCCCGCAGAAGCGTGGTGTTTGCACCCGCGTCTACACGACGACCCCGAAGAAGCCGAACTCGGCGCTTCGCAAGGTTGCCAAGATCCGTCTTACCAATGGCTTCGAAGTCATCGGCTACATCCCAGGCGAAGGCCATAACCTTCAGGAGCACTCGGTGGTCCTGATTCGCGGCGGCCGCGTCAAGGATTTGCCCGGTGTGCGTTACCACGTCCTGCGCGGCGTTCTCGATACCCAGGGTGTCAAGAACCGCAAGCAGAGCCGGTCGAAGTACGGCGCCAAGCGCCCTAAGTAAGGATTAGAAAATGGCTCGTCGTCGTCGCCCAGAAAAGCGTGAAATCCTCCCCGATCCCCGGTTCGGTGATGTGGTGCTTTCCAAGTTTATGAACCTCGTCATGTACGAGGGCAAGAAGTCCGTTGCCGAATCGATCGTCTATTCGGCACTCGAAACCATCGAAGCCAAGAGCCGCCGCGAACCGGTCGGCGTCTTCCACGATGCGCTCGCCAATGTCCGCCCGGGCATCGAAGTGCGCTCGCGCCGCGTCGGCGGGGCCACCTATCAGGTGCCTGTCGAAGTGCGCCCGGAACGCGCTCAGGCGCTGGCCATCCGCTGGCTGATCGCTTCGGCGCGCAAGCGCAGCGAGCACACCATGGCGCAGCGTCTGTCGGGCGAACTGCTCGATGCGGCCAACAACCGTGGTGCCGCCGTCAAGAAGCGCGAAGATTCGCACCGCATGGCCGAAGCCAACCGCGCCTTTTCGCACTACCGCTGGTAGTGCGCGCAAGCGCCGTCACACGCTGGTAACAAGGGCGGCTGTATGGCCGCCCATCCTTTCAACTCTCGCTGGTAGTTTCCCCCATGCCCCGCACAACCCCGCTCGAGCGTTATCGCAATATCGGCATCATGGCGCACATCGACGCCGGCAAGACGACGACGACCGAGCGTATCCTGTATTACACCGGCAAGTCCTACAAGATCGGCGAAGTGCACGAAGGCACCGCGACGATGGACTGGATGGAGCAGGAGCAGGAGCGCGGCATCACCATCACGTCGGCCGCGACGACCTGCTATTGGGAAGACCATCGGATCAACATCATCGATACGCCGGGCCACGTCGATTTCACCATTGAAGTCGAACGTTCGTTGCGCGTGCTCGATGGTGCGGTTGCCTGCTTCGACGGCGTTGCCGGTGTCGAACCGCAGTCGGAAACCGTGTGGCGCCAGGCGGACAAGTACAAGGTGCCGCGCATGTGCTTCGTCAACAAGCTTGACCGCACCGGCGCCAACTTCGTGCGCTGCGTCGAGATGATCAAGGACCGTCTGGGCGCGCGCCCGGCGGTGCTCTATCTGCCGATCGGCCTTGAAGGTGATTTCGTCGGTCTCGTCGATCTCGTCGAGAACCGCGCCATCATCTGGCTCGAAGAATCGCTCGGCGCCAAATTCGAGTACAAGGAAATTCCGGCCGAATATGCCGACGCTGCCGCAATCGCCCGTTCCGAGTTGATCGAAATGGCCGTCGAGCAGGACGACGACCTCATGGAGGCCTATCTCGAAGGCACCGAGCCGACGACGGCGCAGTTGAAGGCGCTGATCCGCAAGGGCACGCTGGCGTTTGCCTTCGTTCCCGTGCTGTGCGGTTCGGCGTTCAAGAACAAGGGCGTGCAGCCGCTGCTCGACGCCGTTGTCGATTATCTGCCGAGCCCGCTCGACATTCCGCCGATGCATGGCATCAACCTGAAGGACGAGGACGAGATCCGCGAAGCCTCGGACGATGCGCCGTTCTCGGCGCTCGCCTTCAAGATCATGACCGATCCGTTCGTCGGCACGCTGACCTTTGCCCGCATCTATTCGGGCAAGATGGAAGCCGCCTCGACCGTGCTCAACTCGGTCAAGGACAAGCGCGAAAAGATCGGCCGCATGTTGCTCATGCATGCCAACAACCGTGAAGACATTAAGGAAGCCTTTGCCGGCGACATCGTCGCGCTGGTCGGCCTCAAGGATGTGACGACGGGCGACACGCTGTGCGCGCCGCTGAAGCCGATCATCCTCGAGCGCATGGAGTTCCCGGAACCCGTCATCGAAGTCGCCGTGGAACCCAAGACCAAGGCCGACCAGGAAAAGATGGGCATCGCGCTCAACCGCCTGGCGCAGGAAGATCCATCGTTCCGGGTCAATTCCGATCAGGAAAGCGGCCAGACCATCATCAAGGGCATGGGTGAACTCCACCTCGAAATTCTCGTCGACCGCATGCGTCGCGAATTCAAGGTCGAAGCCAATGTCGGCGCGCCGCAGGTCGCCTACCGCGAATCGCTGGCGAAGAAGGTCGATGTCGACTACACCCACAAAAAGCAGTCGGGTGGCTCGGGCCAGTTCGGCCGCATCAAGTTCTCGGTCGAACCCGGCGAGCGCGGCTCGGGCATCATCTTCAAGGATGACGTCAAGGGTGGCAATATTCCCAAGGAATATATCCCGTCGGTCGAAAAGGGCATTCGCGAAGTGGCGGCTTCGGGCTCGCTGATCGGCTTCCCGATCATCGATTTCGTCGCGACGCTGTATGATGGCGCCTATCACGACGTCGATTCGTCGGCGCTGGCGTTCGAAATCACCGGTCGTGGCGGGATGCGCGAAGCGGCGACAAAGGCCGGCATCAAGCTGCTCGAGCCGGTGATGAAGGTCGAAGTCGTCACCCCGGAAGATTATCTGGGTGATGTCATCGGCGATCTCAACTCGCGGCGCGGGCAGATCCAGGGCACCGATACGCGCGGAAACGCGCAGGTCATCGATGCCCAGGTGCCGCTGGCCAACATGTTCGGGTACGTCAACCAGCTGCGCTCGATGAGCCAGGGCCGGGCGCAGTATTCGATGCAGTTCAGCCATTACGAGGAAGTGCCCTCGAACGTGGCCGAGGAGATCAAGCTGAAACTGGCTTGATTTATTCGAAAATGGCGCTAGTCAGCGCCGCTCACGGGTTGCGCTGGATAAGTGCAGCTTGGCTACCGACATTCGAAACGACAATTTACTGGAAAGAGGTTCACGGCCATGGGTAAGGCAAAATTCGTTCGCGACAAACCGCACTGCAACATCGGCACCATCGGTCACGTCGACCATGGCAAGACGTCGCTGACGGCAGCGATCACCAAGGTGCTGGCCGAAACCGGCGGTGCAACCTTCACCAGCTATGACAACATCGACAAGGCGCCCGAAGAGCGCGAACGCGGCATCACCATTTCGACCGCACACGTCGAATATGAAACCGCCAAGCGCCACTACGCGCACGTCGATTGCCCGGGCCACGCCGATTATGTGAAGAACATGATCACCGGCGCCGCGCAGATGGACGGCGCGATCCTGGTCGTTTCGGCCACCGATGGCCCGATGCCGCAGACCCGTGAGCACATCCTGCTCGCCAAGCAGGTCGGCGTTCCTGCCATGGTCGTCTTCATGAACAAGGTCGACCTCGTCGACGATGCCGAAATTCTCGAGCTCGTCGAAATGGAAATCCGCGAACTTCTCTCGAAGTATGATTTCCCGGGCGATGACATCCCCATCACCCAGGGTTCGGCCGTGTGCGCCCTCGAAGGCAAGCGCGACGACATCGGCCATGACGCCGTCATCGCCCTGATGAAGACCGTCGACGAATACATCCCGCAGCCGGAGCGTGCGCTCGATCGCCCGTTCCTGATGCCGATCGAAGACGTGTTCTCGATCTCGGGTCGCGGCAC
>JBILPK010000204.1:0-5741 GCA_044373875.1 Polymorphobacter sp.
CCGGCATAGCCGTCGAACACCCGCAGCCCTTCGAAGCTGCCGAGCCGGCTGGTCAGCATCGAGAACAGCGCCTCGCGGACGCGATCGGCGGTGGGGCGGGTGGCGTCACCCGGCGGGGCGATGAGGGCGCGGCCGCGCCAATGGCCTGAGATGATGCGCATGCTATCGGGCTCGCAAGTCGATGGTGACCACAGGGGTGAGGAGCGGCAGGAACGGCAGCGCCATCAAAAGCGACCCGATGATGATTCCCACCAGCCCCAGCCGGCGGCGACCGCTGCGCCAGTCCATCACGCCGCGGATCAGGCAATAGCCGATCACCGATATGGCGAATGCCGCCGAAAGTAGCATAATCGGCAGGAATAGGGGCGAATCCGGCATTACCCGCGCGCGAGCGACTTGCGCAAGGAAGCGACCACCCCATCGGGCACTTCATCGGCATCGCGCGCACCAAGATCACCGAGCTCGATGGGGCCATAGGCGACGCGGATCAGCCGCGAGACCTGCAAGCCGAGATGCTCCAGCACACGGCGGATTTCGCGGTTCTTGCCTTCGGTGAGCGTCATCGTCAGCCACAGGTTGCGCCCGGTGCGGCGTTCGATTTCGGCATCGATCGGGCCGTAGCGCATGCCATCGATGGTCAGCCCTTCGATCAGGCTTTCGACCGCGGGTTGCGAGATTTCGCCATAGGCGCGGACGCGATAGGTGCGCGGCACGCCGCTGGTCGGCAGTTCAAGGGCGCGTTTGAGCGCGCCGTCGGTGGTCAGCAGCAACAGCCCTTCGGTGTTCATGTCGAGCCGGCCGACGGGGACGACGCGCGGCAGGCCGGGGGGCAGGATGTCCATGATCGTCGGGCGGCCACCGGGGTCGCGCGCCGTAGTCAGGAAGCCCGCCGGCTTGTGGAAGCGGAACAGCCGCGAGGGTTCGAGCGCGGCGACGGGATTGCCTTCGAAGGTGATGCCGTCGAGCGTCGAGACGATGGTGGCGGGCGTGGTGACGACCTGGCCGTGGAGGGCGATCTTGCCTTCGGCGATATGGCGTTCGATGTCGCGGCGCGAACCGATGCCGGCGCGGGCGAGCAATTTGGCGATGCGTTGCGGTTCGACCGGCACATTGCCGCCGCTGCGCCGGGCTTCGCGTTCGGCGACGCGCGCTTCGCCGCGCCCGCGGCGGCCGGTGGGGGCGGCGGGCAGGTCGCTGAACGGCGCCGGGTTGCGGCTCGGGCGGCCAGTGCGCGGCGGGCGGGCGAGGTCCTTGGGGGTGCTGGCCGGCAGCTTGGGCAGGCGGCCGCCGGGGATGTGGCGGCGGCGATCGGCAGCGGGAGCGGCGCGGTCCTGTGCTTCGGCGTCACGGCGCGAGGTGAAGAGCGTTTCGTCCTGGGCGCGCGGCGGGCGCACGGCAGCGGCGGGACGGGCGCGCGGCGCTGGCGGCCGATCGGCGAAGGGACGATCGGGGCGGGCGCGGGCCGGGCGGGGCTGATCGCTGTTGCCATCGGGCTGCGGCGTTCGGTCACGACCGGCCAGTGGCCGGGCGGCATCACGGCCGCGCAACGGCGGCGCGCCGGGGGGGCGGCGGTCATTGCCGCCGGTTTTACGGGGTGGTTTCATCGGCCTCACTTGGGGCTTGTTGCCGCCCAAGTCCAGTTTGTTCGCGGGAAGGGGGCGCGAGGGCCGACATGAAAAGGGGGCCAGCCTTGTGGCCAGCCCCCTTTCCGGAACACATTATCGTCCGTCGGCGATCAGAACTTGACCGCGAAACCGCCGTAGAAGAAGCGGCCGACGTTGGTGTAGATAGCGTCGCTGCCAAGGCCGGTCGTGTCGAGCGGCGGCAGCAGGTCGAAGGCGTTATCGACGCCGACATAGAGGCGCTTGCCTTCGTCGATCTTATACTGGACGCGCAGGTCGGTGTAGACGCGTTCCTTGTAGAAGATCTGCGGGAAGGCGTCGGCATTGGTCGGCGGGCGGCCCTGTTCGACATTCTGGGTCGCAAAGGCGCCAACGGTCATCTTGCCGATGTAGCGGAAGTTGGCGCTGGCATCGATCGCCTTCCAGCCGACGTTGACGCGCAACTGGCCCTGCCATTCCGGATCACCCAGCGCGAACTTCTGCTGGGTGAGGCGGTTCGGTTCGGTGATCGAGGTGAAGAAGTTGCGCTCGATCAGGTACGAAACGATGGCACGGGTGTTGAAGCGCCAGTCGGTGCCGAAGGTCGTCGAATAGGTCAGGTCTAGATCGATGCCCGACGTCTTCTGCTTGGCATAGTTGAACGGACCCTGGACGAACGACGACCCGTTGCCGGTGACCGGGAAATCGACCTGGCTACCAGCGTGGAGAACGTTCTGCTGGCCGGCGAAGGTGCCGTTCGGGTTGCGGGTAATGGCGGCGCAGAACGGGTTGTTGATGCCGTCCGGGCTGTCATAGCACTGGTTGATGACCGTCTGGGCGCCGACCGTGTTGATCGCGTTCTTCAGTTCGATGTTGTAATAATCGACCGAAATGATCAGGCCCGGGATGAAGCGCGGGGTGAACACGCCACCAATGGTGTAGCTGTTCGAGACTTCTTCGGCGAGCAGCGGATTGCCGCCGTTCAGACCCGAGATGCCCGAGGCCGCACGGTTGGTGAAGGGCTCGGTGATCCCGTTGAAGGTCTGGGTCGTCGGCACGCCGCCGGCGGCGCAGTTGGCGACGCGGAACGGATTGCCGTTGATGTTCTGCTGGCCGCAGGGATCGGCGAGACCGTTGAGGAAGGTCTGGCTTTGCGCCGCGAAGAGGTTGCTTTGCGTCGGGGCGCGGACGGCACGGCCATAACCGGCGCGGAAGCGCAGGTCCTCGACCGGCGACCACACGACATTGCTGTTCCAGGCAAAGGTCGAGCCGGTGTTGCCGGTGTTGTAGTCCGAAATGCGCGCGGCGCCTTCGAGGGTCAGTTCCTTCAGCAGGAAGATGTCCTTGAGCAGCGGCACGCGAAGTTCGCCAAAGGCTTCCTTCACTTCCAGCGGCGGGGGCGTGAAGTTGGCGATCGAGTTCAGGAAGGTGCCACCACCGCGGGTGAAGGCATCGAACGCCGAAAAGCTGGTTTCACGCCGCCATTCGCCGCCGACCGAGAACGACACCGGACCGCCGGGCAGGCTGAACAGCTTGGCCGAATCACCCGAGACGAAACCCATGATGTCGTACTGGCTCGACGTCTGTTCGCGCGACGAGGTGTAGCCGAAATAGTTCAAGGCTGCCTGGCTCGGCGCGCCAAGGCCGAACAGGTTGACGGGAACGCAGGCGGCGTCGTCGTTGGCGGTATTGGCATCGTTGTTGATCGAGCAGACGATCTGGCCGGCAGTGTTGCGCACCGCGTTCACCGAATTGGTGAACTTGGCGAGGTTCACGTTGCCCCTGGTTTCATACGACGTCTTCACATGGCCGTAGTTGAACGACAGTTCGTACTTCCAGGTGTCGAGGAACGTGCCTTCGGCGCCGAGGACGAAGCGATACAGGTCGCGGCCGTGATTTTCACCGCGGCCGGCGAAATCGATGTTGAAGCGCTGCAGGGCAAAGCCCGTCGCGCCCGGTGCCAGCAGCGTGACCAGCGTGTCGCGTGCCTGGGTGGTGAGGAACGGGTTGTTGATGCTGTAGGTCGGGTTGAGCGCGCCCGACGAGAAGGTCGGCTGACCTTCCTGGATCGATTCGGTCTTCACATATTTGGCTTCGGTGAAGAGGTTCAGCGCTTCGCTGACTTCGTAATGCGCCAGCAGATTGAGCGCGTAGCGCGTCGTGCCGGTCTGCAACTGACCAACTTCACGCAGGGTCGAACCAAGACCACCAACGCTGTTGCCCGAACCGAAGGGACGGAAATCGGTCGTCACAACGTTCTTGACCAGCGAGCCATCGGGCAGGAAGGCGAAGACGTTTCCGAGCTGCGCACCCGTCGAGGTGAACAGGCCCGAGCAGTTGAGCGCAACGCGGGCGGCATTGGTGGCGGTCGGCGCCGGGCAGGTCGAGGTCAGCGCGCCACCGGTCGTGATGCCGATGTTCTTCAGGCCGCGCGTGAAGGTCGTGTCGAAAATGCCGTCACCCGCTGCCGGTTCCGGCGTGCGGTTGGGCCCCGAAACCGAAGTGTCCTGGGTCAGCTGGAAGGCCGAACGACCGGTCAAGGCGCCGGCCTGTTCTTCGCGCTGGCTGAAATACAGCGGGTTCGACTGCGAATATTCGGCGTTGACGGCGATGTTGCCGCGACCATCGTTGAAATTCTTGCCGATCGTGCCGGTCAGGAAATAGGTCGGGCGGTCGCCGCGCGACGACAGGCCGGTCTGGCCATCGATGGCGATGCCTTCGAAATCCTTCTTCATGATGAAGTTGACGACCCCGGCGATGGCGTCCGAACCATAAACGGCCGAATTGGCGCCGGTCACGACGTCGACACGCTCGACCAGCGCGTTCGGGATGGTGGCGGTATCGACCGTGCTGGTGCCCGGCTGCGACGTCACGTGACGGCGGCCGTTCTGCAGGACGAGCGTGCGGCCGGTGCCTTGCCCGCGCAGATCGAGGATGTTGAGGCCGGCGGTACCGATGGCGCCGCCCGAGTTCTGCGTGCCGAAGCTGACGCGGAACGACGGCAGCTGCGAAATCTGGTCACCGATGTTGACTTCACCGTTGATCGTCAGTTCCTGGCGGGTCAGCGTGGTGACCGGCACGGACGAATCAAGCTGGGCACGAGCGATGCGCGAGCCCGTGACGATCATCATCTCGCCGTCATCGTCCGCAGCGTCGGCAGTGGCGACCTTGGTGCTCGGCGCGGCTGCGGCTGGCGTGGACTGTGCGAATGCAGGAATGGCGGTAAGTGCCAGCGCCGAAACGCCAGCCAGAATTGATGTGCGCATTGAGAGCCCCTCGGTGCGATTGTCGATGCGCACGGCGTGAACGAAAAATCGTCGCTTCAAAAGGGCCAACCTGTCGCAGCTGTAATGCAACGGTCACAAAATTGCCGGCTGTTGCAATCCTGCATCATATACTTTGCCGCCAGCCGGGCGTTGAAACCCGCCCAGCAATGCGCTAACCGGAAGCTGCGTGCCCCTGTGGTGAAATGGTAGACGCGTCCGACTCAAAATCGGATGGAGAGATCCGTGCTGGTTCGAGTCCGGCCAGGGGCACCAAATTTAACTTATTGTAAACTTCCGGATCCGATTTCAAGGCGTTGGCCCCTAGCAATTTCTGGATATTGTCAGCACTGCTGCTTCAATACGCAATGCTACCTGGCGGTCAAAGCTGGATCGTTGACCCTCCGTTTTTGGACGCTGAAGGCATGGCCGCTGTCGACCAAGTTTTCGTCGTTAGCAGCACCGCCTGCAATTGACCGTTTAGGAGAACTCCGGACGTTCAAGTGAGCCTGCCGAGGTGAACGCAAGTGTGAACGCCTCTGGCGATGCCGGCGCGTTTCACGTTGGCAATTGAGCAGAGATATGAGCCGCCTTGAGATAGGGGCCTAAAACGTGAAGATTACAAAATATATTGCTAATTTCGTTGAATTTAAAGGAACTATAATGCGGACAGATCGTTTGTGATGATTGAGCTCTTTTCGTACAGGCCGGTATTATGATTTTGACAATCGCAGTAGTATTGTTTGTGCTTTGGTTGCTCGGCTTCGCCGTGTTCCATGTCGCTGGAGGCTTAATCCATCTGCTTCTGGTACTCGCCGTCATCGCCATAGTTTATCAATTTATCACTGGTCGAAGAGCGGTCTAGCAGTCTGTCGGG
>JBILPK010000183.1:0-6625 GCA_044373875.1 Polymorphobacter sp.
GGGATCATCGACGGTACCGGCCTGATTGCCCGGCCGCTGGTGGGCGGCGCGTCGCGTACCGTGGCGCTGGCATGGCGCAGCGGCAGCCCGCGCACCGCCGAATTCCGCTTGCTCGGTGAAGCGATCGTTGCGGCGCGTGCCGCGACGAATGTCGCAGACAGGACAGGCGTTGCGGTGGACAGCGGGCCCGACAGCGCTATGGTGCCACCAAAGCCGTAGCGGCGGCCAGACCGCCCGGGCGACAGGATTTGGGGAGAGAATGATGAAGGCCGTTCTGTGCGTCGAACATGGGCCGCCCGAAAAGCTGGTGGTCCAGGACATTCCCCTGCCCGAGCCCGGCAAGGGCCAGGTCCGCGTGCGGGTCCATGCGGCGGGGGTCAATTTCCCCGACACGCTGATCATCCAGAACCTGTATCAGTTCAAGCCGGCGCTGCCGTTTTCGCCGGGCGGGGAAGCCGCCGGTGTCGTCGATGCGGTGGGCGAGGGCATCACCGATGTTGCCATCGGCGACCGGGTCGTCGCGATGACCGGGCATGGCTGTTTCGCCGAACAGGTCATCGCCAACCGCGACCAGATCGTGCCGATTCCCGGTGACATGCCCTTCGATGTCGCCAGCGGTTTCACCATGACCTATGGCACCTCGCACCATGCGCTCAAGCAGCGTGCGCGCCTGCAACCCGGCGAGACGTTGCTTGTGCTCGGCGCCGCCGGCGGGGTCGGGCTGACCGCGGTCGAGCTTGGCAAGGTGATGGGCGCGCGGGTCATCGCCGCCGCGTCGAGCGACGAGAAACTGGCACTGTGCCGCGAATATGGCGCCGACGAGACGATCAACTATGCCACCGAAGACCTGAAGGACCGCATCAAGGTGCTGACCGGCGGGCGCGGGGTCGACGTCGTTTATGATCCGGTCGGTGATCGCTATGCCGAGCCGGCGTTCCGCGGCATCGCGTGGAACGGCCGCTATCTCGTCGTCGGCTTTGCGGCGGGCGCCATTCCATCGCTGCCGCTCAACCTGCCGCTGATCAAGGGCGCTTCGATCGTCGGGGTGTTCTGGGGCGCCTTCACCCGCGCCGAAGCGCCGTTGCACCGCGAGAACATGGCGGAACTGCTCGAATGGTATCGCGCCGGCAAGATCCGCCCGCATGTCTCGAAGCATTTCTCGCTCGATGAAGGCCCGGCGGCGATCCGCTGGATGATGGACCGCAAGGCGACGGGCAAGGTCGTGTTGACGGTCTGAAACAGCTCTTGGGGGGCAAGACGATGACGGCTTTGCGTGAAACCTATCCGATGTATGTCGCCAACAAGGCGGAGATGCCCAACACCGACCTGGTGGTGACCGACAAATACACCGGGCTGCCCGCCACCCGCGTCGCTATGGCCGATGCCGCCACGATCGATCGCGCCATCGCCGCTGCCGTCGCCGCAGCCGAGCCGATGGCGAAGATGGCCGCCTATGAACGCCAGGCCGTGCTGGCGCATTGCGTGACGCGCTTCACCGAACGCTTCGAGGAACTCGCCTATGCGCTGTGCATCGAGGCCGGCAAGCCAATCCGCGACGCGCGCGGCGAAGTCGGCCGGTTGATCGATACCTTCCGCATCGCCGCCGAGGAAAGCGTGCGGATGACCGGCGAAGTGCAGCCGCTCGACATTTCGCCACGCGCCAAGGGCTATCAGGGCATGTGGAAGCGCGTGCCGATCGGGCCGTGCAGTTTCGTTTCGCCGTTCAATTTTCCGCTGAACCTGGCCGCCCACAAGATCGCCCCGGCGATTGCGGTGGGTTGCCCGTTCGTGATGAAGCCGGCGTCGCGCACGCCGCTCGGCGCCATCATCATCGGCGAAGTGCTCGCCGAAACCAATTTGCCGCCCGGCGCCTTTTCGATCCTGCCGGCGCACCGAGATGGCGCCGATCTGTTCACCACCGATGACCGGCTGAAGCTGCTGTCGTTCACCGGCTCGCCCGATGTCGGCTGGGACCTGAAGGCGCGCGCCGGCAAGAAGAAGGTCGTGCTCGAACTCGGCGGAAATGCCGCGGTGATCATCGACAAGGATGCCGACCTCGAAGACGCTGCCGAACGCACCGTCTTCGGCGCCTTCTACCAGTCGGGCCAGTCGTGCATCGGGGTGCAGCGCATCTTCGTCCATGAAGCCGTGTATCCGGCCTTCCGCGACCTGCTCGTCGCCAAGACGGCCAAGCTCATCGCCGGCAACCCGGTCGAGGAAAGCACCTTTGTCGGCCCGATGATCGACGTCAAGGAAGCGACAAGGCTCGACAACTGGATCAAGGAAGCCACCGCCGGCGGCGCGACCATCCTGTGCGGCGGCCAGCGCGACGGCGCTATGCTGGCGGCGACGCTGCTCGAAAACGTGCCGTTGTCGGCCAAGCTCAATACCGAGGAAGCCTTTGGCCCGGTGGCATTCTTTGCCACCTTCAGCGATTTCGACACAGCGCTGGAAATGGTCAACGACAGCAAGTTCGGGCTCCAGGCCGGGGTGTTCACCCGTGATCTGTTCCACATGTTGAAGGCCTGGGACGTGCTCGATGTCGGCGGCGTCGTCATCAACGATGTACCGAGCTATCGCGTCGACAACATGCCCTATGGCGGGGTCAAGGATTCGGGGCTGGGCCGCGAAGGCGTGCGCTTCGCGATGGAAGACATGACCGAGATCCGCAATCTGGTCATCCGTCGCCGCCCGCAGGACATGTGAATTTCCACTTCCTCCGCCGTCGACGCGAAGGCGTCGCCTGCGGCTGCGGGGCGGGCGTAGATAAGTCATGCTCGACCCGCGCCCGCTGATCGTCACCGCCTTGCTCGAACCCGGCGTGCAAGCGCGTTTCGAAGCCCTGCGCCAGGCGCATTATCCCGCCGCGCGCAACCAGGTGCCGGCGCATGTGACGCTGTTCCGCCAACTCCCGGGCCGCGAGATCGACGCCGTCAAGCGGCGGATCAAGATCGTCTGCGCTGAAGTCGCGCCGCCGCCGGTGATCGTCACCGAAATCGAACGCCGCGAGGGCAGCGTCGCCTTCCGCCTGCGCGCGCCGACCCTCGCCGATGCGCAGGCCGAACTCGCAGCCGGCTTCACCGGGCTGCTGACCCCGCAGGATCGTGCCGGCTTTGCCGGGCATGTCACGGTGCAGAACAAGGTAACACCCGCCGAAGCCCGCGCCACCCAGGTGCTGCTGGCCGCGACATTCCTGCCCTTCACCACCCGCGCCGTCGCGCTGGCGCTGTGGCGTTATTGCGACGGGCCGTGGGAAGCGCTCGGTGCCACGGCGTTCCGCGGGCGAAGCTGACGCTTGGCGGCGGGGTTGCCATGGTCTAAGGAAATACCCCATGAAGTTTCCCCGTGCGTTCCGCCCTGTCATCATCGCCGTGTCGGCTGCGCTGGCGCTGTCGGCATGCGCCGGCAACAAGGTCAAGAAGGACCAGAGCTACGTCGCCCGCGACGTCGAAACGCTCTACAGCATCGCCAAGGACACGCTGGAAAAGCGCCAGTACAAGCTCGCCGCGGCGCAGTTTGACGAGGTCGAGCGCCAGCATCCCTATTCGGTCTGGGCCCGCCGCGCGCAGTTGATGAGCGCCTTTGCCTATTATGTCGCCGGGGATTTTTCCGAATCGATCTCGTCGTCGCAGCGCTTCCTGTCGTTGCACCCCGGCAGCCGCGAGGCGCCCTATGCCTATTACATGATCGCCACCAGCTATTATGAACAGATCTCGGGTGTGCAACGCGACCAGCGCATCACCCAGCAGGCATTGGATGCGCTCAACGAACTGATCCGTCGCTATCCCAATACCGATTATGCCGCCGATGCGCGGCTGAAGATCGACCTCGCGCGCGACCATCTCGCCGGCAAGGAAATGGAAATCGGGCGCTTCTACCAAAAGCAAGGCCTGTATCTCGCGGCGATTTCGCGCTTCCGCAACGAGATCGACCGTTACGACACCACCAGCCATACCCCCGAGGCACTGCACCGGCTGGTCGAATGCTATCTGGCTCTCGGCATTCCCGAAGAAGCGCAAAAGGCCGCCGCCGTGCTCGGCAACAATTACCCGGGGTCGAAATGGTACGAACGCAGCTATGCGTTAATCGCGACCAAGATGCCCAAGCCCGCGTCGGCACCGCCAACGGCTCGCGCCCCGGACCCCGCCGCCAGCTGATCGTCTCCCCTCGACGAGACAAAGGCCCCGCCGCGGCAAGCGCGGCAGGGCCCGGGCCATGGCGCCATCAGCGCAGGATCAGTCCTTGTCGGACAACTTGTCCTTGATGCCGCCGATGGCGTTCTGGATCTTGCCTTCGACCTGATCGGCCTTGCCTTCGGTTTCGAGGCTGGCGTCGCCGACCAGCTTGCCGGTGGCTTCCTTGATCTTCCCGCCAGTGGTCTTCATGGCGCCTTCGACACGATCGTGATTCATCGGAATTCTCCTTCTCGCCCACAGGGGGCATGATGGGAACGTTCTTGCCGGGCTTCGGTTGCCGCCCTATGCGATGAACCGGGTTCAAACGGTGTTTTCTGGCGGAGATTGGCAATGGTCGTGACCCTGGTGACGGCGGCGCTGTGCGGGCTTCTGTATGTCTGGCTGTCGTGGCGGGTGGTCGAAGTGCGCCAATCGGCCAAGGTGTCGCTCGGCGATGGCGGCGACGCCCGGCTGCTGCAACGCATCCGCGCCCATGCCAATTTCGCCGAATATGTGCCGATCTGCCTGATCCTGATCTTCGCCATCGAAAATTCGCTCGAAGTCAGCCCGCCGGCGCTGTGGGCGGCGGGGCTGGGGCTGGTCGCGGTGCGGGCGTCGCACGCCCGGGGCATGGGCATCGATGGCGCCAACCAATGGCGGGTGATCGGCGCCGCCGGCACCTGGATCGTGCTCGGCGGGCTCAGCATCGCCGCGCTGGTCGTCGCGGCGAGCTATATCTAATCGAGCGCCAGCACCCGGTCGGCAACATAGGCATTGGCCTGGCGTTCGCGGGCAAAGGTCGACATCGGGCCATGGCCGGGCACGAACGCCGTCTCGCCGCCCAGCGGCCATAGCCGGGTGGTGATCGACTTGATAAGATCGCCATGGTTGCCGCGCGGAAAATCGGTGCGGCCGATGCTGCCTTGGAACAGCACGTCGCCGACAATGGCGAGGTTCGACGCCGCGTGGTGGAACACTACATGGCCCGGGGTGTGCCCCGGGCAGTGATAGACATCGAATACCAGCTCGCCCACCGTCACCGTGTCGCCATCGAATAGCCAGCGATCGGGGGTGAAGGCGGTGGCGCCATCGATGCCATATTGCGCGCCGACATCGGGGGCCTGGTCGATCCAGAACTTGTCATCGGGGTGGGGGCCTTCTATCGGCACGCCCAGCCGTTCGGCGAGCACGCCCGTAAGCCCGCAATGGTCGATATGACCATGGGTGACGAGCAGTTTTTCGATCGTCACGCCGTGCTGCTGCGCCACCGCCATCAGCCTGTCGATATCGCCACCCGGATCGGTAAAGGCACCGCGCATGGTCTGCGTGCACCACAACAGCGTGCAATTCTGCTGCAACGCGGTGACCGGGATGATGACCGCCTGCAGCGGCGGGGGCGTGGTGGCGTTCATGGCGTTCCCTGTGGCAACAGCGGCGCAGCGATGCAAGGGGCGACCCGTGCCGCTGCGCGCAATAGCCCATTGCGCTCGGCGGCAAAGCAGGGGAAATTGATCGGGCATATTCCTGCCGTTCCGGAGCTTTCTGCCATGACCCTGCGCTTCATCACCGCCATTGCCCTTGCCGCCCTGGCCGTGCCGCTCGCCGCTCAGCCGGCCGATCCGATCGCGGCGCGCCAGGCGATCATGAAGCAGAACGGCCGCGATACCGGCGCCGGTGCCAAGATGCTCAAGGGCGAAGTGCCCTATGATCCCGCCTCCGCCATGGTCATCTTCAAGAACATGAACGACAGCGTGAAAAAATTCGGCGCGCTGTTCCCCAAGGGCAGCGAAACCGGCGGTGACACCGAAGCCGCCCCCGCCGTCTGGACCAAGCCGGCCGAATTCAAGGCGGCGCTGATGAAATTCGAAGCCGATACCAAGGCCGCGATGGCCGCCAAGCCGGCAACGCTCGATGCCTTCAAGGCGCAGTTCATCACCGTGACCGGCAACTGCAAGAGCTGCCACGAAGGCTTCCGCATCAAGAAGAATTGATCCGCATGCGCCGCGCGCTGATCGGGCTGATGGCGTTCCTGCTGGGCGCCGTCGGCCTGTTCTGGGTGCTGACCATCCCCGATAGGCTGGCACCCGACCAGATCGGCAGCCTGGCCGCCGCCGATGCGACGCGCGGCGCGCGCATCTTCTGGGCCGGCGGCTGCGCCTCGTGCCACGCCGCGGCGAGCGCCAAGGGCGATGACCGGCTGCGGCTCGGCGGCGGCGCGCCGCTGGTGACGCCGTTCGGCAGCTTCCGCGCGCCGAATATCTCGCCCGACACGGCGCATGGCATCGGCGGCTGGAGCCTCGCCGATTTCGCCAACGCCATGCAGCGCGGCGTCGACCCCGAAGGCCGGCACCTCTACCCCGCTTTTCCCTATGGGTCGTACCAGCGGATGACCAAAAGCGATGTCGCGGACCTGTATGCCTATCTGCGCACCCTGCCGCCGGCGGCGGTGA
>JBILPK010000184.1:0-6619 GCA_044373875.1 Polymorphobacter sp.
GATGGATTTCACCAGCTATTTCTGGCTTCTCGTCACCGGCACCCCGCCGACCCCGGTGCAGAAATTCTTTGCCGATGCCGTGCTCGCCGCGATCGCCGAACATGGCCTGGTGCCGAGCGTCGTCGCGACGCGGATGACCTATGCCGCCGCGCCGGAAGCGTTTCACGGCGCGGTCGCCGCCGGGCTGCTCGGCTGCGGCTCGGTGGTGCTCGGCAGCGCTGAAGTGGCAGGGCGCTTCCTCGCCGACGTCGTCGCGTCGGGCGATGCCGAAGCCGCGGTGCGGGCGCTGCGGGTAGAGAAAAAGGCCATTCCGGGCTTCGGCCATCCCCAGCACAGCGGCGGCGACCCGCGCGCCAATCTGCTGCTCAGGCTGGCGGCCGACCATTGCATCGAAGGGCCGCATATCGCGGCGCTGCGCGCGGTCGGGGATTCCCTGCCGGCGGTCATCGGCCGGCCGCTGCCGGTCAATGTCAACGGCGCCATTCCCGCCGTGATGCTCGATGTCGGCTTTCCGCTGGCGGCGTTGAAGGGCATTTCCTTGCTCGCCCGCACCGCCAGCCTGATCGCGCATCTGCAGGAAGAATCCGAACGGCCGATCGGCTTCATGCTGTCGGGTGCGGCGGCGGCGGCGATTTCCTATGATGGGCCTTGAGCCCTAACCTGCTCCCTCCCCGCAAGGGGAAGCGTGTTTGATTCGTCCCGATCGGAAAGGTCCTGCCATGCTGTTTCCTACGTCCCTCGTCGGTTCCTACCCCCAGCCCGATTGGCTGATCGACCGTGAAAAGCTTGCCGGGCGGTTTCCGCCGCGGGTGCGGGCGACCGAATTGTGGCGGGTGAAGCCCGAATATCTGGCCCAGGCGCAGGATGATGCGACGCTGATCGCCATTCGCGACCAGGAACGCGCCGGGCTCGACATCATCACCGATGGCGAGATGCGCCGCGAAAGCTATTCGAACCGCTTTGCCACCGCGCTCGATGGCGTCGATCTCGACAATCCCGGCGAAGCGCTCGACCGTTCGGGCCATCCCAATCCGGTGCCGCGCGTGACGGGGCGCATCCGCCGCCGCCACGCCGTCGAAACCCGCGATGTCGCCTTCCTGCGCGCCAATACCGATCGGATGATCAAGATCACCGTGCCCGGGCCGTTCACCATGAGCTGCCAGGCGCAGAATGATTTCTATGACACCCAGCGCGAAATGGCGCTCGATTATGCCGCCGCGGTCAATGCCGAAATCCGCGACCTGTTCGCCGCCGGCGCCGATATCGTCCAGATCGACGAGCCCTATATGCAGGCCCGCCCCGATGAGGCGCGCGAATACGGGCTGGAAGCGGTCAACGCCGCGCTCGACGGCATCAGCGGCCAGACCGCGCTGCACATCTGCTTCGGCTATGCCGCGATCATCCACGAACGGCCGACGGGCTACAGCTTCCTGCCCGAATTGTCGGGCTCGCCTGTCCGCCAGGTCAGCCTGGAAACCGCGCAGTCGAACCTCGATACGGTGGTGCTCGAAGGCCTGCGCGGCAAGTCGATCATCCTTGGCGTCATCGATCTGTCGACCCATGACATCGAAACGCCCGAAACCGTCGCGGCGCGCATCCGCAAGGCGCTGCCGCATGTCGATGCCGACAAGGTGATCGTCGCCCCCGATTGCGGCATGAAATATCTGCCGCGCGCCGTGGCGTTCGGCAAGATGCAGGCGATGGCCGCCGGTGCGGCGATCGTGCGGGCAGAAGTCGCATGAGCGCCGGGCGTTTCCTCACGACGCACGTTGGCAGCCTGCCGCGCGCCGAAGACCTGGTCACGATGATCTTCGCGCGCGAGGAGGGCGCTGCGATCGATGATGCAGCGCTCGCCGAGCGCATCCGCGTCGCGGTCGGCGATGTCGTCGCGGCGCAGGCGGGCTCGGGCCTCGATGTCATCAACGATGGCGAACAGTCGAAGCCGAGCTATGCCACCTATATCAAGGACCGGCTCAACGGCTTCGGCGGCGAGGGCAATTCCTATGTCTTTGCCGATGTCGAGGATTTCCCCGGCGTCAAGCAGCGGATTTTCGGCGATGCCGGCCGCAAGCACAGGAAGACCCCGGCGTGCAACGCGCCGATCACGGTCAAGGACATGGATGCCGTTCATGTCGATGCCGCCAATCTCAATGCGGCGCTGGCGAACCATCCCGGCCGGCGCGGCTTCATGTCGGCGGCGTCGCCGGGCGTGACGGCGCTGTTCTTCGCCAACACGCATTATGCCGATGACGAGGCGTATCTGTTCGCCCTCGCCGAAGGCTTGCGGCACGAATATGAAGCGATTGCCGCGGCCGGCATCACCCTTCAGGTCGATTGCCCCGATCTCGCCATGGGCCGCCATACCCAGTTCCGCGATCTCGACCTCAAGGGCTTTCGCGATCGCATGGCGCTCAACATCGCCGCGCTCAACCACGCCACCCGCAACATCGCCCCCGAAGCGATGCGCATGCATCTGTGCTGGGGCAATTACCCCGGGCCGCATCATTGCGACGTGCCGCTGGCCGACATCATCGACCTGGTCTGGACGGCGCGCCCGCACGCCATCCAGTTCGAAGCCGCCAACCCACGCCATGCCCATGAATTCGAATTGTTCGAAAGCGTCGGCGTGCCCGAGGGCAAGGTGTTGATCCCCGGGGTCGTCGAATGCCAGTCGGGCTATATCGAACACCCCGAACTGATCGCGCAGCGCATCGGCCGCTATGCCCATCTCGTCGGGCGTGACCGGGTGATGGCCGGGGTCGATTGCGGCTTTTCGATCCATGCCGGGTCGGGGGGTGTCGATCCCGAGGTTGTCTGGGCCAAGATGGCGGCGATGGCCGAGGGTGCCGCGATCGCCAGCAAGCGCTTCTTCTAGACTCCCTCCTCCCTGCGGGGAGGGAGCTGGTTTTGCTCGACGTTTCGGCCCGGTGGGGCCATGTTGGGCAAAACCAGCCTTGGGAACCCAACATGACCGATTCCATTCCGACCAGCGGCCTGCAATTGCGCTCGCTCGTGACCGCCGATGGCACGCTCGACTTGTCGCTCGTCGATACGCCGGTACGGGCACCGGGGCCCGACCAAGTGCTGGTGCGCATCGAAGCCTCGCCGATCAATCCGTCCGATATCGGGCTGTTGTTCGGCGCCGCCGACATGACGACGGCGCGGCAGCTCGGCACCGCCGAAGCACCGCATGTCGTCGCCGATATCCCGCCGGCCTTCATGCGCGCCATGGCGGCGCGGGTCGGCGAATCGATGCCGGTCGGCAATGAAGGCGGCGGCACGGTGATCGCGGCCGGTGACAGCCCGGCGGCACAGGCGCTGATCGGCAAGACGGTCGGAGCCTTGGGCGGCGCCATGTACGGGCAGTATCGCACCCTGCGACTCAGCGATGTCGTCGTGCTCGGCGACGGCGCGACCGCCGAACAGGGCGCATCGTGCTTCGTCAACCCGCTGACTGCGCTGGGCATGACCGAGACGATGAAGCTGGAGGGCCACACCGCGCTCGTCCACACCGCCGCGGCGTCGAACCTGGGGCAGATGCTCAACAAGATCTGCCTCAAGGACGGGATCGCACTCGTCAACATCGTGCGCAGCGCCGAACAGGCGGCGCTGTTGAAGGGCCTGGGCGCCGCGCATGTCGTCGATTCGAGCCAGGACGGCTTCATGGACGCGCTCGTCGATGCGCTCGTCGCCACTGGCGCGACGATCGCCTTCGATGCCATCGGCGGCGGCAAGCTGGCCGGCCAGATCCTGACCGCGATGGAAATCGCCGCCAACAAGACGGCGAAGGAATACAGCCGCTACGGTTCGACCACCCACAAGCAGGTCTATATCTATGGCGGGCTCGACACCCGGTCGACCGAATTGAACCGCGGCTTCGGCATGGCCTGGGGGCTGGGCGGCTGGCTGCTGACGCCGTTCCTGCAGAAGGTCGGGGCTGCGGAGGTGGCGCGGCTGAAGGCGCGGGTGGTCGCCGAGCTGACGACGACCTTTGCCAGCCATTACACCGCGCGGGTGTCGCTCGCCGAGGCGCTGAGCCTCGAATCGATCGCGGCCTACAACCGCCGCGCGACGGGGGAAAAGTTCCTGATTACCCCGCACGGGTGACCGCTGCTCCCTCCCCCTGCGGGGAGGGAGTCGGTCAGTTCCGCGCGGCGACGGGGTCCAGCACCGTGTCCTTCGCCGTCGCCGCCAATTTCGGATAGTCCGTCGTATAGTGCAGCCCGCGGCTTTCCTTGCGGGCGCGCGCCGAACGGACGATCAGGTCGGCGACGGTAACGAGGTTGCGCAGCTCAATGAGATCGGGCGTGACGCGGAAATTGCCGTAATATTCCTGCACTTCCTTGCGCAGCAGCTTGACCCGGTGCGCGGCGCGTTCGAGGCGCTTGTCGGTGCGCACGATGCCGACATAATCCCACATGAAGCGGCGCAACTCGTCCCAATTGTGGGCGACGACGATTTCCTCGTCGGAATCGGTGACGCGGCTTTCGTCCCAGGG
Source organism: Polymorphobacter sp. (assembly GCA_044373875.1). Taxonomy (GTDB): domain Bacteria; phylum Pseudomonadota; class Alphaproteobacteria; order Sphingomonadales; family Sphingomonadaceae; genus Sandarakinorhabdus. Next base: position 4,499 of record JBILPK010000184.1, read on the forward strand.
GCGGATGGCGGGGATGCTGGCGTCGCTCCAGTTGGCGGCGATATCATCGGCTACGGCCTGGCCGAAAACCAGGCATTCGAGGATCGAATTGGAGGCGAGCCGGTTGGCGCCGTGCAGCCCCGATTGGGTGACTTCGCCCGCCGCCCACAGCCCGGCAAGATCGGTGCGCCCGGCGAGATCGACCATCACCCCGCCGCACGAATAATGCGCCGCCGGCACCACCGGGATCGGCTGCACCGTGCAGTCGATGCCGAGTTCGAGCAGCCGGGCGTGGATCATCGGGAAGTGATGAGTCACGAAATCGGCGCCCAGATGCGAGATATCGAGCAGGACGTGATCGAGGCCCAATCGCTTCATTTCGGCATCGATGGCGCGCGCCACGACATCGCGCGGCGCGAGTTCGAGGCGATCATCATATTGCGCCATGAAGCGCGTGCCGCTGTTGAGGCCGCGCGCCGCTTCGCTCGCGCAGGGCGGCAGCTTGAGATGACCGCCTTCGCCGCGGCACGCCTCGGTGATCAGGAAATTCTTGACCGTCGGGTGGAACAGGCAGGTCGGGTGGAACTGGTTGAATTCCATGTTCGAAACCCGGCAACCGGCGCGCCACGCCATGGCGATGCCATCGCCGGTCGAGCCATCGGGGTTGGTCGAATATTGATAGACGCGGCTCGCCCCGCCGGTCGCCAGCACAACCGCCTTGGCGACATAGCGCTGCACCTGCCGGCTGGTGGTATCGAAGGCATAGACGCCATGCACGGCGCGCGCGGCAAAGCGTTCACCCTCGACATGCGATGAGGTGATCAGGTCGATGGCGACCATGCCGGGTACCAACGTGATGTTGGGGTGCGCTGTCGCCGCCTTTTGCAGCGCCTGCTGCACCGCCCAGCCGGTCGCATCATCGACATGGACGATGCGGCGGTGCGAATGGCCGCCTTCGCGGGTCAGGTGCCAGCGTTCCGAAACACTTTCGCCCGGGTTGAACGGCACGCCGAGATCGGCGAGCCGGTCGATGGCGCGCGCGGCATTTTCGACGACGAATTCGACCGTGGCGCGGTGGTTGAGCCCGGCGCCGGCGACCATCGTGTCTTCGATATGGCTTTCGAAGGTGTCACCGGGTTCGAGCACCGCGGCGATGCCGCCCTGCGCCCAGGCGGTCGATCCGGCCGACACATCGCCCTTGGCGAGCACCGCGACCTTGAAGCGTTCGGCAAGGTTCAATGCCGCGGTCAGCCCGGCGGCGCCCGATCCGATGACGACGATGTCGAAGCTGCGCGCATCGGGCGCCGGGGGCTTAGCCACGGCTGCGGGTCAGATCGAGGAACACATCTTCGAGATCGGCTTCCTGCGTCGACACATCGATGACGCCGAGCCCGGCGGCGGCGACGGCGGCGAGGACCTGCCCGGCGTTGCGGCTGCGCTTGTCATAGGTCAGCGTCAGGATGCGGTCGTTCTTCAGCTCGACGCGGTCACCCAGCCCGGCGGGCACTTCGGCGAGATCGCGATCAACGGTGACGATCAGTTTCTTGTCGCCGGCGGTGGAGAGCAGCACGCTGGTCAGGTCGTTCGCCACGATGGCGCCATTGTTGACGATGGCGATGCGGTCGCACAGCGCTTCGGCTTCCTCGAGATAATGCGTCGTCAGCACGACGGTGGTGCCCATCGCGTGGAGGGTTCGGACATAATCCCACAGCTGCTGGCGCAGTTCGATATCGACGCCGGCGGTCGGTTCGTCGAGCACCAGCACCGGCGGGTTGTGGACGAGCGCTTTCGCCACCAGCAGACGGCGCTTCATGCCGCCCGACAGCGTCCGCGAATATACATGCGCCTTGTCGGCCAGGTGCACGGCATCGAGCAGTTCCATGCTGCGGCGCTTGGCCTTGGGCACGCCGAACAGCCCGGCCTGGAGTTCCAGTGTTTCGAAGGGCGTGAAGAAAGCGTCGAACACCAATTCCTGCGGCACGATGCCGATGCTCGCCTTGGCGTTGCGCGGGTGGGCGTCGATGTCGAAGCCCCAGATGTTGGCGGTGCCGCCGGTTTTGTTGACCAGCCCGGCGAGGATGTTGATCATCGTCGACTTGCCGGCGCCATTGGGGCCGAGCAGCCCGAACATGCTGCCGCGTG
>JBILPK010000185.1:0-6616 GCA_044373875.1 Polymorphobacter sp.
AAAATCGCCAGGTCACCGCATTCGCTCATGTCGACCTGGGCGGTGAAGAAGGTGGCGCTCGCCACCTTGCCCGCTTGCCCGCGCGCCGCCAGCACGGCGAGCGTGGCGGCGAGCGTCGTGCCGGCAACGCAATAGCCGATGGTGTGCGTGCTGTCCGTCCCGCAAATGTCGAGAACGACATCGATCGCGGTCAATTGGCCCTCGCCGACATAGGTATCGAGCGTTGCATCGGCGAGGCTCGCATCGGCGTTCTTCCACGACACGACGAACACCGTCAGCCCCTGTTCGACCGCCCAGCGGATGAAGCTTTTTTCGGCGGTCAGGTCGAGAATGTAGAATTTGTTGATCCACGGCGGGAAGATCAACAGCGGCGTTTCATGCACTTTCGCCGTCGTCGGCGTGTACTGGATAAGCTGGAACAGCCGGTTTTCGAAAACCACCTTGCCCGGCGTGATCGCGACGTTGCGGCCGACTTCGAAGGCGTCTTCGTCGGTCATCTTCATGCGGCGGGCTTCAAGATCGGCGAGCAGATGCTCGAGCCCCTTGATGAGGTTGCTGCCGCCGCTTTCGACCGTCGCCTTGAGCACTTCGGGGTTGGTGGCGAGAAAATTGCTCGGGCTGATCGCGTCGACATATTGCTTGACGACGAACTGCGCCTTGGCCTTGTCGCGGGCCTCCATGCCCTCGATGCCCGCAGTCGCTTCGAGCGCGTAGTTCGAGGCGAGCAGATAGGATTGCCGCAGGAAATCGAACGCCGGGGTCTCGCGCCAGGCGTCACCGGCGAAGCGCTTGTCCTTGACCTCGGCAACCGGGCTTTTCACCGTGTCGGGGGTCAGGAACGACTGCCACAACGTCATCGCATCGGCCATGTAGCGGCTTTGCAGGTCGATCAGCTTCTGCGGATCCGCCATCGCCGCCAGCGCGGTCTTCTGCCAGGTCGCCATCATGCCCATCGGATCGGGCGACGCCACATCGGGCTCCTTCGCCAGAAACTCGAGCATCATCTGCTGGCCGCGCCCGGCAAGTTCGGTCCATTTCTGGAATTGTTCGAGCGGCTGTGTTTCGGTCGGCACTTCGGCCATGGTCGTTCCCCGGGATCGTGTTGCAGGCAGTGTGGACGCTTGCGCCCGCCGCGCCAAGGGTGGGCGCGCGCAAAAGTCCGCTTTGTCCGCCACGAATATGGCGCTAAAGTGATTCGAGTGGCCGAGATCCGGCCACGCCTGCCGGAGATCCGAAGTGACGCGCAACAGTGCCGCCCGTAACGCCGCCGCCGCCAGTAAGGCCGCCGCGGCGGCCTGACCCGCGTCCACCCTTCAAGCCGATCAGCGGGCGGGGGTGGCGAACCCCCGCCCGCTTTCTTTTGTGTTCTCCCCCGCCCGGCGCTATGCGCCATTCCAGCCTGCCCGGCGCCTTGCGCCGTATAAGCCATCGAAAGACCGACCGATGAACGACGATTTCTACCGCATCCGCCGCCTGCCTCCCTATGTCATCGCCGAAGTCAACGCGATGCGGGCCGCGGCGCGCGCGCGCGGTGACGACATCATCGATCTCGGCATGGGCAATCCCGATCTGCCGCCGCCGCCGCATGTCATCGAAAAGCTCGCCGAAGTCGCGGCCAAGCCCGATGCGCACGGCTATTCGGCATCGAAGGGCATTCCCGGCCTGCGCAAGGCCCAGGCCGGCTATTACAGCCGGCGCTTCGGAGTCGATGTCGATCCGGAAACCGAAGTGGTGGTGACGCTGGGTTCCAAGGAAGGCCTCGCCAACCTGGCACAGGCTATCACCGCGCCGGGTGATGTAGTGCTGGCGCCGAACCCGAGCTACCCCATCCACACCTTCGGCTTCATCATCGCCGGCGCCACCATCCGCAGCGTGCCGACGACGCCCGACGAACGCTATTTCGAAGCGCTCGAACGCGCCATGAAATTCACCGTGCCCAAGCCGTCGGTGCTGGTCATGGGCTATCCGTCGAACCCGACCGCCGAAACGGTCGACCTGGCGTTCTACGAACGTGTCGTGGCGTTCGCCAAGAAACACCAGCTCTGGGTGTTGTCCGACCTTGCCTATTCGGAAATCTATTTCGACGGGCAGCCGACGCCGTCGATCCTGCAGGTGCCGGGCGCCAAGGATGTCGCCATCGAATTCACCTCGATGTCGAAAACCTATTCGATGGCGGGCTGGCGCATCGGTTTCGCGGTCGGCAACAAGACGCTGATCGGCGCGCTGACGCGGGTAAAATCCTATCTCGACTATGGCGCCTTCACACCGATCCAGGCCGCCGCCGTCGCGGCGATCAACGGCCCGCAGGATGTCGTGGAGCGCAATCGCCAGCTTTATCACAGCCGCCGCGACGTGCTCGTCGAAAGCTTCGGCCGCGCCGGCTGGGAAATCCCGCCGCCGCGCGCCAGCATGTTCTGCTGGGCACCGCTGCCGCCGGCGCTGGCGCATCTGGGCAGCCTCGAATTTTCCAAGCAATTGCTCACGCACGCCGGCGTCGCGGTAGCGCCGGGGGTCGGCTATGGCGAGGATGGCGAGGGCTTCGTGCGCATCGCCATGGTGGAGAATGAACACCGCATCCGCCAGGCGGCGCGCAACGTGAAGAAATATCTGCAGTCGATGGGGGTCAACACCCCGGCGAAGGCGAACAATTAGGGAGCATTTCCACTCCCTTCCCGTTGACGCCAAGGCGTCGCCTGTCGACAGCGGGGAGGGAGTCGATCCGGTTTGCGCCGCTACCCCTTCAGGTCATCGCTCTCATTTCCGTCCGGCCGCGCCTCGAACGCCCGCCAGGTGTTGCGGCCGCCGGTCTTGGCGGCGTAAAGCGCCTTGTCCGCGGCCTTGTAGAGCGATTGCTGCCCTGCCCCGTCCTGCGGATAGACCGCCACCCCGACACTCGATGTTGCCGAAATCCGCGTGCCGTCGACATCGAGCTGTGCGGCGACATTGTCGATGATGCGCTGGCAAAAATCGGCGACCCGCTGGTTGTCCGATGCATCCGAGATCAACACCGCGAATTCATCCCCGCCAAGCCGCGCGACACTGCCATCATCGGCGGTCAGTTCCTGCAGGCGCTGCGCCGCCGCCACAAGCAGCGCATCGCCGACATCGTGGCCGAGCCGGTCGTTGATGTCCTTGAAACGATCGAGATCGATCAGCACCAGCGCAAAGCGCGTGCCGTGGCGGCGCGAATAATCCATCAGCCGCCGCATGTCCTGGGTAAAGCGGCGGCGGTTGGCAAGGGTCGTCAAGGCGTCGGAATACGCAATTTTTTCAAGTTCGTCGCGGCTGGCATCGAGCGCCCGGGCCGACGCCCGGTTCGCAAAGGCACTGCTGCCGACATAGCCGAGGGTCGCCGCCGTGCCGATGGCCGCGGTCACCCATTCCAGCCCTTCGAGGTTCGAATAGAACAGCATGAGCGTCACCAGCACGCCGGCGGGAATGACCGCCTGGATGGCCAGCACGGCACGCGAGCGGAAGGTGAAGGCCTGGGCGTGGATCAACTGCGCACTGGCGACGACGATGGCGACATATTGCAGCCCGGGACGCCCGCTCAGCCAGTAGAGCAACGTGAGAAAAGCCCAATTGAGCGCCAGAAACGTCACGCACAACAGATAGATCAAGCGTTCCGACAGGTCGCCGGCCTCGCCCTTCAATACCCGGCGCGTGGCAAACCAGGCCAGCCCTTCGGCACCATAAGCGATCGCCAGCCAGGCGGCTCCGACCTTGGGGCCCAGATTGGCGGTAACAAGAGCTGCCGCCACCGCACCGACGGCGAGGCGTTGCCACAATGTTTTCCGGCCATCGACTGCCGCAGCATCTATGCTCGGACCGAGCCAGCGCGCGAACCACGGCTGGCCGACCTTGTATTCCCCCGCCGAAATCATCGGCTCCCCTATACGCAAAACGTCACTCGATGAAACCGAACTGCCCGGTCGATTGCGCGTTGCTCGCCTCGACAGGCCGATCTTGACATTCACCGTGCTCATAGAGGCTGCGCGACGTCAAGAGGGGGAAAACCCGACTCCGGCTTCCGACGGTGGGCTTCATCCGGCATCCCCCCGAATCGCGTGATGGCGCCAGCGGCCCGCGGGCAGCCCATCATGCCCGACATCGCCGCACACACCCCGCCCTTGCCTTCGACCGATCCGCCCGCCTAGACGCATATCCTGTTTGCCGTCGGAGCCTTGCATGTCCCAATCCCCCCAGGCCTTGCCTTTGCGTATCGGTCTCGCCGGCCTTGGCAATGTCGGTGGCGGCGTCGTCCGGCTGCTCGCCGAAAATGCCGATCTGATCGCCCGCCGCGCCGGGCGGCCGATCATCGTCACCGCGATTTCGGCGCGCGATCGCAGCCGCGACCGCGGGCTCGACCTCGCGCCCTATGCTTGGGTCGATGATGCGACCGAACTTGCCGGACGCGACGATGTCGATGTCGTCGTCGAACTCATCGGCGGATCGGATGGCCCGGCGCTGACCCTGGCGCGCCGCACGTTTGCTGCCGGCAAGGCGCTGGTGACCGCCAACAAGGCGATGCTCGCCCATCACGGCCTCGATCTCGCCGCCGCGGCCGAAGCCGCCAGCCTTGCGCTGAAATATGAAGCCGCGGTCGCCGGGGGGATCCCGATCATCAAGGCGCTGAGCGAAGGCATGGCGGCGAACCGAATCGCCCGTGTCTATGGCCTGCTCAACGGCACCTGCAATTACATCCTCACCCGGATGGAGACCGAACGGCTCGGTTTTGCCACCGTCCTCGCCGAAGCCCAGGCGGCGGGCTATGCCGAGGCCGACCCGAGCTTCGACATCGACGGCATCGATACGGCGCACAAGCTGAGCATCCTCGCCGCGCTGGCGTTCGGGGCGCGCATCGATTTCGCCGCGGTCGCCACTCATGGCATCCGCGCCGTCGAACTCGCCGATATCGACCAGGCCCGGGCGCTGGGCTTCCGCATCAAGCTCGTCGGCCTTGCCGAGCACGAGGATGGCACGCTGTTCCAGCGCGTTCACCCGGCGCTGGTGCCGCTCGATCACCCGCTCGCCGCGGCGTCGGGGGCGCTCAACGCCGTTGCGGCGGAGGGCGATTTCGTCGGCCGGCTGTTCTTCCAGGGCCGCGGCGCCGGCGAAGGCCCGACCGCCAGTGCGGTGGTGGCGGACCTCATCGACATCGCGCGCGGCGTTGCCGGCAACCCCTTCGGCATGCCGGTCGCGTCGCTCGCCGCCCTGCCCACTGCCGATGTCGCCAGCCGGCGCGGGCGCTATTACCTCCGCCTGACCGTTGCCGACCGCCCCGGCGTGCTCGCCGAGCTGACCGCCGCGCTGCGCGACCATGGCGTTTCCATCGAAAGCCTGATCCAGCGCGGCGCGTCGTCGAACGGTGATGCGATGGTGGTGATGGTCACCCACAACGCCGGCGAGGCCCAGGTGCTCGCCAGCCTGGCACAGATGGCCGGGGGCGATTCGGTGACCTCGGCCCCGGTCATGATGCACATCCTCGATTTCTGAGCGGCATGGTGGTCATCCTGCCCCTTCCCTCTACTGCACAAAGCCCCTAAACCCCCGGCAAAACCCGAGGGGAAATCAATGACCGCCACACCGCGCAGTTCGACGCTCGATCGCGTCCTCGTTCTTGAAATGGTCCGCGTCACCGAAAACGCCGCCATCGCCTGTTCCAAGCTGATCGGCCGCGGCGATGAAAAGGCCGCCGATGCCGCCGCGGTCGAGGCGATGCGCGATGCGCTCAACCAGCTCGATTTCGATGGCACGGTCGTCATCGGCGAAGGCGAGCGCGACGAAGCACCGATGCTGTTCATCGGCGAAAAGGTCGGCCGCGCCCAGGGCACGGGTCCGCGCATCGACATCGCGCTCGATCCGCTGGAAGGCACCACGATCACCGCCAAGGCGGGTCCCAACGCTCTCGCCGTGCTCGCCATCGCCGAGGAAGGCGGGCTGCTCAACGCCCCCGACACCTATATGGACAAGATCGCCGTCGGCCCGGGCTATCCCGCCGGCGTCATCGACCTTGGCAAATCGGCGACCGAAAACGTCAAGTCGGTCGCGGCCGCCAAGGGTGTCGCGCCCGGTGACCTGATGGTCTGCGTCCTCGATCGGCCGCGCCACGAAGCGCTGATCGCCGAACTGCGCGGGCTGGGCTGCGGCATCATGCTGATCCCCGATGGCGATGTCGCGGGCGTCATCGCCACCACCAACCCCGATACCGGCATCGACCTGTATATCGGCAGCGGCGGCGCCCCCGAAGGCGTGCTGGCGGCCGCCGCCCTGCGCTGCGTCGGTGGCCAGATGCAGGGCCGGCTGGTCTTCCGCAACGACGATGAACGCGGCCGCGCACACCGCTGGGGCATCACCGATCTCGACCGGATCTACAATCTCGAAGACCTCGCCAGCGGCGACGTCATCTTCGCTGCCACCGGCGTCACGGACGGCTCGCTGCTCAAGGGCGTCAAGCGTCGCCGCGACGGCGTCATCACCACCCAATCGGTCGTCATGCGCGCTTCCTCGGGCACCGTCCGCTGGGTCAGCGGCGAGCATCGCGCCCATAATCATGCATAAGCCTTACCTCTCCCCTTGCGGGAGAGGTCGACTCGGCGCAGCCGAGCGGGTGAGG
>JBILPK010000005.1:0-58096 GCA_044373875.1 Polymorphobacter sp.
TGGCGTAGTCGCGATCATCGGCCATGGCGCCGGCGGGATAATCGGCGAAGCGGACCCATTCGGTAACCGGCGACAGCGGCTTGAGCGGCACGGCGAGGCTGGGTGCCGGCGGCGCAATGCTGCGCAGGGCGGGGACGGCGGTCGGCGAGGGCTTCACCCCGGCGGGCACAGCCCAGACGATCTGCATGGTGAAGGTGGAGGCGACCGGGGTGCCGTCGCTGCCGCGCGCCGGGTTGAGCCGCGCCCGGCCGGTCACCGCGGCGCAACTCGCGCCGTCGATCACCGCATTGGCGCTGGCGCGCAGCGTGCGGCAGGCGGTGACCCGGCCGCCGCTGTCGATATCGAGCCCCAGCGTCTGGGTGTAGAAACCGGGGCGCGCAAAGGCCGCCGGCGCATAGTCATCGACGTTGATCCAGCCATCGACCGGGGTGCGCGGGGTCGCCGGGGTGACGCCCGGCGCGGTATCGCCGATACCATTGGCGGCGAGTGCCGGGGCAGCGACCGCGGGCGGCGCGTCGGGCTTGCGCGGCGCGGCACGGCCGAGCGCGGCGAACAGCGCCAGGAAAACCATCAGCCAGCCGACCGCCAGCAGCAGCTTGATACGGCCCTCGGGCACCAGCCGGTTGGCGACATAGAGCAGGATCGCCGCCGGGCTGAGCGCCAGATAAACCGGCAGCACGGCATCGCGCGGCGCCAGATCGTCGGTCAGCACCCCGATGGCGATCATGAAGACGCTGACCAGCACGACGAGAATCGGCAATGCGAAGCGCGGAATGCGGCGGCCCACGGCTTCGGTTATGGTGTCGCCACCCCGCCACCAGCCGATCACCAGCGCCAGCGTCATCATGCTCCACAGCGCGATACCGATGGCGCCCAGCTGTTCGGCCCCCAATGAGAACAGGATGCCGAAGGGCCAGGCGGTGCGGATGATGCCGCCGATGCGTTCCCAGGGCTTGATGTCGGCGCGCAGCGGCAGCGCGATCGTCGTCCAGGCGAGTGCCGGCAGCGCCGCCAGCGCCAGCAGCGCGACCCCTACGGGCGTGGCAGGCACGGCAAAGGCGATGACCGGCAGCGCCGCCAGCGCGCCGATCCAGCCGGTGAAATGCCAGTCGGGATGGTCCCAGGGGGCATCGGCCCAGTCGCGCTGCGGCTGCTTGACCAGCCGCACGGCGGCAAAAGGGGCCGCGAGCGCGGCCAGCGCGGCGGCAATCAGCGTCGCCGGCGGGGCATCTAGGGCGATGAGGAACAGCGCCAGCACGGCAAGGGCGAGCGGGGCGAGGAGCAGATTGCCGGCAGTGACGCGGGCGCGGGCGCCGTAATCGCGCCACCATTGTTCAGCTTGCGGGTTGAGCCAGTCGCGCACCCCGGGCAGGCCATTGTCGATTGTGGCGAGGATCGCGGCGGCTTCGGCGGGGCGGCCGGGCAGCAAGGCGCCAAGCCGCATGCGCCAATCGGCGAGCGGCGGGGTGGTGAGCGACTGCCAGCCAAGGTGCAGCGGGGCGTGCGGGCGGGCGGCTTCGGCGGCGAAAAGGCCCTCCTCCAAGCGCTGCAAGACGGCGTAGATGGCGTGGCTGCGGCCATGACTCGCCTGTTGCTCCCAGCCGAAATGATCGACTGCGGGGCGCACCAGCGGGTCGGCGCGGGGGATATTGTTGGCAATTATGCTCGCCATCCATTGCTCCACCCCGGCGCGCACGGCGATTTCGGCGAGCAGGGGCGCCGCCAGCACGGCATTGAAGAGGGTGAAGAGCGCGTCGGCATCGGGTGCCCAGGGGGCATCGAGCGCCGCGACGAGCGCCTGCTGGCGGGCGAGAAGATCGGCTTCATCGGCGGCACGCAGGGTCTGGAAGGCCGCCAGTTCGGGGGAAGGCGCGGTTTCGGGCGGAAAAGCGCGGGAGTCAGGGCCGGAATCACGCGTGAAGTCGGCGGTTATGGGGGGAAATGTGCCGGAAATGTCGCGATCCGTTGCGGTTCCCGTGGCATTTTCGTCGGCTTCGGCGTCGTATCGCGCATCCGCTTCGGCCCAGCGCAGCTGGTCGAGCGCCGCTTCATACGCCTCGCGCAGCGCCATGAAGCCTTGCGGGTCGTCCTCCGGATTGGTGACGCGCAGCTTTCTGGCATAGGCGCGGCGCACCGTGTCGCGGTCGCTGCCCGGGGCGACGCCAAGGATGCCCCAGATCGAGCCGTTCACAGGTAGCCGGGGCCTTCGAGCTGGTCGAGCGCTTCGGCAAGGCCGTCGCGGGCGCGATCGACGAGGCGCGGGTCCTGGGTTTCGAGCGCCGCCTGGAATTGCGCGATCAGCTCGCCGACATGGTCGCGCTTGTCACCGAGGAAATCCTGCCAGCAGCGTTCGGCGCGGGCCAGCGCGGCGCGGTTGGCCTCGCCATCGCGCGGGTGGACCTTCAACGCGGCGAGCGCGCTGCGGCGGCGTTCGATCTCGGCGGGGGCAACGACATCTTCGGGGTCGGTGATGACCAATTGGTGGCGCTGGTCGTTCGACGGGATGTGGATATCGACTTCGAGCAGCCCGTTGATGTCGTAGGTGAAGCGGCAATCGACCGGTTGCCCGGCCGGCCCGCGCGGCATGGCGACCTCGATCTGGCCGATGCGGACATTGTCGACGACCTTGCGCGCCTCGCCCTGGTAGATGCCGAAGACGACCTTGTTCTGGTTGGCGCGCACGGTTTCATAGCGGTTGACCCGGCTGACCGGTACCGCGGTGTTGCGCTCGATGATCGGCGAGAAAATGCCTTCCTCGATGCCGCCGCCAGGGAGCTGCCGGACGATGTCGACCCCCAGCGAATAGGGGCAGACATCGGTGAGCACGACTTCCTTCAGCGCTGCATCGCGCGCCTTCAATCCGGCCTGGACAGCGGCGCCCAATGCCACGGCTTCATCGGGGTTGATCTGGGCGTTGGGGAAGCGGCCGAACATGCGCGCGACGGTGCGGCGCACCAGCGGCATGCGGGTGGCGCCGCCGATCAGGATGATTTCGGACAGGCTGTCGGGGCGGATATCGCTGTCGCGCAGCGCGCGCAGCACCGGGTCGCGCAGCCGGGTGAGGAGATCGGCGGCGGCGGTTTCGAAATCCTCGGTAGTGACCTCCAGCGTATAGGGCGTGTCGCGCCAGACGACCGAGAGGGTGGCGCTGTTGCCGGTGGTCAGCGCCCGGCGGCCGCGCTCGGCGGCTTCGCGCAGGCGCTGGTAGAGCGCGTCATTATCGCGGGTGGCGGTGCCCCAGGCGGCGGCGAATTGCTTGCGCAAAAGGCCGATGAGGACTTCGTTGAAATCCTCGCCGCCGAGCCGGTTGTCGCCGGTGGAGGAGCGCACCTCGATGATGCCGTCGAAGATTTCGAGGATCGAGACATCGAAGGTGCCGCCGCCGAGATCGAAGACAAGGAAGCGCGTTTCGGCGTCGAGATTGTGGATGCCATAGGCCAATGCCGCCGCGGTCGGCTCGTTGATGAGGCGCTCGACCTTCAACCCGGCGAGTTCGCCGGCGCGGCGCGTGGCCTTGCGCTGCTTGTCGTTGAAATAGGCCGGGACGGTGATGACGGCTTCGGTGACGGGGGCGCCGAGAAAGGCTTCGGCGTCCTCTTTCAGGCTGCGCAGGACGAGCGCCGAAAGCTCTTCGGGGGTGAAGGTCTTGCCGGCCAGCTTCATTTCGCGCTGGGTGCCCATGAAGCGCTTGAAGGCGGTGACGGTGGCGGTCGGGTGGCTCGCCTGGCGCTCGCGCGCCGCAAGGCCGACCAGCACGCGGCCTTCGTCATCGATGCTGACCGCCGAGGGGGTGAGCGTGTCGCCGAGCCGGTTGGGGACGAGCACGGGCGCCCCATCGCGCCAGATGGCGGCGGCGCTGTTGGTGGTGCCGAGATCGATGCCGAGAATGGTCATGCCGCGGGCGGTGAGCGCAAGGTCATGGCGTGTTGTGCCGGGTGCGGGGGGCATGGCGCAAGACGGATTCGGCGGTCCGCATTTTGGAGGTGGGGGAGTGTTCTACCCGCTGCCGTAACCCCGGGCCTGACTCGGGGCGACGGTAAAGGAGTGGTCTGGAATATCGCCGCCGCCCCGTCACCTCCCCCCGTCGCCGAAGGCGACCTTCGGTCGCGCCGGGGGGAGGTAAAGGGCTTACCCCTCCGTCACCGCGACGACATTGTCGTCCGAATTGCGATCGACATATTTGTTGTACGGGTCGACTCCGCCAAAGGCCGGCTTGCGCTTGGTCACCAGCGTGATGATCTGGGCGCCCGACGCGATAGTACGGCGTTCGATGCGGTCGACATCGGCCTTGCTGAACGCGCCGATCCCCGGCCGCGCCGCGAAGACGCCGACATCGATGCTGTCGCGCAGCAGCGCCGCGGTTTCCTTGCCCTTGCCGTCGGCGTAGTTCTTCGCCGCCGTCACCGTCAGTTTCGTCTGCCAACGGCCGTCGGGGAGCTTCGAGATCACCGCGTTCTTGGCTTTCAGGTCATAGATGGTGATGCGTTCGAACAGATCGGCGACCAGCTGCCGTTCGGCATCGTCGCGAGCGATGCTTTTCAGCCCGTTCACTAGGTCGAGCGAGCGCGGATAGGGCTGGCTCTTGAACCGATAGCGGTTGATCAGGTCGCGCAGCATGGCGTTGACGCGATCCTCGCCAAGCCGGTCGGCGAGCAGATACATGACCAGCGCGCCCTTGCGGTAATGGATATAGCCCTGGTTCTCGACGCGTTCGAGGGGGAGTTCCTCGATCGCTTCGCCGCCGCGCGAGCGCAGGTAATTGTCGAGCTCATACTTGAGGAACCGGCGCATCTTGTCTTCGCCGTAGAGCTTTTTCATCACCATCATGGCGGAATATTGCGCCATGGTTTCAACGAGAACGGTGCCGCCCTGCATGTCTGCGGTGACGACCTGATGGCCCCAATACTGGTGGCCGACCTCGTGCGCGGTCACATAGGTGACATAATCGATCTCGTCCTCGTCGCTGTTGTCGGCGAGAAAACCGATCGATTCGGAATAGGGAATGGTGCCGGCAAAGCTTTGCGCAAAGGTCGCATAGCCCGGGAATTCGAGCACGCGCAGGTGGTCGAACTGGAAGGGGCCGAAGTTCGCGCGGTAATAATCGAGCGACGAGCCCATCGCCGCCAGCATGCGATCGACGTTGAAGCCGTGCTTCCTTTCGTAGAACACCGTCAGCTTCACCCCGTTCGCATCGGCGGATTTTTCGGCATAGGTCGCCGATTGCACCGAGAAAAAGGCGAGGATCGGCGCGCTGGCGACGAAATGTGCCGTGCGCCGGCCGGCCCTGGTCACGTCAGACACCTTGCGGCCCGGCGCCACCGGGGTCTGATCGGCATCGGTCGTCACGCTGATGTCCGATGTCACCCAATCGGCATTGCCGATGTAGTTGCGCTGCTGCGCCTTCTCATCTTCCAGTTTCGCCATCCGCAGTTCGGCGGGCAGGCCATATTTGCGGCGCTTGACGCGGTCGGTCAGCAGGCCATCACGGCTCATGCCGATCTGGGGCGCGAAATTGCTGTTGTTGAGGAAGCTGCCATTGTCGACGACATTGGTGTCGTTGCCGTTGGCGCGATAGCCCTGTTGCCAACGCTGGGTCACGAAAGTCAGCTGCGTCGTTGCGCCGGGCGCCAGCGGCGTCGTGAAGCGATAGATGCGGTAATTGTTGTCCTTGTCCTCCATCACCAGCTTCGTGCCGGGCACTTCGATGCCGCGGATCTTCACATCGGGGTCGGGCAGGCGGACGTGGAGATCGGTGACCGGCGCGCCGGTGTCGTTGACGAGGCTATAGCGGCCGCGCGCATCCATGCGGTGGCCGCGCGGAAACAGCTCGACCGCCAGCTTGATATCGGTCGTCGATGGCTGGGCAAGGCTTTCATATTTGAGATATTTCTTCTCATACGCCGCCTGGCGCGCCTCGATATCGTCGCGGGTGCGGTATTCGTTGAGGATGTTGGTGTTCCAGAAGACATAGCCGCCGCTCGCCCCGGCGATGGCCAGCCCGGCAAGGATCAGCACACCCGGCACATCCGCCAGCCGCGCCGGCATGCGCCGCAGCCGCGGCATCAGCGCGGTTTCGGTGCCGCGCCGCCACAACAGATGCGCCAGCACCGCCAGGATCAGCGCGAACGCCCCCCAGTAGAGCCGCAGCCACCACGACAGCGCGCTGCCGACATTGTTGCCATTCATGTCCGACAATGGCACCCGGCCGGTAGCGCCATAATTGTACAGCGGGTGTTCAAAGCCGATGTTGTTGAGCGTGATCGAGGCGACGAGATAGACGACCATCACCCCCCAGCCGACATATTTGTTGGGGCTGAGCGCCTGGACGAACACCGCCAGCACGGCGAGGATCACCATGTCGACGCTTTCGGGCAGCAGATACCAGCGCAGATATTCGCCGAGCGAAATGTCGGTGACGCCGCGGAACAACTGGATCAGGATCGCCGCGACCATGCCGGCGACCAGCGTCGCGACCAGCACGCCCGAAACCGCCAGCGTCTTGGGCACCAGATAGGCCCAGTTGGGCAGCGAGGTAGCATCGATGATCTCGTGCATCTTGCGATCGCGATCGCGCCAGACGAGTTCGCCGGCATAATAGATGGCGATGATGATCGGGATGATGCCGAACGAGCCGCGCAGCGTGTCGATGAGCGCAAAGGTCAGCGGCCGCGCCGGGGTGCCATAGATTTCATTGCCGAAGAACAGGCTTCCGCCGGCGTTGAACAGCCCGATGAGCAGCAGCACGAAGAACGCCGGGCTCTTGAACACCTGCGCCATTTCGAAACGCGCCCGGGCCAGCAGCCGGGCGAGGGCGGCAGCATCGGGGTGCGCCGGCGGCAGCACGGCGACAATCTCGGGCTTGCTGGCGGCGAGCCTGGCGGCGACTTTCGCCTGCTGGCGCACGGCGCGCGGCGACAGGCCCTTTTCGGCAAAGCTGAAGCGCCAATAGGCCACCGCCAGCGCCGCCAGGCCGACGCCGAGCCAGATCAACCGATTATACAGCAGCGCGCCGGCAAACGCTGGCACCATGGTGTTCGATTCGGCCGCGGTCCAATAGCGGGTGACATTGCCGAACGCCGCCGTGCCGAAGGGTTCGACCAGCCCGGCAAGTTCGCGCAATTCGGGTTTCGAACGCAGCGTCGCCGACAGCACCAGATAGGCGACGAGAAAAACGACGACGCCGACATAGGAATACATCATCGACCGCGTCATCGTCGCGACGGCAAAGAAGATCGCCGCGGTGAGCAGCACATTGGGCAGCGCCAGCGCGAAATAGGCGAACATGTAATCGCCGATGCGGTTCGGCCCCAGCGTTTCGGGGTCGAGCCAAGGCATCAGCGAGCCGAGGAAGATCGCCAGCGGCACAAAGGCAAAGGCCGCGGAAGCGGCGATCGCGGCGCCGGTGAAGCGCGCCAGCAGATAGTCGAACTTCGATACCCGCGTCGATTTCACCATCGGGCCGAAGCCCGATTCATCATCGCGGACGATGACATTGGCGACGAACGCCGTCGTCACGAACATGAAGAAGATCGACAGGATCAGGTGGATACGCGCGATCGCGGCGGGCGAATTGACATGGACGTTGCCGCCGCTGCCGATCTGGATCTGCTCGACCGTGGTGGCGCCAAAGGTCATCAGGAAGAACAGGATGGCGACCACCCAGAACACCGGGTTGCGCAATTGGTAGCGCAGTTCGAAGGCAGCGATGGAACCGAACATGCCCGGCCTCAGGCGGCGTTCTGAGTGGCGGGGCGCGCGGCGCGGCGCATGGTGGCGAGCGTGGCGAAATACACGTCTTCCAGCCCGCCCGACACCGCGGTGAAGCCGGGGCCGGGGTCCTGGTCGGACAGGACATGGACGATGGTGCGGCCACCGACGAGACGGGTGGCGATGACTTCATGGCTGGCCGCGACCTCGGCGAGTTCGCCGCGCGCAATGCTCTTCGCCCACACACTGCCGCGCGCCCTGTCGATGAGGTCGTGCGGCGCGCCTTCCAATTGGATGCGCCCGCCGGCGAGCACCGCCATGCGCGGGCACAGGTCGGCGACATCCTCGACGATATGCGTCGACAGGATGATGACGACATTCTCGCCGATCTCGACGAGCAGGTTGAGGAAGCGGTTGCGTTCCTCGGGGTCGAGCCCGGCGGTCGGTTCGTCGACGATGATCAGCCGCGGGTTGCCGATCAGCGCCTGGGCGATGCCGAAGCGCTGCCGCATGCCACCCGAAAACCCGGCGATGGCTTTCTTGCGCACGTCCCAGAGGTTGGTCTGGGCGAGCAGCGTTTCCACCGTTGCCTTGCGCTCCCCGGCCGAGGCGATGCCCTTGAGCACGCACATATGCTCGAGCATGTCATAGGCCGACACGCGCGGGTAAACCCCGAAATCCTGCGGCAGATAGCCGAGCGTGGCGCGCAGTTTTTCGGGGTCGGCGATGATGTCGATATCGCCGAAACGGATGGTGCCGGCGGTCGGCGTCTGCAGCGTCGCCACGCAGCGCATCAGCGTCGATTTGCCGGCGCCGTTCGGCCCCAGCAGCCCGAACATGCCGTTGGGAACCGTCAGGCTGACATCATCGAGCGCGCGGGTACCATTGGCATAGACGTGGCTGACATGGCTGAGCTCGAGCATCGACATCCCCTGTGCGAAACGCTCGCACTTATAGCGGGTGTATTGTTTGGGTAAACCAGTTTTTTGAGGACTTGACGGTCTTGGCGTCGTGCGTTTGCCGAGCGAAAGACATCGGATTAAGGTGCCAGAATCTAAAGCGGCATTACAGATCGTCAATGAAACGAAATCGGGAAATATCGCATATATTTGAAACACGATCGAAGGATCTTCAAATTGCCGACTATTTTTCGTGTTGTGGCGAATATACACGTCAAAAACATTGTTTTAAGTTTCTTGATATTTTTTCCTATCGCAACTTGGGGATTTTATTCGCTTATGTCAGGCGGATATCTGGATGGCACAGGCATATTGCTGTTTTCAACTTTTTGCATGATATATTTATATTCAACGAAGCTAGTCATAGTCGAGGATCCGGGATTGCTTCAAATGCGGCGGTTCGGGTTTCCTATTTGGTCCGTGGCTTTGAACGCGATGGTCGTTGAAGAAGACCCGGGCGTGTTGGGTGGAATCATCATTTGTGACACCACGACCAATCGTGAACACCTCATTCTTTGGTCGATGTTTCCGCGCGATGTGTTGCCGGCAATCCTGAAGGCGCAGCAGGCGAATTCGTAAGCGTTGACGGCCAGAGTTTCGTCTGTCCCTCGCGCAAAAACACCCCCACCCGGGCAGCATTAACGCAGGGCTCTTGCCTCCCTTACAGACGGAACAGGGGCGGCTATTTCGTCGCCTGCTTGAGCCAGGCGATCAGCGCGGCGCGGTCCTCCGGGCGGGGCAGGCCGACAAAGGCCATTTTCGTTCCCGGGATGACGGCAGTGGGGCGTTCGAGCCAGGCGTCGAGGGTCGCGTCGGTCCAGACGGTCTTGCTCGCCTTGAGCGCCGGGGAATAGGCGAAACCGGCGACGCCGCCGGCGGGCTTGCCCAGCGTGCCGTGGAGGTTGGGCCCGACCTTGTCGGGTTTGCCGGCGGCGAATTCATGGCAGGTCGAGCAGCGCATCGACAGGACGGCGCCGCGTTTCAGCAGGGCGGCCTGGTCGGCGGCGAGCGCGGGAGTCGCGCTGAGCAGGGCGGCGAGAGCGAGACGAACGATCATCGGGCAGGCTTTCCTTGTTGCTGCCACGCCGCCGCACGCAGCAGCGCATTGGCGCGGATGTCGGCGTAGAACAGGCCGTAATCATGATAGTGCATGCTGCCACCGGGCAACGGCTTGAGACCGAGCGAGGGCACGGGTTCGACGACGAGGAAGCCCTTTTCGCAGCGCGCCGCGACAGCATGGGCGATGAGCGGTTGTAGCGGTGACGCATCGGGGTCACCGGGCACCGCGCCTTGTGCCGCCTCCACCCCGGCGGCAGGGCGCGCGGCGTCGAAGGTCAGCGGGTTGATGCAGAACGCCGCCTTGCCGGCATTGTCGCCGAAGCGCGCGACGTAGCGCGCGCCGAACGGCACCGCCAGCTTGTCGAGATCGGCGCCGGGCAGGATGGCGTTCCAGGCGATGACGCAGCCGGTCTGCGCCGGCTTCAGGCACGGCGCTACGCCCTTGTAGCGCGCGCCGAATTCGCCCACCGCCAGATCGATGCCGACGACATAGGCGGCGACCAGCCGCTTGTGCAGCGGCGTGCCGTCGATGCGGTCTTCGAGCAGTTGCGCGGCATGACGGGCGCCCTGGCTGTGGCCGACGAGGATGAAGGGCCGACCCTTGTTGTCGTGCTTGAGATAATGGTCGAAGGCGCGAAGCACATCGAAATAGGCGATGGCAAAGGCCTTCTCCCCGCCGCCGGTCATGTTGCGGAAGGCCCGCGTCGAGGCCTGGCGGTAGCGCGGTGCGAACACCCGGCAGCAGGCGTTGAAGATGCCGGCCTGGCGGGCGACGACGCTGCCATCGGTGAAGGCGTTGGCGGCTGCATCGGCGACCGGCTGGTTCCAGTTCACGTCGCTGCGATAGCTGGTCGGGTTGATGGTGAAGACATCGACGGCGGGCGTTGCGGCGGCGGGGCTTGCACCGAGCGCCACGGCTGCCGCTGCACCGGGAGCGTGGGCGCGGGCCGCCCAGCTCGCGGCCTGCGCATAGTCGGGCGGCGGCGGCGCAAGTGCCGCCGGGGTGGCGGCCTGCAGCAACAGGGTGATGATCGCACCGAGCATGGCGTGGTGGTGTGCCCTCTCTCCGTCGCGCCCGCCTGCGTGGCGGCGACGGATTTGTGTTGCACACCCCGTTCCCCGCCGGCGCCCGCCCGCGCCCGCGTGACCGGCTGGCGGACAAGCGCCACGCGCGCGGCCCCGGTGCGCTTGTGCCGCGCCCGCCGCGATGGTCAAACTTGCCGCGCGGCAGCAAGGGGTGGGTGATGGCGGAGATCACGCTGGGGCGGCAGATCGCCTATGGCAGCGGCCAGGTCGCGGGTCAGGTGTTCCGCGATGTGCCGTCGCTGCTGCTGCTGTTCTTCCTGACGACGGTGCTCGGCATCGCGCCGGCGGTAGCGGGACTGGCGATCTTCGTGCCCAAATTCGTCCTCGGCGTCGGTTGCGACATGGCGGTCGGGGTGTTTTCCGATCGCTGGCGGCTGCGTTTCCCGCGGCGCTGGTGGCTGCTTGTCGGTGCCGTCGGCGCGCCGGTGGCGATGCTGCTGCTGTTCCATGTGCCGGCGGGGTCCGAAAGCCTGCGCCTCGGCTGGGTGGTGGCGGCATTCAGCCTCTACATGGCGGTGTTCGCCTGTTTTTCGGTGCCCTATCTGGCATTGTCGAGCGATCTCGCCAGCGACAGCCGCGGCCGCACGCTGCTGATGGCGTGGCGGCTGGTGTTCACCGCGGTCGGCGTGCTGACGGCGGGCGCGCTCGCCCCGGCGGTGGTGCAACGCTTCGGCGGCGGCCAGCCGGCCTATGAAAGCATGGCGCTGGTGCTGGCCATCATCTGCCCGGTAGCGCTGGTCATCGCCTTTTTCGGCAGCGGCGGGGCGGCCACGGCACCCCTCGCGGCCCCGCTCGCGGCTCAAAGATTTCCGCGCGATCGCCTGTCACCGCGCGCCGCCTTGGGCGTGCTGCTGCGGCCACGCTTTGCCGTGCTGATGGGCGCCAATCTGCTGCAACTCGCCGGGTCGGGCATGGGCTATGCGGCGATGCTGTACTTCCTCAGCTACAACATGCAGCGCGCCGATGCGCTGCAACTCGTCGGCGGCATCGTGCTGACCATGTGTGTCGGCATCGTCATCGCCCAGCCGCTGTGGGTGTGGACGGCGCGACGCTTCGGCAAGATCCGCGGCTATGTCGCCGGCAGCCTGTTGTATGCCGCCGGCTACCTGGCTTGGGGGGCTTTTCCAATGGCGCCGTTGCCGGTCATCTTCGGCTTCGCGCTGGTCGCGGCCATCGGCAATTCGGGCTGGACGATGAACGGTTTTGCGCTGCTGTCCGACATCACCGCCGATGATGTGCCCCACGCCGGGCTGTATTCGGCGGCGTGGATCGCGGCCGACAAGATCGGCTTTGCGCTGGGCGGCAGCCTGCTCGTCGGGCTGGTGCTGTCGGGCTTCGGCTTCGATGCGGGCCGCGCGATGGCCGGGCAGCCGCAAAGCGCGCTGGCGCTGACGGGGGTAATGATGGCCTTTGCGGTGGCGCCGCCGGTGCTCAACCTGCTCGGCGCGGCGGTGCTCGGGCTGTGGGGGCGGGAGGGATAAGGGCCAACGCCCTCCCCGCACGGGGAGGGCGTTTCAGATCAGAAGCGATACCCCGCCGTCACGCCCATGCGGCGGCCTTCGCCGAGATAGATTTCCGGGATGACGAAGGCGAAGGGGATGCCGGCACGCGGCTGGTTGATTGAGTTCTGGGCATAGGTGACGTCGAAGACATTGTTTGCCCAGACCGCGACGTTGAACTTGCCATTGTCGACCCCGACACGGAAATTGGTCAGCGTGCGCTGGCCGAAACCGATGGTGTTGATCAGGTTGCTGAACGCCTCGCCGGTGTAGTTGACATCGACGCGCCCGGTCGCCTTCCAATCGCCGCTGAGCGGCACATTGGCGGTGGCGTGCAGGTTCCACTGCGTCTGCACCGAGCGCTGCGGGCGCAGCCCTTCGAGCGAGGGCACGGCGCGGACGGCGCCGCTGCCGGTCGTGATGACCGTCACCGGCGGACAGCCCTGGGCCGCGGTGGCGGTCGTGCCGGTGCCGATAACGCACTGGCCGACGGTGCCGCCGTCATAGACGCCGGCCTGGAACTTGGGATCGGAGAAGGTCAGGCTGCCGCCGATCCCGAACATGTCGGTGAATTGCAGGTCCGACTGCACTTCGAAGCCGGTCGCCTTGATGTTGCCGACGTTGCGCACGATGCGCACCGGGTTGACCGCGGTGGGGTTGTCGGTGAAGCCCGACACCTGCGCGTCCTTCCAGTCGGTGTGGAAGACGGTGGCGTTGAGCGTCAGCCGGTTGTCGAACCAGCGGCTCTTGAAGCCGGCTTCATAGGTCCAGTTAGTTTCTTCGTCATAGGCGACTTCGCTGGCCAGGATGCCGGTGGCGCTGACGGCGTTGGCGGTGTTGAAACCGCCCGAGCGCACGCCCTTGGCCGCCGAGCCATAGAGGAACAGGCTTTCGGTCGCCTGCCAATCGACGGTGAAGCGCGGCGTGAAGCTCTTGAAGGTGCGCTCGAACACCGCGCCGGTGACCGGGAAGGTGCCGGGTGACGGTATTGTCGTGCCGACGATGACCTGGTTGATGCCGGGCTGGCTGGTCGGGTTGCTGACCGAAAACACCTGCGCGCGCTTGTCGTCTTCATTGTAGCGGCCTTCGGCGTTGATCCGGATCGAACCGAAATCATAGCCCAGCGCACCGAACACCGATTTGGTCTTGGTGCTGGCCCGCGACCAGCTGCTCGATACCTGGTTAACATTCGAATCATCGACGATGAAGGGGTTGGCGGTGAATTCATAGGCGCCGGTGCCGGTGCTTGGCGGCGTGCCGAGCTGCGAGATCGCCACGAAGCGTTCGTTGGCCGCCAGCCCGGCGCGATCTGTGGCGAGGCCGCCGGCGGCGAGCGGAATGCGCGAGTTGAAATAGTTCATGCCGAGCAGCCAGCTCAGCTTGGAATCATCGGCCGACTGGATCCGGAATTCCTGGTTGAAGGTTTCGACGCGTTCGGCGCTGATGCTGACGAGGTTGGCGCGCGCCAGCCGGCTGTAGGCCGGGACGCCGAGGCAGGCGGCGCCGCCGGTGCACACCCCGAACTGCACGCCGGCGCTGGTGCCGTCATAATCATTATGGGCGCGGTTGGTGGCGCCGGTCCAGCCGGTGACGCTGACCAGCCGGGCAAAGCCCAGGTCCCATTCGAGATCGGCCGAAATCTGGTGGGTCTTGGCAACGGTATCGGGCAAGTTGGGCGAAATGTCGCTGACCTTGCTGGCGGTCAGCGCGCCGCAATAAAGCTGGCGGATGCCGGCGGTAACCGCCGCCACGCTGGTCGTGCCGCAGTTGAACTGGCTGATCGGCATCACCGTCACCGGCGTCATCTCGGTCTTCGAATGGGTGTAGAAACCCTGGACCCGCGCGGTGAAATTGTCGGTCGCGAGGAGCTCGATCGCGGCGCTGACGGCGTATTTTTCGGTACCGCCAAGATTGTCATCGGGGTTGGCGGCGTTCTTGGCCCAGCCGTCGTACGACAGGTAGCCGGCGGCGAGGCGCGCCGAAATCTTGTCGGTCAATGGCCCGGCAATGGTGGCGCGAACCCTGAAATCCTCGTCCTCACCGACCGTCGCGCTGATATTGCCTTCCAGCGTGCTCGACGGCCGCTTGGTGGTGATGCCGAGCGCGCCGGCAAAGGTCGATCGGCCATAGAGCGCCGATTGCGGCCCCTTGGCGATTTCGATCTGGCCGATATCGAGCACCGAGATGAAATCGAGCGTGTTGCGGCTGGTCTGGTAGATGCCGTCGATGAACACGCCGACATTGGCTTCGACGTTGAGATCATTGGCGGTATTGGCCGGCGCCAGGCCGCGCAGATAGATGCTCTGTACCGTGCCGCCGGCGATCGAGGTGATCGCGACGCCCGGGGTGCCGTTGCCCAGATCGGCGAAGTTGGCGATGTTGCGCGCCGCCAGGTCCTTTTCGGAATAGGCGACGATCGATACCGGCACGGTCTGGATATCTTCGGCGCGCTTGCGGGCGGTGACGATGATTTCTTCGGCGTTGGCGCTTTCGGCGGCGGCAGCGGTTGCCGTCTGGGCGGCAGCGCTGCCCGGCGTCAAAGCCAGCGCAACGGCGAGGCCGAGCGCGGTACCGGCGAGCAAATCGGTGCGAATCATGTCTTTTCCCCCAACACCCGCCCGCAAGCGGCAACATAGCAATCGGTTGGGGAGGCGGGGCGGCTGCCGATGGCGGCGGGGCCAGACCCGGCTCCCTCTGGTGACCCTATGAAAGCTAAACCGGCGACGGTCGGCCTGCCGAATTATTTTTGTCCATCTGGCGACAAAGTGTCGCGGTGTGGCATTTTTGCCTCAGACCCGGTCGAGCACTTCATAGGCGGCAATTTCGCCGGTCTCCATCGCCGATTCCATGCCGGCCTCGAGCTTGCGCAAATGTTCGCCGGCGAAATGGATGCGCCCGGCGGGCTTACCCATGTCGGCGGCAAAGCTGCGGATCTGGCCGGCGCCAAAGACATGCTTGTTGCCGCCGACGAAGGGGTTGGCCTCCCAGCTGTAGCCGAGCACATATTCGAGCGCCCCGGCCAGCGACGGCCGGCGCCGGACCATTTCGGCCATGACGAAATCCTTCTGCACCGCCAACGGCATGCCATCGAGCCGCGTCGCGCCGTCGCCGTTCATCCACACCGTGAGCGTGCCGTGCGGCCCCTGCCCCGCAGTGTTGACGAAGGCACGTTCGAAGCGCGCGTCGCTGTAGATCGAGCCGTTGAGGCCATCGGCCTCCCAGAACGGCTTGAGGATGCGGAAATGGAACTGCGTCGTCGCCGAATAGAGCGCGCCCTGGATAGCGTCGTCCTGTTTCGCCGGCAGGCCGGGGTTGAAGCGGATGCGGCGCACCGCGCTGAACGGCGCCGCCATGACCATGAAGCGGCTACGCAGCCGCTCGCCATCGGCCAGCCGGGTTTCGACTTCGGTTGCGGTTTGGTCGACCGCGACGACGGGGGTATTGAGCCGCACGCCGCCCTTCAGAACCGCCGCCATGGCGCGCGGCAGCATGTCGGAGCCGCCCTGGATATAGGCACGCGTCAGGCTGGCATTGGCGCCATATTGCGGCTTCGTCGGATCGGTAAAGCCTTCGGCCTTGATGCGGACGAGATCGCGAAAGATGCTCAGTGCCGAAACGGCCGCCATGTTGGGGGCGTTGACATCGATGTCGCAGAGCCGGATCGCGGCTTCGGACACACCTTGCGCGCGCAGATATTCGGCCGCCGACACGTCATACGGCAGTTGCGCCGCCGCCAGCCAGTCGCCCGGATCGGTGAACGGCACCCGGTCGAAGAACAGCCGGTTCTGGATGAGATAGGGGGCGATGCCGCGTTCGGCGCCATGGGTCATGTTGTGCGGGCTCGCCGCCCAGCCATCGGGGTTGAACAGATCGTCGCCGAAACTGAGGGCAAACGGCAGGATATTGCCGCCATTGCTGTGCAGCCCGACGCCGAGCCGCTGCGCCGCGTCACGGATGCGGCCATAGCCGGGGCCGACCTCGCTGCCGCCCAATTCGCCCTGATAGCCTTTAGCGCGCCCGGTGCGCAACCGACCGCCGACCCGGTCCGACGCTTCGACGACAAGGACCTTCAGCCCCTGCGATTCGAGCAGCATCGCGGCGTTGAGCCCGGCGAGCCCGGCGCCGACGACAACGACATCCCAGAGTTTCGGCTCACCGCCGCCTTTGGTCGCGGCGCGGGCGCTGGCTGGCAGCAGCGCCGTGGCGGCAAGCGCACCGGCACCGAGGAGGAGTTGACGGCGATTGCTGGGCATGGACATCGGGACTTCCTTTGGCCGACAGCCTGCGCCACGCGGCGGCGGAATTCAGGATGGTGCCGGCGAGTGACCGCAGTGCGACCAATTGGCGCGGGTGCGGGCCGAGCAGCGTGGTCTCACCACACCAGACTCGTCACCCCGGGCTTGACCCGGGGTCCCGCTTTTGCCTGTCATGCCAGCGAAGGCTGCCATCCAATCGTGGCGCCAGAACCGGCCGGGTTCTCCGCACGGCACGGCTGAATGCCAGCCTTCGCTGGCATGACAGGTCGCACCATGTGCACAAGGGAAGCGGGCCCCGGCTCAAGCCCGGGGCGACGACTGCCTTTTTGGCGAGGGTCTCCCTCGCCTAAACGTCCAGATTGGCGACGTTGAGCGCATTGTCCTGGATGAACTCGCGGCGCGGTTCGACCATGTCGCCCATCAGGCGCGTGAAGATCGCATCGGCGGTATCGGCTTCGCCCTCGTCAACGCGCAGCAGCGTGCGCGCCACCGGATCGAGGGTGGTTTCCCAAAGCTGTTCGGCGTTCATCTCGCCGAGCCCCTTGTAGCGCTGCACCGACAGCCCCTTGCGCCCGGCATCGAGGATGGCGGTGAGCAGGTCCGACGGGCGGGTGATGCGGCGGTCGCCGAGCGTCGCGTTGCCGCGATAGCTCGTCGCTTCCTGCATCGCCAGCGTGTGCAGGCGCGGTGCCTCGGGGCTGGCGAGGAAGGCGGCATCGATGATGTGATGGTCGGCAACGCCGCGCCAGTCGCGGCGCAGGATATAGCCGCCCTCGGCCGCCGGGCTGGCGGTCCAGCTGGCTTTTTCGGTGTCGGCAGCGGTCAGCCATTTCGCCGTCGCATCGGCGGCGGCGGCGGCATCGGCGCCGGCCAGCCCGGGGGCGAGCGCATTGTTGAGCGCCAGCGCCTCGATGACCTGGGCGGGGTAGCGGCGCGGCACATAGGCCATCAGCGCGCGCAGCTTGCGCGCATGATCGACGACCGAGCGCAGATCATTATCGGTGCGCGGGCCGGCATCGGTCATCAGCACCTGGCCCGACAGACCGGCATCGATGAGATATTCCTCGAGCGCGATATCGTCCTTGAGATAGACCTCCGACCGCCCGCGCGACATTTTATAGAGCGGCGGCTGGGCGATATAGATATAGCCGGCGCGGATAAGCTCCGGAAATTGCCGGTAGAAAAAGGTCAGCAGCAGCGTGCGGATATGCGCGCCATCGACATCGGCATCGGTCATGATGACGATCTTGTGGTAGCGCAATTTCTCGATCTTGAACTCGTCGCGGCCGATGCCGGTGCCGAGCGCCTGGATGATCGTGCCGATTTCGCGGCTCGACAGGATGCGGTCGAAGCGCACGCGCTCGACGTTGAGGATCTTGCCCTTCAACGGCAGGATCGCCTGGAACTGCCGGTTGCGGCCCTGCTTGGCGCTGCCGCCGGCGGAATCGCCTTCGACGAGGAACAGTTCCGATTTCGCCGGGTCGCGTTCCTGGCAATCCGCCAGCTTGCCGGGCAGGCTGGCGATATCGAGCGCGCCCTTGCGCCGCGTCAGGTCACGCGCCTTCTTGGCGGCTTCGCGCGCCGCGGCGGCATCGATGATCTTGGCCATGATGGTGCGGGCGAGGCCGGGGTTTTCCTCGAGCCAGATCGCCAGCCGGTCGGCGATGAGCGCTTCCAGCGGCTGGCGGACTTCGGAGGAGACCAGCTTGTCCTTGGTCTGCGACGAGAATTTCGGGTCAGGCAGCTTCACCGAGACGATCGCGGTCAGGCCCTCGCGCATGTCATCACCGGTCAGCGTGACCTTTTCTTTCTTCAGCACGCCGCTGGATTCGGCATAATTGTTGAGCGTGCGGGTCAGCGCGGCGCGAAACGCCGCCAGATGGGTGCCGCCATCGCGCTGCGGGATGTTGTTGGTGAAGCACAACACCTGTTCGTAGTAGCTGTCGTTCCATTCGAGCGCGACATCGATGCTGATGTCGTTGCTTTCGCCATGGATCGCGACCGGCGCGGCGATCAGCGGGGTTTTCGCCTTGTCGAGATATTTGACGAACGCCGCGATGCCGCCTTCGTAATACAGCTCCACCGTCTGCTGTTCGGCATGGCGGGCATCGGTCAGGTGCAGGCGGACGCCCGAATTGAGGAAGGCGAGTTCGCGGAAGCGATGCTCCAATTTGGCGAAATCGAATTCGATGATCTTGAAGGTGGCGGGGCTCGGCAGGAAGGTGACGCGGGTGCCGCGCTTGCCTTCGGGCGCCGGGCCGACGATCTTCAGCGGCGCTTCGGCATCGCCGTGGCGGAAGCGCATCCAATGTTCCTGGCCATCGCGCCAGATCGTCAGTTCGAGCCATTCCGACAGCGCATTGACCACCGAGACGCCGACGCCGTGCAGCCCGCCCGATACCTTGTAGGCATTGGCATCGGAGTTTTCGAACTTACCCCCGGCGTGGAGCTGGGTCATGATGACTTCGGCAGCCGAAACGCCTTCTTCGCTGTGGATGCCGGTCGGGATGCCGCGGCCATTGTCGGTGACCGAAACCGAGCCATCGGGGTTGAGGACGATGTTGATCAGGTCGCAATAGCCGGCGAGCGATTCGTCGATGGCATTGTCGGAAACTTCGAACACCATGTGGTGCAGGCCCGAGCCATCATCGGTATCGCCGATGTACATGCCCGGGCGTTTGCGCACGGCATCGAGCCCGCGCAGCACCTTGATCGAATCGGCATCGTAATCGGCGGGGGCCTGGTTGGTTTCGTCGGACAAAATGGACTTCCTTGTCGCCGCGCCGGCACATCGCGCGGTATTTGTGACAGGCTATAGACTCTCGCGCGCGTCCACGCGAGGCTTTCGTGCGGTTTCGCCGCGGTAATAGGCGTAACTGAGGGCCAGAGCGACGGCGCCGAGCAGGTGCCAGGCGGCATGGCCCTGCCACGGGCTGTCGGGCGCACACAGCGCGCCGCTCTGGTCGGCGATCCAGATGGCGAAGGCCAGGATATTGGCGCCGAGCCCCCACAGCAGCAGGCGCGGCTGCACCCCCGGGCGGCGCGGCCGCGCCAGCCACCATTCGGCGGCGACGGCAGTGACCAGCAGCACAGCGAACAGCCAGCGCCGGGTTTCCGGCCACAGCCACAGCGCGCCGACAAGGCCGCCGGCGACCAGCGCATAAAGCAGCAGCGCCGCGCCGGGCGACAGGCCGCGCCAGCGCAGCACCGCCCAGGCGAGGACAAAGGCGCCGAACAGGTACATGCCGAGCACATCGGCGAACTGCCCCCACAGCGTCAGGCTGGCGTGCAACGCGACGCTGCCGGTGCCGATGACGATGGCGGTAAAGCCCAGCCAGCGCGCCGCCGGCCCGGCCAGCGCGCTGTCGGGCCGGGTGCCGGCACCGAGCATGATCCACAAGCCGACCAGCACGAAGCCGAACGATGACCAGCTGTTGGCGGGTTGCAGCAACAGCGCGCCGGTGCGCGGGCGTTCGCAGAAACAATGGCTCGACAGGCAGGTAGCGGGCGCGAAACGCCCCCACTCGGGGCCGAACAGGCCCAGCAGCGCGAAGCTGGCGCCGACAACGCCAAGCCCGAGCAACGCGGTGAGCATGGCGCGGCGGGCGGTCGTCATGGCCGCAGCGCGCCGTTTTCGAGATGCAGCCGCGTCGCATCGCCCACCGCGCTGAACAGCGCCGCATCGGTGCCGGTCATCCACACCTGCGATCCCGTCGCCGCTAGCCGGGCGAACAGCGCGGCGCGGCGATCGGCATCGAGATGCGCCGCGACTTCATCGAGCAGCAGCAGCGGCGGCCGCCCCATGCGATCCGCCACCAGTTCGGCATGGGCGAGGATGATGGCGATGAGCAGCGCCTTCTGCTCGCCGGTCGAACCACGCGCCGCCGGTTCGCGCTTGCCGGCATGGGTGACGAGCAGGTCGGCACGGTGCGGGCCGATGAGCGCCCGCCCGGCCGCTGCATCGGCGGCACGGTTGCGCGCCAGTGCCTGCGCCAGATCGGCCACCGCCTCGCCGCCCAGCGCCAGCAGCGGCCGCGCGAACGGGCCTTCGGGGTCCGCCGCCAGGCGGACGGCAAGGGCTGCGACGGTTTCGGCGCGTGCCGCGCTGATCGCGTCGCCATGTTCGGCCATCGCGGTTTCGAGCGCTGCCAGCCAGTGCGGATCGGCGGGCTCCTCGCCGGTCAGCAGCCGGGTGCGCGCCCGCATCGCCGCATCGTAGCGCAGCGTCTCGCGGCCATGGCCGGGGTGGAGCGCCAGCACCAGCCGATCGAGAAAGCGCCGCCGTGCCGCGGGTGTATCGGCGAACAGCCGGTCCATGGCGGGAGTGAGCCAGACCAGCGCCAGCCAGTCCCCCAGCGTCGCTGCGGTACTGGCAGCGCCGTTGATGCGCACGATGCGGCGTTCCGGCGCGCTGGCGGCGGTGCCGGTGCCGATCTCGACATCGCCGCCATCGGTCGCCAGCGTCGCCGCCACGCTCCAGCCGCCGGGGCCGCTGCTGCGCGCCGCGTCGGACAGCGCGGCGCCGCGCAGGCCGCGCCCGGGGCCGAGCAGCGAGATGGCATCGAGGATATTGGTCTTGCCGGCGCCATTTTCGCCGGTGATGACGATGGCGCCCGGCGCCGCCACGATCGCCAGCGCGGCGTGCGAGCGAAAATCGGTAAGGGCAAGGCGGGTGATCGCGGGCATTACGGCGTGTGTAGCGCATCCACCTCAACTGTCATCCCGGGCTCGACCCGGGACCCAGCTTTTCTGCGAGTGCCCGCAGGAAGCCGGGCCCCGGGTCGAGCCCGGGGTGACAACAAGGGCTCAATACCCCGCCGCCTTCCCCGGCAGCCGCGCGAGGAACCCCGACACCTGCGCCTTGATCGCGTCCTGCTCCGCCGGGGCGAAGCGATCCCAGCCGTCGTACATGCGCAACAGCCGGTGATTGCGGCCGAGCAGGTCGCGGTGGCGGGCAAGAAAATCCCAGTAGAGGCTGTTGAAAGGGCAGGCATCCGGCCCGGTGCGCTCCTTCACCTTGTAGCGGCAGCCGCTGCAATAATCGGACATGCGGTTGATGTAGGCGCCGCCGGCAGCATAGGGCTTCGATCCCATCAGCCCACCATCGGCGAACTGGCTCATGCCGATGACATTGGGGGTTTCGACCCATTCATAGGCATCGTCGTAGACCGCCAGGAACCATTCATGGACCTGGTTCGGATTAGCACCGATGAGCATGGCGAAATTGCCGAGTACCATCAGCCGCTGGATGTGGTGGGCATGGGCGTGGCGACGAGTGGCGCCGATGCTTTGCGACAGGCAGCGCATGTCGGTGTCGCCGGTCCAGTAAAAGCCCGGCAGGTCGCGGGTGGCGCCGAGATGGTTGCGTGCCGTGTAGTCCGGCCCGGCGATCCAGTGGATGCCGCGGACATATTCGCGCCAGCCGAGGATCTGCCGGATGAAGCCTTCGGCGGCGTTGATCGGCACGGCGCCGGCTCGAAAGGCGGCTTCGGCGGCCTGGCAGACTTCCAATGGCAGCAGCAGCCCGGCGTTGAGCAGCGGCGACAGTTGGCTGTGGAACATATGGTCCTGCCCGGCGACCATCGCATCCTGGTAATCACCGAATTGCGCGAGGCGGTGGGCAATGAAATCGGCGAGGCATTCGAGCGCCTGCGCGCGCGTCACGGCATGGCCGAAGGGCAGCAGGTCGCCGAAATGGTTGCCGAAGCGCGCCGCGACAAGCGCCAGAACGTCCTTTGTGATCGCGTCGGGTTCGAACCTCGGCGGACGCGGGTAGGCCATGCCCTTTTTGGGTGGCTTGCGGTTTTCGCTGTCGAAATTCCACACGCCGCCGGCGGGCTGGCTGCCGTCCATCAATATGCCGGTGCGGCGCCGCAGCAGGCGGTAATAATCCTCCATGACGAAGCGTTTGCGGCCGCTCGCCCAATCGGCGAAATCGGCGCGGCGGTCGATGAAGCGATCGTCGGGCAATATGGTGCACGGCAGGCCGGTCAGCGCGGCCCAGCCCTGCTGCATCGCCAGCACGCGCCATTCGCCGGCTTCGACGGTTATGATCTCGGTGGCACCGTGGCGCGTGGCGGCGCGGGCGATTTCGCCGTCGAAGCCTTGCGTGTTGGCCGGATCATCAAGGGCGACATGATCGACCGTCCAGCCGGCGCCGCGCAATTCCTCGGCAAAATGGCGCATCGCGCTGAACAGGAAGGCGATCTTTTTCTGGTGGTGGCCGACATAGGTCGCCTCGGCGGCGACTTCGACGATCAGCACGACGGCGTCGGCAGGGCGGGTGGCAGCGAGCGAAGCGAGGCTCGCGGAAAGCTGGTCGCCGAGGATGGGGATGAGGACGGTCATGCGCTGCTGTTGCTGCGGCGGGCGCCGGGGTCAACGCGGGGAGTGGTCGCATTCACCTCTCCCCCTGCGGAAAAGGTCGGACTCGACGCAGCCGAGTCGGGAGAGGGGTGACACGGTTGGCGACAGGCGAGCCCCCTCTCCCGGTCCGGCTGCGCCGTCTCTCGACCTCTCCCGCAGCCGTAGGCGACGCCTTCGTGTCAACGGGAGAGGTGAGACTACCGCCTTGGTGACCAGTTCACCATGTTGACCGTGTCCTCGACCATCCAGACCTTGCCATTCTCGCCGATGAACATTTTTTCCATTTCGGCGCGGTTGAACGGCCGGGCACCGAGGCGGCCGAGGATGGCGACCTGGTGGCCCGATTCATCGACGGCACGGTCGCGATCAAGGCCCTTCGATACCGCCAGCGCCGGCTGCTTGGTGCGGGCAAAGGCGATCAATTCGGGCTTGGGCGGCGGCGAGAAGCCATAGAAGTTCGGCTGGCTTTCGGGGGACATCAGCTGGATGACCTTCATGCCGTTGCGGCCATCGGCGACATAGGCAAAGGCCGACGCATTGGTGCTGCCGACGATGACATCCTCGACATCGTTGAGTTTCCCGTCCGCCGTATAGCGCATGTAGACGCGGGGGTTTTCGGGCTGCTTGACGTCAACGATGTACAGGCCCTCGGCCTTGCCGGCGACATAGGCGTAGGTGCGGGCGAGATAGACCTTCTGCGCATTGGCCATCGGCACCAGCGCCTGCGGCACATGCACCGGCGCATCGAGGCGCGTGACATCAAGCACTTCGAGCCCCTTGGCCGTCGTCACCCAGAGATAGCGGAACTGGATCGCCGAAGCGCGCGGATCATCGAGCGCCACGGTCGCCGTCACCCGCGGTCTCGTCGGATCGTCGAGATCGACGACCACCAGCGCTTTCGGCGTGGTGATATAGGCGAAATGCCCGCCGAGGATGATGTGGCGCGCGCCGGTCAGCACGCCGCCGGGGTTGAACGCCGAGGTGCCATCGACGAGCTTCAGGCGCTTGAAGAAGTTGTTGCGCGGTTCGCCATCGGCGAGCGTGTCGATATCGGTGGCGATCAGCCCCTCGACCGCATCGGTGATGAAGGCGTAGCGATAGACAGGGTGGAACGGCTGTTCCTGGTTCATGCCGCCGAGCGGATCTGCCGGCACTTCGCCCTTGGCGCGCTGCGCTTGTTCGCCCTGCATCTTGTCGTTGCGCAGCACGGCGATCGGCTGGGTGGTCGCCAGCGCCATGCAGGTGGCGTTCCTGGATTTGATGTGCGTGTCATGGCCGAGCGGCGAGAATGGCGCGCGGACGATCTTTTCCGAAACGCCCTTGTTGCCGATATTGGCGATGTCATAGGCGCGGAAACCGCCCTTGCCTTCGGCAACATACAGATATTCGCCGCGATGCTGGATGCAGCGCGCCGCGCCGCCGGCGTCCTGGTGGATGTTGCGGATATCCTCGCTGGCGTCGGTTTCGCCCGAAGCCTTCTTGTCGAAGATCTTGCCGCGCACCCAGTTGATCAACTCGCGGCCGTTCTTTTCGACATGCTGGCGGAAATAATCGGGATAGGCGTATTTATGGAGATAGGAGCCGAAGACCGCCTGCGGCTCGCCGAATTCGGTAACGCGCACCGCCTCGATGCCGCCATCGAGACCGACATAGGCGTTGAGCCCGACGAAATTGATGAAATTGGTGCCGGTCAGCATCAGCTGCGCCATAATGGCATTGTTGTCATTGGCCTTGGCGACGTGGCAATCGCTGCACGTCTTGGTTTCTTCCTTGCGTTCGGTATGCGGGTAATGCGGGGCAAAGGCCTGCGACGAGAAACCCGAGGCCGCGATCGGCGGTTGCTGGATATAGATGCGTTCGCGGTTGATGTTGGTCGAGGTCAGGATCAGCGCCGATGACGAACGCACCGGCGCAACGATGCCGCCCTTGGTCGTCTGGTGCTTGCCGAGCTGGAACATGTCGTCGCGCGCCACCTGCGGGTTGTAGGTCGCGTAGTTGCGAGTTTCCTGTTCCTCGTATTTGTGGGTGCTGGTTTTCCAGTTCGCCTCGATCGGCAGATGGCAACCACCGCAGCTTGTCGTCCACGACAGGTGGCAGGTGTAGCAGGCCATGTTGTCGTCGCCGTGCGCGCGGTCCTTGACCGCCACGCCGGGGCCGAAGCTGGCATAATCGGTCTTGCTGATCAGCTTGGCGCGCGCCGCCTTTTCATTGAAATCGGGGTGGCCGCGCGTGACCGAATCCTTGGTCAGGTGCATCCGCCATTCGAGTTTTGGATCGCTGGCGGAACGCTGGACGAGCACGCGCCGGCCATCGCGTACCAACCATTCGAAGCGCGGCCGGCCATCGGGGTTGCGGATGCGCGTCAGGTCGTTGCCAGCCGGTGACGCGGCGACATTGGACGTCTTCAGCGACGGATAGGCATCGGCGGTGCCATGGCAATCCTTGCAGCCGATTTCGACGGCATTGGCGACTTCGCCATGGATGAAGCCATTGCCATGGCCGTCCTGGGCGAAATGGCAATCGGCGCATTGCATGCCGACTTCGGCATGGATCGACATCATGTGGACGCCCTTGCCGCCCTGGGCGCCGCCCGCCGTCGATGTCGGCTGCGGGAATTGCGGGGCACCCGCCTTGCGCCATTTTTCGGGGTCGTTGTTGGCGATGATATGGTCGGTATCGGTGCCATAGGTCGCCATATTGCCCTTGGCATCGAGCAGATTGCCTTCGCGGTCGCGCTTGTAGATGGCGCGGAAGTTCCAGCCATGGCCGTGATAATCGGCGAACTGGGTATCCTTGTTGGCCGGATTGCGATCGTTGACCGTGCGCATGAAATCGACGTCTTCCCACAGGCCGCGCGGCGCCGCGGCTTCGGGGTTGCGTTCGTTGGTTTCGCGCACCTGCGCGGCGGTGGGATAGCGCTGCTGCTTGTAGAGCCGCTGGTAATCAGCGTCGCTCATGCCGTCGGGCTTGGGGGTCTGGTTATCGGGGCCGGGCCACATGCGCGGCGCGTCCGATTCATAGTCCCACATCGTGTAGCCATAATAGGTGTTAATGAACATGTTGGGCTGGTGCATGTGGCAGTTCATGCACTGCGCCGACGGCACGGCGCGGGTGAATTCATGCTTGATCGGATGGCCGGGCTCGTTCTTCGGAATCGTCGGGTCGGCGGTCTGCGTCTCGCCATCGCGGCCGGCGCCGGCATAGACGCTGCTGTGCACCGGGTCGCGATCATTGGCATAGACGACATGGCAGGCAGCGCAGCCCGAGGTGCGATAATCGCCCGGCTGGTCATTGGTGCCCATGAACCAGGTGAACGGATCGTTGAGCCGGGTCTTGTGGATGTTGATGACCGGCACCGCGATGCGCAAGCCGGTTCCGGGGCCGCGGTTCGACTGGCGGATATCGGGGCGGCCGGGTTCTTCGAGCCGCTGGATGGCACCCAATGAGTTGGGCAGGCCGATTTCGGGGAAGATCGGGTTGATGTTGCGGCCGCCGCGTTCGAAAACGCGGAAGATATCGCCGGGTTGCAGCACCTGCCACGCCGGCAGCGGCACCAGGAACGGCAGGATGCCGCGCGCCTTCTGCGCTTCGCTGAGCGCGCCGAACGCGGTCGGCGATGGCGAGAACAGCGCGGTCGGCTCGCTGGGGATGCCGTGTTCGCCGCCGTGCTCGCCCTTCAGCGCGCCATGCTCGCCGCCCTGCCTGGCTTCGTGGCCGCCTTCGTGCAGCGCCTCGTTCGACAGGATCGGCTTGGCCTTGCCGTCGCGGCCATAGGATTCGCCGAAGATGTAATTCTTGTACGGCGCGATGCCGTTGTTATAGGCGGCGCCGCCGAGCAGCATGACGCCGGTCGCCATCATCGAGCGTTCGGCGGCCTCGATCACCGGCAGATGGCAGGCGCCGCAGCTTTCGCGCACGACGCGATAGTCGGACGGATTGACGAAGCGAACGAATTCCGGCGATTCCTTGTTGAGCAACGTATAGCTGCGCTTGGGGTTCGCCGATCCTTGCCGGTCGGGATGCTCGGCCGTGGGATAGTGCCAGGCTTCGGGATAGCGCGGCAGCACATGCGCATCGGCCTTCAGCTTGCGGTAGCCGGCGGGGTCGGTCTTTTCCATGCCCGCGGTGGCCAGCACCTTGGTATTGCCGCCATGGCAATCGGTGCAACCCAGCGTCACCGATTTCGGCGCGTGCATCGTCCATTCGTCGCTGGCGGTATGGCAGGTCAGGCAGCCGGCGCTTTTCGCGTCGGCGGCTTCCTGAGACTGGTTGCGCGGCGCCGGCGGGGCGGTGACGAGGCGATAATCGCGCGTCACCGGGTGTTCGCCTTCCGATGCCGGGGCGATGGCGGCAAACAGCGTCACCAGCGCGGCAACAAATCCGAGGCGAAGAGCGTTCATCTTGATCATCAGTATGACAGGATCGCGTTGAACAGCACGCTGTAATAGCGGCTGTTGCGGGGGCTGTTGGCGAACAGGTCCTTGAACCCGGACGCTGGCTGGAACACCGCGCCCGACAGCCGGAAGACGAGGTTCTGGTTGAATTTCGGCCTGTAGATGGCGGCAGTCGAAATATCGGTGCCGATGCTGTTGGGGATGCTGCCTTCGACGCGCAGCGCCTCTATCACCGCGGTCTTGGCGAACCACAGGTGATTGACGTTCGCCGACAGCCGCAGTTCGGGCAAGATATCGAAATCGGCGCCAATGCCGAGCAGCGCGGTGCCCGGATTGTTGAAATTGGACTGGCCCTGGTCTTTCGACGAGCGCAGGCTGTTCAGGACGCCGTTACGGCCGTTGAGACCCACCGCGCGGCCACCGCCGGCGAACGGGATCGTCTGGCGGATCCAGTAGCTGGTGTCGGAGCCGGCGAACTGCGGATTTTCAACGACCGCATCGAAGCCGCGCTCGACATCGTCATAGGGGTTGCCATCGCCCGAGGCGTAGAGGCCGGAGGCGCGCACCCGGATCCAGTCGAAATCGAGCGACGGTTCGGCAGCGAGGAAGAAGCTGCGGATCTTCGCCGGCTTCGACGTGAAGAAGCTGTTGCGATCCTCGCCGAGCGCATAGGTCGCGCTGACGGTCAGGTTCAACCGCCCGATACGGCCATCGGCGTTATAGCCGAGATAGACGACATCATATTCGCGCGGCCGCAAATCGCCGAGCAGCGCCGGGCGCACCGGGAAGCCGTTGGTATCGACCTGGGTCGAATTGCCCCCTTCGCGGTTGCGGTTGTAGGTGACGCTCAGCTGCGAGGTCAGGCCGGGGACCGGGAAATCCTGGCGGTAGACATTGGCGACGAACACCCAGTCCTTGCGGATGTCGCGGACGATGTCGTTGAGCCCGGAATTGGTGTCCTTTTCTAGCCGCCAGAAGGCGGCGAGATTGTACTGGAAGCGGTTGTTGTCGCGATCGCCGAAGAAACGGATGCCGAGCTGGTTGTCCTGGAACAGGAAGCCGCGGAAATCGCTGGAAAACGGCTGGATACCGATACGAACCGAATCGAAATCGTAACGGTCCGAGACGTTGCGCAGGTGATAATCGAGGAACAGTTCCTGCACCCCGACAAAAACATCGGTGCGGATGCTGCCGCGCGACGGTTCGACCTGCAGGATGCGCTGTTCGGAAACATCGACATGGTTGACCTGGAAGGCGATCGCGGTGCGCAGTTCATATTCGGGCGGCTTGAAGGCGGTCGAGCCCTTGGTCAGCGCCGCGCCGACGATGAAGGTTTGCGCGAATACGGTCGAATGCTGCCGGCCGAAGGTGTCGTTGTTGCCCGGGCGCTCGGTCGTCTGGACGCCGACCGGCTGGGGAAAGCTGCGCTGTTCGACGATCGTGTCGCTGATGAAGGCGAGTTGCAGGAACTTGTCATGCGTGCCGCACAGTGGCCGGTCACCCTTCAGGGTGCTCTGGTTATACGGGTCCTGCCAGCGCGACTTGGTCAGCCCCAGCGTTTCGACGAGCCGCCAGCGATCGGGGATCGGCACGAAATCGCGCGGGAAATCGCCCTGTTTCGGCGGCGCGACGGCGCCGCGATTGATCTGGTCGATGCTCGGCGGCAGGTCCTTGCCCGTCAGCCCGGGGCGGCGGCGGCCATCGATCGGCGCCAGTGCCGGATCGAGGCTGCCATTGCCTTCTTCCTCGGGCTCCAGCCGTGCCGTGCCGGGATCGAGCTTGCCGTAGCAATCGAAATATTTCGAAAACAGCCCGGCCTGCGCCGGCGCGGCGCTGGCGAGCAGCAACGCTGCCAGGGGGAGGGAGCTAGAGCGCCTGGCAGACATTTTGTTCGGCCGTATCGACAAAGGGCGCAAAGGGGCAACCGACGAAGCGCAGCCGCACCGAAGCGCCGTTGCTCGCCTTGACGAGCAGCTGGTCGGTGCGGATCGCAGCGGGCGGCAGGCTGATACCGCCGACGCGCGCGCCGGCATTGGCGGTGCCGAGGAACGAAATCATGTCATCCTGGTCGATGCCGTCGCCCGACACGCCGACCGCGCCGACGAGCTGGCTTCCGCGATAGACCGGGACCGATCCCGGGAAGATCTGGATGCCGTTCTGCAGGCGGTTGCCGCCGCCCGGCGTATCGGGGAGGAAGGTGCAGCGCGTCGGGTTGCCGCCGGTCAGCACCTGGACGAGGTTCTGCACGATCAGCGCCGATTGCAGCCCGACCGAGAAGGGCGAAAAATTGGCGATCGGCCGCGAAAACGGCCCGTTCGACTGCGCGACTTCGCCATCGGGGAAATAGGGGCGCGTCACCAGCCCGAACCCGCGGTTCGACACCGCGACCTTGCCGGTGAGGAAATCCGGCCCGATGAAATTGTTCGACCGCGTGACGAAATCACGGACATTGGCATCGGGCGCGCCGGCCGCGGTCGTCACCGCCGCGAGGTCGCTCGCCGCCGATTTGCCCGAGAAGAACGCCGCCGTCCGCGCCTTTTGCAACGACACATCGGTGCCGAAGATCGGCGCATCGGGCGAGCGCACGACGCCGAGCGCCACGCCGCGGGTATCGACCACCGAGATCGACACCTGCGCGCGCGAATCGAGCGGCTGGCGGATCTGGGCACGCGCCCGGCTCATGATCTTGAAGGCTTCTTCGAGCAGCGCCCGGGTTTCGGCCACCGTCAGCGCCGTGCCGACTTCGGCGGCATCGGTGCCGGCGCGCACCGGGAAGCGGTTGGCGCCGCTGCCGTTGGTCAGGATGAAGGCATCGGGATGGTTGAATTCGGCCAGCGAGGCATTGCGGATGCCGCTGGCCTCGCTGCCATAGGCGGTACCGGCGACAATGCTGCCGGCATAAAAGCCCGCGACCGCGGTGAGCGTGCCGGCGCTGCCATTCAGGCTGGCGAAACTGCGCGGGGCCGCCGGGTTGGATTTCAGATCACCGGCCAGCGCATCGGAATAGCGCAGCAACGTGCCATCGACGCTGATGCGTTCGGCGCGGATCGTCGCGGGCGCATCATTGCCGGTGGTGGCGGCAAGCGCGATGGCTTCTTCATCATCCTTGTCGACATCGATGATTTCGGGGTCGAAGCCATAATCGCCATCGGCCATGATGCCGACGCCGCCGACGACGACGCCGTTCTTGTAGAGCGGGAAGCCCCCGGGATCGGCGGCGAGCCCGAGCGGCGAGCGTTTCGGGCCGATCAGCGCGCCGCTGCCCCCGCCGGCGGCAAAACGCGCGCTGAGGTCCGAGCACGGCAATTGCGAGAATTGCACCCCGAACAGCGGGCCCGATTCGAGCCCTACCGTGGTCCGCGACGGCGGAAAATGCTGCTGGACGATCTGCGAGGCGGTGCGCGTCGAAAAGGCGTTGCCGCCAGATGACAGATA
Source organism: Polymorphobacter sp. (assembly GCA_044373875.1). Lineage (GTDB taxonomy): Bacteria > Pseudomonadota > Alphaproteobacteria > Sphingomonadales > Sphingomonadaceae > Sandarakinorhabdus. The sequence continues at coordinate 30,762 of JBILPK010000005.1, forward strand.
GGCCCCGGTGATCGCCTTGGCGATAGCGCCGAGCGCGGCCGGCACGGTAACGCCCTGGACATCGGTATTGCCCGCCGTGCCCGGCCGCGTTGTCGCGGTGGCGGGGGCGCCCGTCATGCTGAACACCGCCAGCACATTGCCGACGCGATCGACGACGGCGATCACCGACGGCTTGCCGCGCGCCTGGGCTTCGGCGACGGCGCGGGCGACAATGGTTTCGACTTCGGCGCTGGTCAGCGCTTCGGCAGCCGGCTTGGCAAAGACGCTGGCCGGAGTCGCGCTGTCGGACGGCACGCCGCCAGTGCCGCCGCCGCTGACCGGGCTCGCCGGGCCGTTGCCGGTGGCACCGCCGCCGCCGCCGCAGGCCGCGAGCGTCAGCGCCAAAGCAGAGACCAGCGCTGTGCCGCGCTGACGCGAAGCCATCATCGCAGGCCCCGGACCTTGCCCGCCACCGCCGCGAGCGCGGCGCGGAATTCCGCCGGTTGCCAGCGGTTGGCGTCGCGCGCCGCGGCATAGGCGCGATCGAGATCGGGGCGGATGGCGAGCGCGGCAGCGCGATCGACGGCGCGGCTGCTGACCAGCGCGGTGATCAGCGTGTCGGCCGCCATCACCGCCTGCGCACCGCCCTGGTAATCGGTGTAGTTCGCGGCATTGCCGACGAGCACGGCATCGAGCATCGCGAAGGTCTGCGCCTTGTCGAAGCGCGCCCGGTCGAAGGCGCCGGCGAGCGCATCGCTGGTCCGCGCCAGCGCCGCGGCGGCCTTGATCGTGCCGGCACGATCACCCGCGAAGCTGGCGTGGAAGGCCCGCGATTGCGCCGCCAGCTGCCTGGCCAGCTCGGGCGCCGCCACCCGCGCCGCCGCATTGAGCATGATCAGGCTTTCATCGTTCCACACCACCGTGCCGGGCGCGATCGGCCGGCCGGGATTGGTGCGCGCCGTGATCGCCACCGCCGGATCATCGGAAAAACTGCGATGGCACGAGCGGCAATCGTAGAAATAGAATTCGGGGAAGGCGCCCGCCGACCGCGCCGGATAGAGCGTCAGCGCGCGCTTGACCGCCAGCGCCTGGCCGACCGCCCAAACCTTGACGCCGCCCGGCACCGACTTGCGCTGGGCATAGTCGGCATCTTCGTCGTGGTGCGATTGCAGCGAGGTGAACAGGTCGAGCTCGAACGCGACGCGCGGGTGGCCCGCGGCCATGATGCGGTGGGTGACGAACTGGCCCGGCTTGTCCGAGCCGAAGTGGCAATCGAGGCAGACATTGGCGCGTACCGCCGGCTTGTCGACCGCCCACAGCCCGCGCGCGACATTCTGTTCATGCGTCGCGGCGACCGCGGTGTGCGACGCGAGCCAGTTGGTCGAGCCGCCATGGCAGGCTTCGCAGCCGACGCCATCGGCCTGGCGGAATTGCGGTCCGCGGCGCGGCGCCGGGTCGCCATGGCAGGCGATGCATTCGGGGCTGGCGGCGACATTGGCGATGCCGAGTCGCGCGCCGATGGCGCGGGCGCGGGGTTCGCCCAGAACGCTCCAGGCGCGCGAATGGGCGCCGGTCAGGCTCGACGGGCTTTGCCAGGTGAGCAGTTCGTTCTGGCGGACGCGCGGCCCTGTCGCTTCCTGCCGGCCATGGCAGGTCGATCCGCTGCACGAGGCGACGCCGTTGTGGATGGCGCTGTCGTGCGCAGGCGCGGCAAAAGCCTGCGGCGCCACTGCAAGTGCCAAAACCAACGCGATCAATCGCACGGCAACGTCGGCAAAATGCCGCAATGCCCCCACTTGCCTTGCCCCCCAGCTTGTCATCACAGCCCCTGACGACGCCTCCGCGAGATACGGTAGCAAAGCCGTGGCCGGATGCAAACCGCCTTGCGGGCGATTTTGGCAAAAACCGTGCTGCAAGAAGGCGATTGCGGCGGCAGCCGGCTACAAACCCAGCACGGTCTTGGCGATGATGTTCTTCTGGACTTCGTTCGACCCGCCGAAAATCGTCCAGGCGCGGCTGTTGAGATAGGTCGGCATGGCGAGCTGCGCCGGCTTGCTGCCGATCGGTTCAGGGCTTTCATTGCCATAAAGCGGCCGTTCGGTGGCGAGTTGCAGCCCGTCGTAACCGAACGCCTCGACCGCCAGTTCATCGACATACTGGCGCAAGGACGAGGCGACGAGCTTGATCAGCGAGGTCTGCGGCCCCGGCTTGCGGCCCTGCGTCAGCTCGCCGAGGATGCGCAATTCGGTCATTTCGAGCGCTTCGGCCTCGAGCCGCAGCCGCGCCAGCCGGCGTCCGAAATCGCTGTCATGGCCGAGCGCGCCATTATAGCCGCCCGGCTGCTGCCCGGCGAGGCGGTCGAGCCGGTCGAGATCGGCGAGCAGCCGTGGCGCGGCGCAGCTGCCGCCGCGTTCGTTTTCGAGCAGGAACTTGGCGATCGTCCAGCCCTGCCCCTCCTCGCCGATGCGGTTTTCGACCAACGCCTCGGCATCGTCGAGAAACACCTGGTTGACTTCATGATCGCCAGCCATGCCGATGATCGGCCGCACCGTGATACCGGGTTGCCGCATGTTGATCAAAAGGAAGGAAATGCCGGCCTGCGCCTTCACATCGGGGTTGGTGCGGGCGAGGCAGAACATCCAGTCGGCATAATGCGCATGGGTGGTCCAGATCTTGCTGCCGTTGACGATATATCGGTCGCCATCCCTGACCGCGCGGGTTTTCAGGCTGGCAAGATCGCTGCCCGATCCGGGTTCGGAATAGCCCTGGCACCACAGGTCGTCGCCGGTCAGGATGCGTTCGAGATAGCGCGATTTCTGTTCGGGCGTGCCGTAGTGCGCGATCACCGGGCCGACGAGTTTCAGCCCGAGCACCGACAGCGCCGGCGCATCGGCGAGCGCGCATTCCTTTTCGAAGATATAGCGCTGCACCGGGGTCCAGCCGGTGCCGCCATGTTCGACCGGCCATTGATAGGCGAGCCAGCCACGGGCGTGCAGGATGCGCTGCCATTCCAGCCCGATTTCGGGTTCGACGAAAACGGAAGGCGTGCCGTTCATGCCGTCGCGCAGCCGCTGCGGCAGTTCGGCGGCGAGAAAGGCGCGGACTTCATCGCGAAACGCGAGGTCGGCGGCGCTGAAGCTGATGTCCATGATGTTACTCCAGCGTGCCCGCCGCCCAGCCGAGGCTGCGACGCAACAATTCAAGATAGATCGGATAGTTCCAGCCGCAGCGTTCGGGATGCGGCCAGAACGGTGTGAAAACCGCGACGTCATAATGGCCCCGGCAATGGCCCAGGGTGCAATAGACTATTTCGCCGCGCCCCTGCTTGCGGCGGTAAAGGATCGGCACTTGCGCATCGTGCCAGTCCTTGTCGACAAACCCCGTCGCCTCGCCGGTGAAACGGGTGAAGAGCAGGGTTTCGATGGGCGCGATGGTGCGCGACAGATAGAGTTCGTCGACGATCTCGAAATCGCTCAAGCCGCGGGTCAGCGGATCGTCGACGGGGGCGACCTCGACGGTGAAGGCCCCGATCGGCGGATGCGCGACGAACTGGCTGCCGAGCATTTCCATCAATTCGGGGGCTTCGTCGGGGGCATCGACCAGCCCCGATTCGAGAAAACGCAGGATCGAATTGGTGCCGTGCAGCGCCAGCCAGCGGCCGCCGCGTTCGAGAAAGGACTTGAGCGCCGCGACTTCGGCCGGGGCGGGAATGACATCGCAGGTGTAGGTGATGAGGAAATCGCAATCCGCCAGCCGGTCGGTATTGGCGTAATCCATCGCCACGGTGGCGCGGATGCGCGGTTCTTCCGCCATGAGCTTGAGGATTTCGAGCCGGGCAAAATCGATATCATGATATTTGCCGGCGGCGATGAAATGCGCCTGAATGGGTCCGCTCATCGCCATCAATCCCGAATGAACCCGCCGCCATCGACGGTCAGTTCGGTGCCGGTGGTGAAGCTGGCCTCGTCGCTGGCGAGGAACAGGCAGGCCGCGGCGATTTCCTCCGGCTTGCCGCAGCGCCCCATCGGGTGGTTCTGGGCAAAGCCGGCATAGGCCTGTTCGCGGGTCAGTTCCGGCGTCAGTTCGAGATAGCGTTCGAGCATCGGCGTCTCGATCGCGCCGGGGTGAACGCTGTTGGCGCGGATCGGCCAGCCGTTCGCGGCGCATTCGAGCGCGGTGCATTTGGTCAGCATCGCCACCGCCGCCTTCGATGCGCAATAGGCGGCAAAGATGCCGCCGGGGCGCAGCGCCAGCATCGACGACATGTTGACGATACTGCCATTCTCGCCCGCCGCGACCATGGCGGGCAGCGCCGCCTGGGTGCCGTGGAAGACGCCGTCGAGGTTGATCCGCATCGTCCGCGCCCAGCTTTCCTTCGACACGCTCGACACGCCGCCGGGTTCCGAAATGCCGGCATTGTTGACGAGGATGTTGAGCTTGCCGAAGCTTTTCAGCGTCGCTGCGACCGCAGCGTCCCAGCTTTCGGGCAGGGTCACATCGAGCAGGATGGCGTCGGCGGCATCGCCGAGTTCGCGCGCCAGCGCCTTCGCCTTGTCGACCTGGATGTCGCCGAGCATCACCCGCGCGCCTTCGCGCACGAACGCCCGCGCCGTCGCCGCGCCCAGCCCTTCGGCACCGCCGGAAATCAGTGCCACCTTGCCGGAAAGTCTGCCGCCCATGCTCTATGCTCCCCGATACCTGTTACGCGTCATGCCCGTGCCGGCTGGCGCAGCCTCACCGCTCCAGAATCGCCACGGCCGAAAGCCCGGGCGCGCCATAGACGTGCGAATAGGCGGTTTTCGGCCCCTGCCCGTCGCGGCCGGCGACCTGGCGGCCACCGCCTGTCCCGCGCAACTGCACAACATTTTCATAAACCTGGCGCAGCCCCGATGCGCCGATCGGTTCGCCGCACGCGAGGCAGCCGCCATCGGTATTGACCGGCAGTGTGCCACCCAACCGCGTGCGCCCTTCCGCCAGCCAGGCTTCCTGCTCGCCATCCTGGCAAAAGCCGTTTTCGGCCATGTGCATGATTTCGGCGCCGCTTTCGGTATCCTGCAACTGCGCGACCTCGATATCGGCCGGGCCGATGCCCGCCATTTCAAACGCCGCGCGGCTGGCGAGGTTGGTCGCCGACAGGCCACGCTCGATATCGATCGACGGCGCGAACACCTCGAACGATCCCGGCGGCCGCGTGCGGATGGCGACCGAGGCAACCTTGACGCCCTTCACGCCCAACTCCCGCGCCTTTTTCTCGGACGCGAGGATCAGCGCCACGGCGCCTTCGGCCGGGGCGCAGAACATGAACTTGGTCAGCGGATCATTGACCATCTGCGAATTGAGGATGGTGTCGAGATCGACTTCCTCCCGCCGCCAGGCGTGCGGGGCATGGACGGCGTTCGAAAAGGCCTTTTCCGCCACACGCCCAAGCGTCGTCGGCGTGATGCCGTGCAACTCCATGTAGCGGCGCAGCTTCAGCGCGAAGAATTGCGTCGTCAGCATCAGGCCGGTCTCGCCATACCAGTCGGGCAGGCCCCATTCGGCGGGTTTCGGGTCGAAGCTGCCGCGCGGATGCTTGTCGAAGCCGACCGCCAGCGCCAGATCGGCCTGGCCGGCCTTGATCGCGGCGACCGCCGAGCCCATCGCCGAGCCACCCGTAGCGCAGCCATTGGCGACATTGATGAACGGCACCCCGGTCAGCCCCAATCGCGACACCATGATATCGGCATTGCCCGCCGCCGACGAACCGCCGAACGCCGCCTCGATCTGCGGCCAGGCGACCCCGGCATCGGCGAGCGCGGCGCGCGCGGCGAAGACGCCCTGGTCGAGCCCCGAGGCGCCATCGGTCCGCCCGAAGCGGTGGATGCCGATGCCGATGATGCAGACGTCTGTCATGAGGCGGGTCCAAAGGCGAAGGTGGCACCGGTGCCGAAGGGGATGAGGCGCAGCGAGACGGGCAGGCCGACCTTCAACGTATCGAAGGCCAGCCCGTCGAAGCGCGCCTCGACGATCACTTCATCGGCCAATTCGACATAACCGAGCGCAAAGGGTTCGAACGGCACCGGCCCGGCATAGGGCGGCGATTTGGGCGGAAAGCGCTGCACCGTCCAGCTCCAGATCGTCCCGTCGCGCTTGAGCGGCACGGGCTCGAAACCCTCGGCACAGGGAAAGGCGATGCGACCGGTTTCGGGATCGCGCCCGCCGATCAGCCGCGGCTGGGCTTCATCGGTCCAGAGTGCGCTCATGCCGCCCGCCGGTAGTCATCGAGGGCGGCGTTGCTGTCACCAAAGGTCAGCGACAGTACGCGGATGCGTTTCAGCGCATGGCCGATAACGAGTTCGTCGGTAATGCCCATGCCGCCGTGCATCTGCACCGCAGTGTGGGCGACGGTGAGCGCTGCATCGGCGACGAACGCCTTGGCGCCGGCGGCGGCGCGGGCAAAATCCGCCGGCTCGGCAAGGGCGGCGCGAATGACCTGCGAGCGCGCCTGTTCGACAAGCACATAGGCATCGGTCATGCGGTGCTGGATGACCTGGAAGCTGCCCAGCGATTGCCCGAACTGGGTGCGGGTCTTCACATAGGCGAGCGTCGTGTCGAACAGCAAGGCCATGAGCCCAAGCATTTCCGCCGCCGCCGCCAGCCGCGCCGTCGCCACCACCGGCAGCAAGGCTTCGAGCCCGCCGGCGAGGCGTGCGTCGGCACCGACCTCTACACCGCGCAGCGCGATTTCGGCGGCGACCGAACCATCGGCGAGGCGATACGTCCGGCGATCGACGCCCGGCGCGGTCGCGGGGACGAGGAAGAAGCCGATGCCGTCGCTGTCGCGCGTCGCACCCGACATGCGCGCCGACACGATGAACAGGTCGGCACCGCCGCCGGCGACAATTGCGGTCTTGGCACCGTCGATGACCCAGCCGTCGCCCTTCGGCTTCGCGGTGGTCGCGACATGGGCGAGATTGTAGCGCGCCTCGCGCTCGGCATGGGCAAGGACGACGAGGCTGTCGCCCGCCAGCGCCGGTGCGAGCACCGCCAAGGCGTTCCCCGCATCGAGCAGCCCGAGCGCGATCACCGCGGCATCGAGCACCGGTTCTGCCACCAGCCCGCGGCCGATGACCTCCATCGCCGCCATCAGATCGACCCGGCCACTGCCCAACCCGCCGTTCGCCGCCGACACCGGCAGCGCCAGCACCCCAGATTCGGCCAGCCGCGCCCAATGCGCCGGGACAAAGCCCTTCGGATCGAGCCGCGCCGCGCGCCGCGCTTCGAGATCGCCGCCATAGCTGTCGGAAACGAAACGTTCGACCGCCGCCTTCAACAGCGCCTGGTCTTCGGTGAGATCGAAATTCATGCGCGTTCCACCACCAAGTCGAGCCGCCGCAGGCCGCGCAGCAGCATGTTGGGCGGGTGGACGATCGCCGCCCCCGGCGCCAGTTCGAAGTGTTTGACCTTTTGCAGCAGGACGTCGAACGCCACCGCCAGTTCCTTGCGGCTGAGCATGTTGCCGACGCACATGTGGATGCCGCGGCCAAAGGCGAGATGGCTGCGGGCGTTCTTGCGGGCCGGGTCGAACCGGTCGGGGTCCTCGAATTTCGCCGGGTCGCGGTTGGCGGCGGCATAACGCAGCATCATCATGCTGTTGCCCGGCACCGTAACCCCGCCCAGTTCGGCGTCGCGCTTGACGATGCGCCACAGCCCGGCGCTCGGGCTTTCGAGCCGCAGCATTTCTTCGACCATGTTGGGGATCAGCGCTGGGTCGGCGCGCACCCGGGCTTCCTCGGCGGGGTTCTGGATGAGCAGCAGCACCCCGCCGGCGAGCGTCGAGGTGGTGGTTTCATTGCCCGCTACCATCAGCTGCTGGAGCACCGAGAGCAGTTCGGCATCGTCGAGCGGGCGTTCGCCTTCGACCGTCGCATGCACTAGATCCGACAGCAGATCCTCGGTGCGATTCTCGCGCCGGGCGTCGATGCGCTTTTTCATCGCGTGCTGGAATTCGACGACCTCGCGCGCGCACTCGAGCTCGCGTTCCTTGGAGATCATGCCGCCTAAGCGGTCGGCAAAGGCATCCGACCAGCGCTTCACGGTGGCAATGCCTTCGGGCGAGATGCTGCCATCGGCCTCGCCGATGCCGATCTGCCCGGCGATGACCGCGACCGGCAGCGGGATGGCGAAATCGCGGACGAAATCGATATGGCCATTAGCGGGGAAGGCGTCGACCAGCCGCTCGACAATGGCGCGAATCTCGGCCTCGATCGCGTCGACGCGCTTCATCGAAAACGCCAGATTGACCAGCTTGCGGAAACGCGTGTGCACCGGCGGATCGGCGGTGAGCAGCGTGTTGCGCTGCGGCCAGCCTTTTTCCAGCTCGGCGGTGACATCGGGGTCGGCCGAGCGCTGCCCGGCGAGGAGGTCGCTGAAATCGCTGGAGAAATCCTCCACCCGGCCGGTGGCTTCGGCGACCAGGTCGTAGGACGACACCAGGGTGATGTTGGTGCCCGGCAGCACCATCACCGGCCGCTGCGCGATCGCGGCCTGATAATAGGCGAACGGATCGGCAAGCACCTCGGGCATGAACAGGCTGGTCGTATCGAGATCGATCTGGCTCATGACGACAAGGCTAGGGCGCTTGCCCCCCGGCTGGCGACGCTGATTAGTAACAGGGGGCGGCGACTTCAGCCGGGCATTTGTGAACTGAACTGGGCGAGATCGAAATAATCGCGCCATTCGCTGATCTTGCCGTCCTTGATGACGAACGTCCCCATCACCCGGATGACCAGCGGCTTGCCGGCGATGACGAAGCGGTCGGTGCGCTCGGTCAGCACGACATTGCCGGCGGCGGCGATGTGGTGGATCTCGAATTCGGCGGCGCTGACGACAAAGCCGGTGAGGAACGCCTTGAATGCCGCGATGCCTTCGACCGGCTCCATCGGAATATTGTGGTAGAAGATATCGTCGCTGAGCGCGCTGGTGACGGCATCCCAATCCATCCGGTCCCAGGCGGCGCAGAAATCGCGGACGATGCGGATGGCGGTGTCGGTCATGCGGGCGGTTCTCCTTGAACCCATGCTTCCACAGCCGCGCGCCGGCCGCAACCGCGCGGGCGCCTTGCCGTTACCGGTGGCGATGATTCCCCGGTGCTGCACCTCTCTCGCCCGGCAGCGCCGCGGCACCGCCGGCGTGGAATTCGCGCTGGTTCTGCCGCTGCTGGTGCTGATGATCATGGGGCTTGCCGATACGGTGCGGCGCACGCTGGCGCAGACCGATGCCGATGCCGTGGCGCAGACCGGCGCGCTGATGGCGCAGGCGCGCGGTTTCGATGTGGCGCGCATCGGCGCAGCGATGGCGGCGCATGATGCGGGAATCAGCGTCGATTCGATCGTGTTGCTGGCCTGTTATGGCGATGATCGGCGCGACGACGGGGACAAGCGCAAGGATGAGCGCGATGGTGACGACAACCGGTGCGACGCCAGGAGCAAGGGTCGCGGCCATGGCTGGGGCCGCTATCGCAACCGCTTCGGCGCCGGCAACGAGGGCGATTGTGCCGGCCTGCCCGCCGGCCGCTGGGCGTTGATCGCCACCAGCGCGCCGGCGCCGTCGCTGTTCGGCGCGCTGCGCCCGGCCGAGATCACCGCAACCGCGCTGGTGCGGCTGCCATGACCGGGCTGGCGAACGACCGGCGCGGGGCGGCCGCGGTCGAATTCGCGCTGGTGGCGCCGCTGCTCGTCGCGATCCTCGTCGGGCTGGTCGAACTGGCGGCGTGGAGCTGGGGGGCTGCTGAAACCCGCGATCTCGTCGCCCGCGCCGCGCGCTGTGTCGCGGTAGCGCCCGAACGCTGCCGGGGCGATGCCGCGGTCGCCGCGCTGGTCGCGGCGGAAAGCCGGTTCAATAACCGGGTGTAGATCGACAACAGCGATTGCGGGTTGCGGATCAGCGTGACAAGCGGCCTGCCGGCGGCGCTGACCCCGGGGCTGGACGCGGTGACGGCGCGCGCTTGTGCCGGGTAGGACCCCCCTCTCCCACCTGCGGGAAAGGGGTCTATCGCTTCTTCGCTGCCGCAACGGCGGTGTCGCCGTGCTCACCGCGCTCCTCGCGCCGCTGCCTGCTCATCACGGTCGCCTTCGGCATCGATGTGACCGGCTGGTATCGCGATTCGCTCCACCTCCAGGCCCTCGCCGACCGCGCGGCGTTGAGCGCCGGGCCGGTCTTTGCCGCCGCTGTGCCGGCGCCAGTTCGCGGCCGCAACGCGCCAGCTCCGCCGCCAGCCCGAGCCCCGAATCGGCGCAGATGACTAGCAGGTCGACCACATCGGGCACCCCGCGCGCCAGCGCCTGCAAGCGCCGCTGCGCCGCGTTCGCCGCCAGCAGCCGGGGGCCAAAACGCCCCGCCGCCGCCAGACCCGCCAAGCCGACGACCATCCCCGCGCCGTCGCTGCCCAGCCACAGCGGCAGCCCGGCGAGCGGCAGCGCGACCGGCAGGATCCGCTCCGCCGCCAGCAGCCAGTCCACCGCCGCCCCCGGCTAGCCCGTGGCCGCCACCTGCGCCTCGGCTGCCGCGCGACCGCCGGCGGTCGCCGCCACCGCTGCGATAATCCCGCGCCAGCGCGCGTCCTGCGCCACCGGCAGCGCCCGCCGCACCCCCGCCAGTCGCAGCCGCAGCGGCGCGGGCGCCAGCCGGCTCGCCAGCCACCAGCCCGCCAGCGCTGCGACCACCGCGGCGATCACGCCTCCACCCGAGGCGGCGCCGGTGCGGCGTGCGTTGCCTGCGGCCAGCCATCGCCGATCGCCAGCGCCGCCAGCGCCGCCAGCCCGCAGGCGCCGGCGAGGCCAAGGCGCAAGCCCAGGCGCCGTGCCGCGGCACGGGTCGATCGGGCGCTGATCATCGGCGCCGGCCTTTCTGCGGGGAGGATGGTCTGGCAATATCAGGCGGCGCGCGGCCTCAGCCGTTCGACTGTTTGCGCGCCGTCGCCACCTTGTTGTCGAGATCGCTGAACAGCCCCATGACATTGCTGCGCAACGACGGCAGCGCGGCGACCATCGCGACGGCGATGAAGGCGGCGATCAGGCCATATTCGATGGCGGTGGCGCCGGAACGATCGGCAGACAGGCGGGCGAGCAGGTGGCGCATGGGGGGGGGCTCCGCGAACGGCGCCTCCAACAGGCGCCGGCAGGAGAGTCAACATCGCGACAGCGCTATTCTTTTCAGGCGGAAACCCTGTTCACGGATGCGCCATCGCCCCGCCATCGACGGTGATGCCATGGCCGCTAACAAAGCCCGCCTCGGCACTGGCGAGAAAGGCGATGACATGGGCGATATCCTGCGGCGTGCCGATGCGTTTCAACGCTGCCTTGTCGCGCCACAGCGTCTCGAATTCGGGCATGGCGGCAAAGGTCGGCGCGGTGATGCCGGTCAGGATCGCGCCGGGTTGCACGCAATTGACGGTGATGCCGAACGGCCCCAGTTCGGTGGCGAGCGAGCGCGTCAGCCCGAGCACGCCGTGCTTCGACGCTGCATAGGCCGCCATGCCGGCATCGCCATGATCGGACATCACCGAGCCGATGGTGATGATGCGGCCCTGGCGGCTGGCCTTGAGCCCCGGCAGCGCGGCGCGGCACAGGCGGAATACCGCCGACAGGTTGATCCCGATCATCGCATCCCACAGCGCATCGGGATGGCCGTCGATCGGCATGAAGGCGGTGATCCCGGCATTGGGCACCAGGATATCGATGCCACCGAGGCTTTCGGTGGCGGCAGCGACAATGGCTTCGGACGCGCCTGGCGCGGCAACATCGATGGCGAGATCGGCAGGGCCAGCGCGGTCGACGGCGAACACAGCCGCCCCCGCCGCCGCCAGCCGCTGCGCCGTCGCCTGCCCGATGCCCGACGCCGCGCCGGTGACCACCGCGTTCAACCCCGCCAGGTCGCGCCCACTCATAGTTTCAGGATCAGCTTGCCGTCATTATCGCCCGAAAACAGCTTCATGAAGGCGGGAAAGGCGTTGTCGATGCCGGTGACGATATCTTCGTCGAAGACCAGTTTGCCTTCGCCGAGCCAGCCGGCCATCGCTGCGACGCCTTCACCGAAACGGGGGATGAAATCGCGCACCAGCAGGCCGTTGATCGACGCCGAATGGACGATCAGCTGCCACAGGTTGCGCACGCCCACAGGCTCGGGGGCATTATATTCCGAGATCAGCCCGCAGAGCGCGACGCGCGCGCCATCGGCGAGGTTCATCAGCGCCGCGTCGAGGATGATGCCGCCGACATTTTCGAAAATGACATCAAGGCCCTGCGGCGCCGCCGCGGCGATGGCCGCGACCAGCGCCGCTTCGTCCTTGCCGCGATAGTCGATCGCTGCGTCAAAGCCATAGCGATCGACCAACCGCGCGCATTTTTCCGGCCCGCCGGCGATGCCGATGACGCGGCAGCCGTGCAATCTGGCGATCTGCCCGACAAGGCTGCCGACCGCGCCGGCGGCCCCCGTCACCAGCACGGTTTCCCCGGGCTTGGGCTTGCCGACTTCGAGCAGCCCGAAATAGGCGGTCAGCCCGACCGCGCCGAACACCGACAGATAATTGGTCACCGCCGGAACGGCAGCGGGGTCGATCTTCTGGGTGAAGCCGCCGGGCACCGCCACCGAATAATCCTCGATGGCGTTGAGCCCGAGCACCCAGTCGCCGACGGCGAATTCGGGGTTGGCGCTGGCGGCAACCGTGCCGACCGTGGTGGCGCGCACCGCATCGCCGAGCGGCACCGGCGGCATGTACGACGGCGCATCGTCGAGCCAGCCGCGAATTGCCGGATCGAGCGAGGCATAGGCGTTGCGAACCAGCACTTCGCCCGGCGCGAGGTCCGGCGTTTGCACCGTGACCAGCGCGAAATCATCGTGCACCGGCGTGCCATCGGGGCGTCGGACCAGCGTGAAGCGGCGGTTATCGGGCATGGCTTTCTCCGGAAAGGACCAGCACGGTGCCGGTAACGAAACGCGATTGCGGCCCGGCGAGCCAGGCGATGGCGGCAGCGACCTGATCCGGCGCCACGTCGCCCGGGTTGACGCTGTTGACCCGGCACGGCGGCACCAGGTCGCCGGCTTCGACCGCGGCGATCTTGGAAAAATGCGTGACCGCGGCATCGGCGGCCGACCAGGCGGCAGCATCGGCACGCGGCCGCACGCCGGCCAGCGAGGCGAGGTTGACCACAGAGCCACCGCTGGCAGTGTCGCGCAGCAACCGGAAGGCCCATTTGGTGCCGATGACGGCGGTTTCGACATTGGCTTCCCACAGCGCGCGGAAATCGGCCGGGGTCGTGGCTTCGACGGGCGCGACCATGCCGTGCCCGGCGGCGTTGATGACCGCCGCGACCCGGCCATGGCGCGCCACAATATCGGCGACGAGCGCTTCCCAGCCGGCCTCGTCGCGCGGGTCGAGCGGGTGGCTTTCGGGCGCTTGCGCGCCGCCCGCCGCAATGACGTGAAAGCCATCGCCGGTGAGCCGCGCGACGATGGCCTGTGCCAGGTCGCCCGCCGGTGCGACGAGCAGGGCGACAGGTTTTTCGGTGCCGCTCATGCCGTCAGCACCCAGCCGCCGTCGACAATATGCTGCGCAGCATTAATTGCAGCAGAATCGGGGCTGGCGAGGAAAGCCACCTGTTCAGCGACATCATCGGCGCGGGCATAATCCTTCAAGGGCAGTTTCGCGAAACTGTCGGGCCGGTCCCAATATTCATCGCCGCCAAAGGCTGCTTCCGTCATCGCCGTGCGGGTGCCGCCGGGGCAGATGGCGTTGACGCGGATGGCGTCGCCCGCCGCCTGCATCTCCTGCCCCAGCGCCGCCGCCAGCGCGATCATCGCCGCCTTGGCGGTGCCATAGGTCGTCGTCTGCATGATCGGCTTCAGCCCGGCGATCGAGGCGATCAGGATGATGCTGCCCGTCGCCGGCCGGCCTTGTTTGCGCAGCTGCGCGATCGCGGCGCGGCTGCCCAGGAACGCGCCTTCGACATGCACGCGGGCCTGCTGGCGCAGCCTTGCCATGTCCATGTCGATGATCGTGCCGAAATCGGCGGTGCCGGCGTTGGAAACGAGAATATCCAGCCGCCCATGGCGCGTGACGCATTCGGCGATCGCGGCCTCCCAGGCATCGGGGTCGGTCACGTCATGGCCAAACTGCCCGGACAACGGCCGGATATCGGTGCCGAGCACCGCGGCGCCACGTGCCGCCAGCAGCGCCGCGCTCGCCGCCCCGATACCCGAGGCCGCGCCGGTGACCAGCGCCACCTGTCCTGCCAGATCCTGTTTCATGGGGCGCACCATGGCGGAGGTGCCGGGGGGCTGCCACTGCGCATTATTGCAGGCCGATCTCCACGCGGCCCCCCGCCAGCCGCAGCGGATAGACCGCAATCCCCGTCCACGCCGGCGGCCCCAGCGCCTTGCCGGTGGCCAGATCGAAGCGCGCGCCATGGTGCGGGCAGAGCAGCGCCGCGCCGCGCACCCGGCCCTTGTCCATCGGCAGCAGCGCATGACTGCACAGCGCCGCCACCGCATGCCAGCCACCGGCGGCATCGCGGGCGATGAGGCGTTTTTCGCCGGCGACATCGCGACAGTCGATTGCCCCGGGCGCCAGATCGGCCGGGCCGGCATCATGCCAGATTGTCATCGACGACTCTGCTCCCTTGCGCATTGCGTGGCACCGCGCGCCGGACTATTCTCTTGCCGCGTCCAGTGCAATCACGGCCCGACAGGGCCAGCGCGGCCATGCCCCCGTTGCGGGAGACAGTCCGACGCCGCCCGCCAGAGGCTTTGCACCGGCATCCTTTGGGAGAGTGACGATGGACCTGTCTGCCGACCTTGCCGCCGTTTCGGTTCGAACCCTCGACGATGTGCGCCCCGCCGCCGAAGCGCTGCGCGATATCGCCCGCCGCTGTGGCGATCTGCGCGTTGCCGTGTGTGACAATATCGCGTCGAAAGCTACGATGGTCGATGGCGAAGGCAATGTGCTGGCCGCCGATGTCTTCGGCTGGACCGGCGAAGGCGAGCGCTGGTGGGCCGATTCGCGGCTGGCGCTGTCGTCGCCGCTGCCGCGTGCCTGCCGTTACGAATCGGAACCTTTCTGGGTCAATGCCCGCGGCTTCTACACCCGCCAGCCCAACCGCTATCTCGACCAGATCGGGCTCGAACATTTCGAAAAGCGCGCGCTGACCCGCTGCGCCATCGTCATCCCCATCCATCTGCCCTTCGGCCAGATCGGCGCGGTCAGCTTCAACGGCTGGGACACGACGCGCGACGATCTTTCGGCCGAATACGAAGCCCATGCCGATATCTTCGGGCTGTTGTCGCACCGTTTCGTCGCCGGCTACACCAAGCTGCACCGCACAAGGCAATGGCTGCCGAGCGACACGCAGCTGACCAAGCGCGAAGTCGAATGCCTGCGCTGGGCGAGCATCGGCAAGACCGACAAGGAAATCAGCCTGATCCTGGCGCGCAGCCATGCGACGGTGCGCTTTCACATCCAGAATGCCGGGGAAAAGCTCGATGCGGTGAACCGCAGCCAGACGATCTTCAAGGCGGCGCAGCTCGGGTATCTGGGCGCAGCGGCGTAGCGCCGCGCGCGGGTAGCGCAGCTACCCTCCGACAGGCGCAAGCGCGGACGGCAGGGCGGCGCGCGCGCCGCACCCGTCCAACGTCCGCAGGGGCTTTGCCCCTGCCCCTGCCGTTTTTTATCGCCCCCGAACCCGCACCACCCGCCGGCCGAAACTGGCGCCGGTAAACAGCCCGCAAAAGGCTTCCGGCAGGCTGGCAAGCCCTTCGAAAATCTCCTCACGATAGACGACCGTTCCCGCTTTGATCAGCGCCGCAAGTTCGGCTTGCGCGGCGGCGAATTGCGGCAGATCGTCGAACACCACCATGCCTTCCATGCGCAGCCGCTTGCCGATGAATTCGCGGGTGTTCTTCAGGCCCGGCACCTGATCGTGCGGCGTGTTGTAGTCGGCGACCTGCCCCGAAATGACGATGCGACCGCGCATTTTCATGTACGGCAGGGCACGGTCGATCATCGCGTTGCCGACATTGTCGAACATCACGTCGAAGCCGGCGGCGGCGGCCTCGGCGAATTCGGCCTCGAACCCCGGCGCCTTGTAGTCGAGCGCGCGATCAAAGCCCGCGACTTCGGTCAGCCAGGCGCATTTTTCGGCACCGCCGGCGATGCCGATGACTTCGGACGCTCCCCAGAGCTTGGCCAATTGCCCCGCCGTCGCGCCGACCGGCCCGGCGGCGCTGGTCACCAGCACGCGCTCACCGGCCTTCAGCGCGGCGACGCGCTTCAACCCGAACCAGGCGGTCATGCCCGGCACGCCGAGCAGCCCGATCCACAATTGCTCAAGCACACCGAGATCGGGCAATTTCACGCAATAGCCACGGCCGTTCGACACGACATGGCTCGCCCAACCCGACAGCGCCACCTGGTCTCCTACCGCAAAGCGTTCGTTGCGGCTTTCGATCACTTCACCGACGCAAAAACCATCGACCGGCGCCCCCGGCGCCAGCGGCGGCGCATAGCTGGCGCCCGGCGACAGGCGCGACCTTGTGCCGGGGTCGCACGAGACGAAATGGTTCCTGGCGAGAAACTGGCCTTCGGCAAGCTCGGGGATCGGCAGCGTTTCGAGGCGGAAGTCCTCCGGTGACGGCGCCCCGTCGATGTGCCGCACCAGCACAATCCGTTCCATTTCGCGCGCCGCCATGTCAGTCTCCCGTCAAATCATTGGAGTGTGTTATGGACCAGCGCATCAGCATCGTCACCCTCGGCACCGACGATCTTCCCCGCGCCGTGGCGTTCTGGGAAGCGATGGGCTGGCCGCGACGGGCAAAGGCCTTCGATGCCATAGCGATGTTCCAGTGCGGCAGCATCGCCTTTGCCCTGTATCCCTTCGACAAGCTCGCCGAAGATTGCGGGATGACCGACCGCGGGCCAGGCTTCGGCGGCTTCACCCTGGCGCATAATGTCGGCAGCGAAGCCGAGGTCGATGCGCTGATCGAACGCGCCGTGGCCAATGGCGGGACCTTGCAAGTCAAGCCGCACAAGGCTTTCTGGGGCGGTTATACCGGCTATTTCTGCGACCCAGACGGGCACCCGTGGGAAGTCGCCCATAACCCATTCGTGCCGATGGGCCCGAACGGCGAAATGTTGCTGCCCGACTGATGGGGCGGCGCATCCTTGGCTATGGCGCGCTGCTCGGCGGTGCGATGGCACTACTGCAATGGCTCGATTACCAGCGGCTGGCGCGCACGCACCTCGGCGAAGTCACTATCTTCTTCATCGCCGGCGGCTTTCTCGTCCTCGGCATGGTGTTCGGCGCGCGGGTGCTGCGGCCGCCGCGGCCGCTACCCTTTACCGGCAATCCCGAAGCCCGCAGCGCGCTGAAACTGTCGCCGCGTGAACTCGCCGTGCTCGAAGCGCTCGCCGCCGGCCAGTCGAACAAGGAGATTGCGCGGACGCTCGACGTGTCGCCCAACACGGTCAAGACGCACATCGCCAACCTGTTCGCCAAGCTCGAGGTCAGCCGCCGCACCGAAGCCATCGCCCGCGCCCGCGCGCTCGGCATCATGCCGTAATGATGGGTGAATGGCCCGGAATCACCCGTTCGGGTGATAGGCCAACGCGGCGTTTCATGGCTGGTGGCGCCGGCAACCAACGGGAGGGAACCCCATGCTGACCACCATCATCAAATATGGCGTCATCGCCGGCATCATCATCGCCATTCCGACCTTTGCCATACCGGTGACCTTTAAATCCCTGTCGCCTGCCACCGGCATGCTCATCGGCTATACGTCGATGCTGGTGGCGCTCAGCTTTGTCTTCATGGGGGTCAAGCACCAGCGCGACAGTGCTGGTGGCGGGGTGATCGCCTTCTGGCCAGCGCTCGGCCTCGGTCTCGCGATCAGCCTTGTTGCCGGCGTTTTTTATGTGCTGGCCTGGGAAATGGCACTGGCGGTCAGCGGCATGGATTTTGCCGCCGAATGGAGCGAGCAGATGATCGCCGAGGCGCAGGCCCGCGGCGACAGTCCCGAGGCCATCGCCAAGATTCGCGCCGAAATGGCGCAGTTCGCCAGGGATTATGCCAACCCGGTCTATCGCATGGCGGTGACGCTCAGCGAGATGCTGCCGGTCGGTGTGCTGGTGTCGCTGGTTTCGGCGGGGCTGCTGCGCAACAGTCGCTTCCTGCCGACGCGGGCGGGGTCGTTGCCGGTGTCCTGACTCAATGAAAATCCCGTGATTTCGGCAAGATCCGCACATCGCGCGGGTGCCTTGCCCGGCCGCCGGGGTAGCGGCTCGGTTGTTGCAGGTCTTCATCGGCGCGGGCGAGCGGCGGGTTGGCGTCGTGAGTATCCGACAGCCGGTCGAGCAGGGCGCTGCGGTCGATGATGCGGCTGGCCATGATGTGGACGACGCCTTCAGGGCTGCGTTGCACTTCGCCTTCGATCTGCATCAGCCGCGCCGCCATGATCGGCCGGCGGAAAATGTCGAACAGCCGCGCCCAGATGACGATGTTGGCGACGCCGCTTTCATCCTCGATCGTCACGAAAATGGCATTGCCCTTGCCCGGCCGCTGGCGGATCAGCACGACCCCGGCGACGGTGACGCGGCGGCCGTTGCGGGCGATCGCCGCGTCGCCGCAGTTCAGCACGCCATTGATGACAAAATGCCCGCGCAGCAGCGCCATCGGATGGCCCTTCAGCGACAGGCGGATGGTCTGGTAATCCGCCGCCACCTGTTCGCCCGGCGTCAACAGCGGCAGATCGGCATCGGGTTCGGCGCCCAGTTCGCGCGCGCTGGCGGCGGCGAACAGCGGCAGTTCGCCGACCGGCGTGCGCAGCGCCTCCCACGCCGCGCTGCGCCGATCCAGCCCCAGCGACCCGCAGGCATCGGCATCGGCAAGCAGGCGCAGCGCCCGCGGCGGCAGCCCGGCGTGGCGGGCGAGCGCCTCCACACTGTCGAATGGCCGCGCAGCGATGATGGCGTCGGCCCAGGCTTCGCGAAACCCGGTGATCTGGCGCAGGCCGAGGCGCAGGGCCTCGCTCTCGATGCTGTTGTCCCAGCCGCTGTAATTGATATCGACCGGCCGCACCTCGATGCCATGCTCGCTGGCATCGCGGACGATCTGCGCCGGCGCGTAAAACCCCATCGGCTGCGAATTGAGCAGCGCCGCGGCAAAGATCGCCGGATAGTGATGCTTCAACCAGGATGACACCCAGACCAGCCGGGCAAAGGCGATGGCATGGCTTTCGGGAAAGCCATAGCTGCCGAAGCCCTTGATCTGGTTGAAACAGCGCTGGGCAAAATCGGCGTCGTAACCGCGTGCCACCATGCCGCCGACCATCTTTGCCTCGAAATGCTGCATGGTGCCGACGTTGCGAAAGGTCGCCATGGCGCGGCGCAGCTGGTTCGATTCGGACGGGGTGAAATTGGCGGCGGTAATCGCCAGCTTCATCGCCTGTTCCTGGAACAGCGGCACGCCGAGCGTCTTGCCCAGCACATGGCGCAGCTCGTCGGGATCATGCGGCGGCGCCGGCGAGGGAAATTCGACCCTTTCGCGCCCCTGCCGCCGCCGCAGATAGGGGTGGACCATGTCGCCCTGGATCGGCCCGGGGCGCACGATCGCCACCTGGATGACGAGATCGTAGAATTCGCGCGGGCTCAGGCGCGGCAGCATGTTGATCTGCGCCCGGCTTTCGACCTGGAAGACGCCGATACTGTCCCCCCGGCACAGCATGTCGAAGACGGCCGCATCGCTATCGGGGATATTATCGAGCGTCAGCTGGCGGCCGATATGGGTTTCGACCAGTTCGAACGCCTTGCGGATGCAGCTGAGCATGCCGAGCGCCAGCACATCGACCTTCATCAGCCCCAGCGCGTCGATATCGTCCTTGTCCCATTCGATAAAGGTGCGGTCGACCATCGCGGCATTGTGGATCGGCACGGTTTCATCGAGCCTGTCCTGCGTCAGCACGAAGCCGCCGACATGCTGCGACAGATGGCGCGGAAAGCCCATGATCTGGCCGACGAGATCGGCGAGCCGGGCGATTTCGGGCGCCTGGGGATCGAAACCGCTTTCGGTGATGCGCTGCTGTTCCATATGGCTGGCGAAACTGCCCCAGACGGTGCTGGTCAGCCGCGTCGTCACGTCTTCGGAAAGCCCGAGCACCTTGCCGACCTCGCGCACCGCGCTGCGCGGGCGGTAATGGATGACGGTAGCGGCGATGGCGGCGCGGTCGCGGCCATAGCGCGCATAGATATACTGCATCACCTCTTCGCGGCGTTCGTGTTCGAAATCGACATCGATATCGGGGGGTTCCTTGCGTTCTTCGGAAATGAACCGCGAAAACAAAAGGTTGTGCTTGGCCGGATCGACCGCGGTGATGCCGAGCACATAGCAGACCGCCGAATTGGCCGCCGATCCGCGCCCCTGGCAGAGGATGCCGCGGCCTTGCGCGAACTGCACGATATCGTGGACGGTGAGGAAGTAAGGCGCATAGCCGGCCTTGGCGATGATGCGGAATTCCTCGACGAGCAGCGCCTGGAGTTTCGCCGGCACGCCCTCGGGCCAGCGCTTGCGAGCCGTCTGCAGCGTCAGCGTTTCGAGCCAGCCTTGCGGGCTGTGGCCGGGCGGAATCGGTTCGTGGGGATATTCGTAGCGCAGCTGATCGAGCGAGAAATCGATGCGGTCGAGGATGGTACGGCAGGCGTGGAGCGCCGCGTCGTACCCGGCGAACAGCCGCGCCATCTCGGCCGGTGACTTCAGGTGGCGCTCGGCATTGGCCATCAGCCGGCGCCCGGCTTCGGCGAGCACGGTCTTTTCGGCGATGCAGGTGAGGATATCGTGGAGCCGGCGCTGTTCCGGCCCGGCATAGAGTGGCGCGTTGACAGCGAGCAGCGGCATGCCATGGGCTTGGGCCAGCCCGGCCAGCCGCGCCAGCCGCCGCCGGTCCGCCCCGCCGCGCGGCATGTCGGCGGCGAGCCAGCAGCGCCGGGGGGCCAGCGCCGCCAGATCGGCGAGGCGCGGCACCGGGCCGGTAGCGGGCGGCATCAGGATGAGCAGCAGATCGTCGTGCAGCCCGGCGAGATCATCGAAGCCCAGCGTGCAATCGCCCTTTTCGGCGCGGCGGTTGCCCAGCGTCAGCAGCCGGGTCAGCCGCCCCCAGCCGCGCCGCGTGGCGGGATAGGCGATGATATCGGGGGTGCCATCGGCGAACACCAGCCGCGCGCCGACCGCCAGCTTGAAACGTAGCGCGGGCTGTTCCTCCTTCAATTCGCGCAGCGCGACATGCGCCTGGACGACGCCGGCTACCGTGTTGCGGTCAGCAATGCCGATACCGTGATGGTCCAGTTCGACGGCGCGGCGCACCATGGCACCGGGGGAAGAGGCCGCGCGCAGGAAGGAAAAATGCGTCGCCGCCGCCAATTCGGCAAAGCCGGTCATGCAAACAGGCCGTGGAGATACCAGCCGGGATCGGGCTTTTCGGCACCATACAGCCCGTGGCGGAACAGCCAGAAGCGCCGGCCATGGCTGTCCTCCACGCGGTAATAATCGCGCGTCAGCCCGGCGCCATCGGCGCGCCGCCACCATTGCGCCGCGATGCGTTCGGGGCCTTCGTGGCGGACGACGTCATGCGTCTGCCGCCGCCAGCGAAAGCGCCGCGGCGGGCCATCGGGGACTTCGGCGATGACCTGAATGATCTGCGGCGGATCGAACAGCGTCACCGGCCGCAGCGGCGGCTCCCCTGGCGCCGCCACCGGCCAGGCGGCACCCGGGGCAGCATCGCCGAGCGGCAGTTCGAACGCCGCCTCTTCGGGGATATGGCTGTCGGCCGCGACCAGCCGGCGCACCCGGCCGCGGCCTAGCCGCGCGCCAAGCCGATCGACGAGCGCGCCGACCTCGCTGTCGGCAAGGCTGCCGCCCTCGAGTCGCAGCTGCCGCGCCGCCAGCGGTGCAGTGACCGGCACCATCAACCGGATGAGATCGAAACCGAAGCCGGGGTCGATCGGATCGGCGAGCGCGCCGATGCGTTCGCGCAGCAGGCGGATCAGCACCGCCGGATCGCGCACCGGGGCCGCGGTTTCGACCGACAGCCGCGCGACATGGCCGTCGCTGCGGAACAGCGCCACGGCAAAGCTGCGCCCGCCTTCGGCGCGTTCGGTAAGGATGAGGCCGGCACGCACCACCAGCGCCTCGATGGCGGCGAGGGCCGCCTCGACCTGGGTGAGCGGCGCGGCAAAGCGGCGTTCGACCTCCACCGGCGCCGGCGGGCGGCGCGGCGTGACGGGCACGGCGATGGCCCCCGACAGCCGCGCAAGCAAATGCGGCAGCGCCTCGCCGAAGCGCGCCGCCAGCGCCGGCATGTGCTGGCGCGCCACCCGGCCGATGGTCAGCAGCCCGGCGCGGCGCAGCGCCAGTTCGCTCGCCTCGGGCAGCGCCAGCGCAGCGATCGGCAGGTCATCGATGCAATCGGCTTGGTGCTGCGCCAGCGCCAGCGCGGCATCGGGGGTAGCGGCCAGCGCCGGCCAGGCGGTCAGCCCCAGCCGCGCGAGCCGGCCGATGATGTCATCGACCAGCGCCGCTTCGCCGCCCATCAGATGCGCGCAGCCGCTGATATCGAGCACCAGCCCGTGCGGCGGCACCGCCATCACCATCGGCGTATAGCGATCGCAGCCATCGGCGAGCCATTCGAGCAGCGCTGCATCGGCGGCCGGATCATGCGGCTCGGCCCGCAGTTCGGGCACCCGCGCCCGGGCATCGGCGAGCCGCATGCCCGGCGCCAGCCCGGCGGCCAGCGCAAGCACATCGACCGCCGCCAGAATGACCGCGCCCTTGTGCTTCTCCGTCAGCGCCAGCGGCGCGTCAGGCGGCGTGCCGCTGGCGTCCTGCCGCCGCAGCCGCTCGCAGGGGAACTGCGGCAGGTGCAGGGCCAGAACGCGGCGCGGTAAAGCTTGCGCTGTCACGGTCCCACTCCAATCGGGTTGCAAAACCACCGATCCCGCTGCGATGCCGCAACAGGGTGACGGCAAAAACCGGGGCGCCCGGCGCGGAGGCGCCAGACATCGAAGTCGGCGCATTGGCACCCGGCGTCGGGGATGCGGCGGCTGCGATGTGCCAGCGCGATTGCGCCGCGCTCGGCACCGGATCACCGCTGCGCAGGGCAAGTGTAAGCACCCCCGAACGCGCCGACGCCAGCATCAGCCGGCGCGAAGCGGTCAGGTCGAAAGCCGCAGCCTTACCAAAGGGTTCGAGCAGTACTGCCGCCAGTGCCGCACAGCCGACCGCTTCGGCGCCGGCGCGCAGCAGCGCCAGCGTATCGGGGGCCTGGACCAGCACAAGCCGCGCCGGATCGAGCCCCAGATCGGCCAGCCCCAGGCCATAGGGCCGGTCATGCCGCGCGGCGCGATCCTCGCGGAGCCACAGCACCGGGCCGGGGCGGCCGCAACGCAGCGCCAGCAGCAATGCAAAGGCAGCGACGCTTGCTGCATCGCCTTCCGCTTGCGCATAAAGTTCGTGGAGCGCCGCGATCTCGAAGCCGCCGCCGAGCCGCGCATCGACAGCATCGAGCCCGAGCGTCAGGCGCGCGCCGGCCGCCGGAACCGGCGGCGGGGCCAGGCCCGCAAGGGCCGGCAGAGAGGCGGAGCGACTCGTCATGTTCACTATTTGTTCTAATTGAGGCCGACTCTCGCTCCGAGTCAAGCAGGCAGGCGTTACACTTGCGCGCGCTATTGGCCCTTTACCAACCGGGCATCGAGCAGGCTGGTCGCACAATCGACAATCGATTCGGCGGCGGCGCGCGTCTGCCAACCGAGCACTGCCTTGGCATGGCCGGCATCGCAGCGCCGGGTGCGGCCGAGCTCGGGGATGACCATCTTCACTGTCGGGTCGAACAGCGCCGCGACTTTCAGCAGGAAATCGGGCAGGCCGCGCGTCGGCACCTTTTTCGCCCGCGCGCCCAGGCGGAACTTCAGGATTTCGGCGATATCGGCCATCCACAGGAACTCGCCCGAGCCGAGAAAGCGTTCGCCATGCATGTTCGGCGCGGTCAGCGCGCGGATGTGCAGATCGGCGAGATCGCGCACATCGACCAGCGGAAAGCCGAGCCGCGGCAGGCCGGGCAGTTCGCCGCCAAGCAATTTCTTCACCACCTCGAGCGAGGTCGAGAAATCGCTGCCGAGCACCGGGCCGAGCACGGCGCTGGGGTTGATCGTGGCGAATTCGAGCGCGCCGCCTTCGCGGGCGATGAAGTCGCGCGCCGCGCGCTCGGCAATGGTCTTGGACTTGATATAGGCATAGCTGTCGGGGCTGTCGGTGTTCGACCAATCGGCTTCGGTGAAGATCTTGTCGTTGCCGCGGGCATCGCCGTAACAGATGGCCGCGGTCGAGCTGGTCATGACAACGCGTTTGATCCCGGCGTCGCGCGCCGCCTTCAGCGCCCTGAGTGCGCCATCGCGCGCCGGGATGATCAGATCGTCGGGGTTCTTCGGTTCCGCTGCCGGAATCGGCGAAGCGATGTGGAGCATCAGGTCGGCCCCCGTTGCCGCCTCGGCCCAGCCGGCATCGCTGGTCAGATCGGCAGCAAAAAGCTGCAGGTCGGGGGCGCCGAGCGTCGTGCGCACTTCATCGGCGCGTTGCAAGTTGCGGATGGTGCCGCGCACTGTCCAACCTTCGGCGCGCAGCTGCTTGATGGCGAAGCCGGCGATATAACCCGACGCGCCTGAAACCAGCACGACACCCTTCGACATGGCGACATCCTTCATTTCGGGTGCGCGGCTGGCGGCAGGCAGCCCGCCGGATCAGCCCGCGTAAAGCTTGTTCAGCCGGTCGCCATAGACCTGTTTCAGGACATGGCGGCGGATCTTCAGGCTGGGGGTCATTTGCTGGTTTTCGGTGGTGAAGGCTTCGTCGGCGATGATGACGCGGCGGACCTTTTCGACGACCGACAGCCGGCTGTTGACGCGATCGACCGCTGCCATCATGGCGCGCTGGAACTCGGGCTCCTTCGCCAGCTTGTGGAGGTCGGCAGGCATGCCCTTATCGCGCGCCCAGGCCAGCGCCCATTCGGCTTCGGGAACAACGACGCCGACGAGATAGGGCCGCTTGTCGCCATAGACCATCGCCTGGGCGATCTCGTCCTGCAGGGTCAGCATGCCTTCGACGCGTTGCGGGGCGACATTGTCCCCCTTGTCGTTGATGATGATGTCCTTCTTGCGATCGGTGATGACAAGGTGGCCATCCTTGTCGAGATGGCCGATGTCGCCGGTATAGAGCCAGCCATCCTGGAGCACGCGATGGCTTTCGACGTCATTGGCCCAGTAACCGTCCATCACCAGTTCACCGCGCACCAGGATCTCGCCGTCGCTGGCGATCCTGACCTCGACGCCATCGAGCGGCGGGCCGACGGTGTGCATTTTCAGCCGGGCGCGCGGGCGGTTGCAGCTGATCACCGGGCCGGCCTCGGTCTGGCCATAGCCTTGCAAGATGGCGATGCCGATGGCGGCAAAGAAGATGCCGACTTCGGGGTTCAAGGGCGCGCCGCCCGCCACCATGCCCTTCAGCCGGCCACCGAACTTGGCACGGATCGATTTGCGGATGGTGCGTTCGAGCACGGCATCGAGGGCGCGTTCGGCAAGGTTGAGGCTTTCGCCGCGCGCCTGCTTGCGTGCCAGCCGCAGCGCCTGGTTGAGCAGGGTGACGGCCACCCCGCCCTGTTTCTCGATCTGCTTGGCGATGCGCATGCGCAGCACCTCGAACAATCGCGGCACGACGACCATGAAGGTCGGGCGCACTTCCTCGATATTGGCGGCAAGCTTTTCGAGGCCCTCGCAATAGGCGATCTGCCCGCCCATGCCGATCGGCATGTACTGGCCGGCGGTGTGTTCATAGGCATGGCTGAGCGGCAGGAAGCTGAGGAACAACTCCCCCACCGGTTCGCCGGGCACGAAATCCTGTTCGATGATGGCGATGGCGCCGGCGATGTTGCGCATGATGGCGCCATGGTGCTGGCGCACGCCGCGCGGGGCGCCGCCGGTGCCGCTGGTGTAGATGATGCAGGCGATATTGTGCCGCTCCATCGTGGCGCGGGCGCGCACCGCGACGCGATCGGCGAGCATATCCTGCGCGCGCGATTCGAGCAGGGCATCCCATTGGTGGATGGCAAGCGTGCCGCGCTGGGCATCCTTGAGATGGTCGATGCCGATGACGATGCGGCAATTGTCGCTGTCGGCGACCGCCGGCAGCAGCGCGGCGGCGAGTTTCGAATTGGAAACGATGACCGCGCGGGCGCCCGAATTGCCGAGGATATGACTGTGATCGGCGGTGGTGTTGGTGGTGTAGGCCGGCACGGTAATTGCGCCGGCGGCCATGATGGCAAGGTCGGCCAGGCACCATTCGGGACGATTTTCGCTGACCAGCACGACCCGGTCCCCCGGCTTGATGCCAAGCGCGATCAACGCCGCCGACAGGCTGGCGACCAGGTCACGGCACTGCGCCCAGCTTTGCGCCTGCCAGCGGCCATCGGCCTTGCGTGACAGCAGCGGGCGTTCGCCATGCTCGTCGGCGCGGTCGAGGAACATGGTGACCAGATTGGGCCAGGCATCGACGCGCGCCGCCATCTCGGCGCGGCGCATGGCGGGAAGGGGCGCAAGGCTCATTTCTTATCCTCAATAGCCCGCCGAATTGCCCTCACTGCGCGGATCGGCGCCGCCGCGCCAGCCCCCGGCAATGCGTTCGAGCCCGTTCGCCTTCAACGGCAGCGGTGCCGCGACGACGCGATGGCCAAGCTTTTCGAGCGCCGGCTGCATCGCCACCAGCTTTTCGCCCTGCGCGCTCTTTTCGACGATGACGAGATCATCGCTGACATAGATGGTCGGCAGCGCAATGGCATCGGCGACGGGCAGCTTGAAATCGAGCACGCCGATGATCGCCTTGGCGACCTGCGCCGGGATGGTCATGCCGCCCGCCGCGCCGATGGCCAGCACGGCGCGGCCCTTGCGGTCATAGACGATGCTCGGCGACATCGACGATCGCGGCCGCTTGCCGCCTTCAACACGGTTGGCGACCGGCGCGCCACCGGCGGTCGGTTCGAAGCTGAAATCGGTGAGTTCGTTGTTGAGCACCATGCCGCCGGCGACGAGTGAGCTGCCGAAGCTGCCTTCGACGGTGGAGGTGAGCGACGCGACATTGCCGGCGGCATCGACCGCGGCGAAATGGGTGGTCGACGGCACTTCGCCGCCCGGCGCCGGGGTGCGCGGCTGGGCGCCCTTCGGCATGCCCGGTTCGGCGCGCGCCATGGTGGCGGTGGCGCTGATCAGCTTGCCGCGGGCTTTCAGATAATCGGGC
>JBILPK010000054.1:0-19143 GCA_044373875.1 Polymorphobacter sp.
CTCGTCGATGGCCAGGGCAATTTCGGCAATATCGACGGCGATAATGCCGCCGCCATGCGCTACACTGAAGCCCGGCTGACCGCTGCCGCTGCCGAACTGATGGACGGGCTCGACGAAGCCAGCGTCGCCTTTCGCACCACCTACAACGGCGAGGAGGAAGAGCCCGAGGTTTTCCCCGGCCTGTTCCCCAATCTGCTCGCCAACGGTTCCTCGGGCATCGCCGTCGGCATGGCGACGAGCATTCCGCCGCACAATGCCGCCGAAATCCTCGATGCCGCGATGGCGCTGCTTGCCGACCCCGATCTGCCCGAAGCGGCACTGATGCAATGGGTCAAGGGCCCCGATTTCCCGACTGGCGGCGTCTGCGTCGAGCCTGCCGCGAGCATCGCCGAAAGCTATGCCACCGGGCGCGGCAGCTTCCGGCTCCGCGCGCGCTGGCGCAAGGAAGACCTGGGGCAAGGCACCTGGCGGATCATCATCGAGGAAATCCCCTACCAGGTCGTCAAGGGCAAGCTGATCGAAGCGCTTGCCGAACTGGTCACCGAGAAAAAGCTGCCGATCCTCGGCGATATCGACGATGAATCCGATGCGCAGATCCGCATCATCATCGAGCCGCGGTCGCGCAATATCGACCCCGATGTGCTGATGGAAAGCCTGTTCAAGCTGACCGATCTCGAAGTCCGCGCCTCGCTCAACATGAACGTCCTCGATCATGGCCGGCCCGGCGTGCTGTCATTGAAGCAGGTCATCGCCAAATGGCTGGTCCACCAGCGCGAAGTGCTGATCGCCCGCTCGCAATACCGGCTCGACAAGATCGATGCGCGGCTCGACATCCTCGGCGGGCTGCTCATCGCCTATCTCAACCTCGATGAAGTCATCCGCATCATCCGCGAGGAAGACGATGCCAAGGCCAGCCTGATCGCCGCCTTCGAGCTGACCGCCACCCAGGCCGAAGCTATCCTCAACATGCGGCTGCGATCTTTGCGCAAGCTCGAGGAAATGGAAATAACCCGCGAGAACAAGGCACTGACCGAGGAAGCCAAGGGCCTGCGCGCGCTCATCGCTTCCCCGGCGCAGCAGACCGAGCGGCTGGCGCGTGATCTCGCCGCGCTGCGCCAGCTTTATGGCCCCGATACCCTGCTCGGCCGGCGTCGCACAACGATCACCACGGCACCGAACGTCAAGCTGCTCAGCATCGAAGACATGATGGACAAGGAACCCCTTACCATCATCACCAGCGCCAAGGGCTGGGTGCGCGCGCTGAAGGGCCATGCCGATCTGGCGGCCGGTGACGCGGTCAAGTTCAAGGAAGGCGATGGCCCGGGCTTTGCCTTCCATGCCCATACCACCGACAAGATCATCGTCGCCGCCTCCGATGGCCGTTTCTACACATTGGGCGCCGACAAGCTGCCCGGTGGCCGCGGCTTTGGCGAGCCGCTGCGGTTGATGATCGACCTTGGCGAAGGGGTCGAGATCGTCCTGATGATGGTCTGGCGTGCCGAGACCAGGCTGCTGGTCGCCGCCAGTGACGGCCGCGGCTTCCTTGTCGAAAGCGCCGATATCCTTGCCGAAACCCGCAAGGGCCGCCAGGTCCTCAACCCCAAGGACAAGGCCAAACTCACCATCGTGCGGGTGCTCGCCCCGACCGAGGACATGATCGCGGTCATCGGCGAGAACCGCAAATTGCTCGTCTTCGGGCTCGACGAGCTGCCGGTGATGGCGCGCGGCCAGGGTGTCGCCTTGCAGAAATACAAGGATGGCGGCCTGTCGGATGCGCGTGGCTTCGTGATGGCCGAAGGGCTGAGCTGGGCGATGGGCGGCACCAGCGCGCGCACCCGCACCGAAAGCGACCTGTCGTTCTGGAAGGGCGCGCGCGGCAGCGCCGGGCGGCTGCCGCCCACCGGCTTCCCCCGCGACAACAGGTTCGGCTGATCCGTCTCGCCAAGGCGGGGGTGACGCGCTAGATTGGCTGCATGTCAACGCTGCTCCCCATCCTTGCCCTCAACGTCATCATGTTCGCTTGGGTCATCCGGATGATCATCAAGGACCCCGCCAATGTCTGGCGCGGCAAGCCGCGTTACTACAAGGAAAAGAAGAAGCTGCGCCGCCCGCGCCTGCCCGGCGAGAAGGGCTGACGCCGTGGCGGTCGTCGCGATCCTGTTGCTCGCGGCGGCGCTTCTTATCCTCGTCGGCCGCTGGCGGCGCGCGGCGCCCGATAAGCGCCGAGACGCCGATACCGACCGGCGCCGCGACGATGGCGTCGTGATCCTGCCAATCGACGGTCCGACATCAGCCAATGACCTTTCCGGCCACGGCGACGATTTCACCCCCGGCGGCGGCGGGGACGGCGGCGACTGACCCCCTCTTGCGGACGTCCTGAAATTTGATATTAACATGATATCATCTTTAACAGGGACGATTCGCATGACCCAGCCTTTGACGACTCCTTCCACACCCCATCAGAGCAGCCGCGAGGTCGTTGGCGCCGGCGCCAATGGCTATCTGATGCTGTTCGTCATCCTGGTCTTGCTGGTGGCATCGCCGCTCGCCGTGCTGGCGGGAGCGGCGGGCGGCAATGGCTTGCTGGTGCTGCTCGGCATCGTCGGCGCCGTCGCTTTTCTCTTCATCATCAGCGGGTTTTACATGCTGTCGCCCAACGAAGGCGCAGCCGTCACCCTGTTCGGTGATTATCGCGGCACCGATCGCGCCACCGGACTACGCTGGACCTGGCCGTGGATGGGCAAGAAGAAGATCTCGCTGCGCGCCCACAATCTGATTTCGCAGACCATCAAGGTCAACGACCAGCGCGGCAACCCGATCGAGATCGCCGCGCAAGTCGTTTGGCGCGTCACCGATTCGGCGCAGGCGCTGTTCGATGTCGATGATTACATGGGCTTTGTCTCGGCGCAGATCGAGGTCGCCGTCCGCACCATCGGCGCGCGCTATCCCTATGACGATTTCGAGCACAAGGAAGTCACGCTGCGCGGCGACCATGAACGCATCAGCGGCGAATTGCGCGCCGAACTGATGGCGCGCCTGTCGGTCGCGGGGATCACCGTCGACGAATGCGGCTTCACCCACCTCGCCTATGCGCCCGAAATCGCCGGCGCCATGCTGCGCCGGCAACAGGCGGCCGCCGTGGTCGCGGCGCGCGAAACACTCGTCGCCGGCGCGGTCGGCATGGTCGAGATGGCGCTGGCGATGCTGAGTGAAAAACAGGTCGTCGAGCTCGACGACGAGCGCAAGGCGGCGATGGTTTCCAACCTGATGGTCGTGCTGTGCGGTGAGCGCGATACCCAGCCCGTGCTCAACACCGGTTCGCTCTATCAGTGAGGTGACGGCGCGCAAGCCCTTCGCGCTGCGGCTAGACCCGGCGCTCCACGACGCCATCGAACGCGCCGCCGTCACCGATTTGCGCAGCATCAACGCCGAAATCGAGGTGTTGCTGCGCGAGGCGCTGGCGCGGCGCGGGGTGAAGGTCGCGGTGACGCCCGCGCCGCGGCGGGGGCGGCCGGCGGGCGGGTGAAGTTGACACGGTTGCGGGGGTTTTAATCCCCTCTCCCTCGAGGGGAGAGGCGACTCGCGCGCCAGCGCGGCGGGTGAGGGTGGTCCGCATATGGCTACACAAGAACCACCCTCACCCGCTCGGCCTCGTGGCCGAGTCGTCTCTCCCCTCGAGGGAGAGGAATATTCCATCACAATGTCAAAGAGCGAATCCTGACCGCTCCATAACCAATATGGTTCGTGTAGGACAGGCTTTAGCCCGCCGCGGCATCGAGCAGCGCCGCCACCTGCGCGGTATCCCCGGGAAACCCCGCCGCCACCCAGGCCCGCTCGAACGCCCCCAGACACCGCGCTACCTCTGGACCCGGCACGACTCCGCGCGCAATCAGGTCGCGCCCCGACGCCGGCAGCTTCGGCCGTTGCCATGCCGCCAATCTTGCCGCCTCCGGCCCGCCCTGCCCGGCAATCAGCAGCCGGTCGATCACCGCTTCGGCGCCGATCGCCCACGCCATCGGCAGCAGCGCCGCGCCATCATGCGGCACCACCGCCAGCGCCACCCGCGACCGATCGGCATTCGACAGCCGCAGCCGCCCGGTAACGGCATCGGCGGTATCGGCCGTCAGCAGCGCCGCAAGCCGGCGCCGCCAGTCACGCGGCAGACCGGATGCCGCCTCGGCTGCGATCGTCCGTGCCAGCACCGGCAAGCGATCGCGCCCGAATTCGGGCAGCACCGGCCGCCAGATGCCGTGATCGAGCATCAGCGCCATGATCGCCAGCGGATCGGGCAGCGACAATATCCCGCGCAATTCCAGCGCGATCCGCTCGCGTGACAGCGCCATCAGGTCGTTGGCCCGCGCCGCGCACGCCGCCAGCCCGTCGGCATCGATTACCGCGGCAAAGCGCGCCGAAAACCGGAAGAAGCGCAGGATACGCAGATGGTCCTCGGCAATCCGCTGCAACGGCGCCCCGATGAAACGCACCCGCCGCGCCTGCAAATCCGCCAGCCCGCCGAAGAAGTCGCTGATTTCGCCCCCCGGCAGCGCCGCATAGAGCGCATTGATGGTGAAATCGCGCCGGCTGGCATCCGCCTGCCAATCATCGGTAAACGCCACTTCGGCGTGGCGGCCGTCGGTCGCGACATCGCGGCGCAGCGTCGTCACTTCGGCGGTCAGCGTCTTGCCCACCGCCGTCACCGTGCCATGCGCCAACCCGGTCGGCACGGCTTTCAGGCCCGCCGCCCTGACCCGCGCCATCACCTCTTGCGGCGCCAGGCGCGTCGCGAGATCGATATCGGCGCCCGCCACGCCGATCAGCGCGTCGCGCACCGCGCCGCCGACAAGCCTGGTGTGCCCCGCCGGCGCATCGAGCGCCGCGAGCAACGCCTGGCCCTCGGGTAGCAGCGCCCAGGCGGGAACCGGCAGCATCACAGCCGCCGCGACAGGTTGACGATCATCCCCGCGGTCGCCCCCCAGATCTCGTGCGCGCCATGGCGGATAATGAAGAAATTGCGCTTGCGGCCCTGCCATTCGCCGCTGTGCAACTCGTGGTTGGCCGGATCGATGACATGGGCGAAGGGCACATGGAAAACCTCGGCCACCTCGGCTTCGGCGCGGCGCAGCACCAGTCCCGGCGGCACGATGCCGACCACCGGGGTGATGGCATAGCCGGTGCCGGTTTCATACGGCCCCAGCGTGCCGAGCACTTCGACATGGCGGCGGGCGAGCGCGACCTCCTCCTCGGCCTCGCGCAGCGCCGCGGCGACATGGCTCGCGTCCTCGGGGTCGACCCGCCCGCCGGGAAAGGCGATCTGCCCCGGGTGCTTGGCCATGTTGGCGTTGCGCCGGGTCAGCAGCAGTTGCGGTTCGGCTTCATCGGTGATGGCGATCAGCACAGCGGCAGGGGTGAGCGACGCGGCACGATCGAAACCGGTGTCGGCGGTGACATCCCAGTCACCGCGAAAGCCGGGCGAGCCGTCGGCCAGCAGCGCGGCGCGCAGGCGATCGATCGGCATCAGGCGGGCATGAACGGAAAGAAGGCGCCATTGCTCCACAGCCCGGGCGGCGTCGCGGCCTCCGCCAGCGCCAGGTCGGCGAGCTGGTAGAAGACCGGCCGGTTGACCAGCGCCTCCAGCCCGGCGCGGACGTGGACATAGGGCCGCGGCGTGCCATCGGGCGCGGTGTCGATGCGCAGGATATTGTCCGGCCCCGCCGCCACCAGATCATCGGTATTGGTGCGAAAGATGATGCGACGATCGCGCCCTTCGCCCTCGCTGGTCGCTTCCACCGCGACGAACGGCGCATCATCGACCTGAATGTCGAGCTTTTCGCCGGGCGTGACGAGCACGAAGCCGCCATCGGGCTCGCGGCGCAGGATTGTCGAGAACAGTCTGACCAGTTCCTTGCGGCCGATCGGCGAACCTTCGTGGAACCAGGTGCCATCGGCGGCGATGCGCATCAGCGAATCACCGCAATGCGCCGGGTTCCACAGGTGCACCGGCGGCAACTTGCCCTGGCTCAGCAGCGCTGCCAGCTCACCGAGCGAACGCCCGGCCGAATCGCGTGTGGGTTGAGTCATGCCGGTGTCTTAGCGCGGATGGCGCTCGGGGCAAGCAGCGGGGGCGTCGCAGCAACCGTCAAGCCGCGCGTCGAAGCCCGTCCTTGCCTTCGACCCAGGCGGTGCCCGGCAGCGCCGTGGCATCGCCGCGCAGCAGCAGCCGGGCGCGATCGACCGGGCCGGGCATGACCCAGCCCGCCGTCGCATCTGCCGAAAAACCGAAGCGGCCATAAAAGGGTTCGTCGCCGATCAACAGGATCGGCGGGGCGCCGACGGCATCGGCGGCGGCAAGCGCATGCTGCATCAACCGCGAAGCAATGCCGGCTCCGCGCCGATCCGCGGCCACCACGACCGGGCCGAGCAGGACGAGCGGGGTGCGCATTCCGGCGACGCTGCGCAGCGTGATGTCCCAGCATTGCAACGAGCCGATAATGGCGTCGCCATCGCGCGCCATGCACGACAGGCCGGCGAGCGGCACCGCGCCGTCGCGCAACCGATAGGCGGTGCGATTGTGCCGCGCCGGGCCGAAGCCGGCATCAAGCAGGGTTTCGATGGCCGGCTGGTCAGCAGCCGTGGCAGAAGTGATATCGATCAATCCGGGGGGAGTCTTTCCAATGGCAGGACGAGGGACACCGGGCCACCTGGGCGGTGGCGCGGGGGTCAGCCTCGTCGGCTCATCGGAAGATCCAGCGTCATGATGGCGCGGCCAATATCATGCACCGGCTTGCGGTGCAATGAATGAGCCGCGCGCACCCGATCAGTGCAGGCGGCGCTCGAGCCCGGCAATCGCGTCGTCGGTCAGTTTCGATGCCAGCGCAGTGTCGGTATTTGCGGCGATCAGTGCGGCAGCGGCGGCGGTGACGCGGCGCGCGACATCGGCGCGCAGTTCGGCTTCGGCGGCGCGTTCCGTGGCGGCGATCTTGGCTTCGGCGGCGGCGGTGCGGCGCTCGATGGTCAGGGTCGCGTTCTTTTCGGCGGTGGCGACGAGTTCGCTGGCTTCGCTGCGAGCGCGGGCGACGATCGCTTCGGCATCGAGCGTGGCGGCTTCGCGGCGCGCATTGGCATCGGCGAGCAGCGCTTCGGCCTCGGTGCGCAGCGTGCGGGCTTCATCAAGCTGGCGCTTGACCCCGGCGATCCGTTCATCAAGCCCGGCCGCAATGCGCTGCGGCAGCTTGCCGAGCACGATGGCGAGAACGAAGAAGATCGTCATCGACACATAGACGTAGAATTCGGCGCCCTGCCCGAGCAGCAAGGCCTCCTCATGGTGCTCGCTGCCCGGCGCCGTCGTGCCGGCGCGCGCTTCGGCGGCCGCAACGGATTCGGACGACAGCGCCGGCGTTTCGGTGCGCGGCAGCGGCGAGGGCATGGAATCGATCACGCTGCGAGATCCTGGTTCTGCGCCGCCAGCGCCGCTTCGATATCGGCAGCGGAAAGTTCGAGCCCGGTCAGCCGGGTCACGGCATCACCGGTCAATTCGGTTGTCGTCGAAGCGAGCGCGGCGCGGGCAGCGGCACGCGCCCCCGCCAGCCGGGTTGCCGCTTCGGCCGCCTTGGCATCGAGCACGCCGGCCAGTTCGGCCATGCGGGCTTCGCTGCGCCGGGCAGCTTCGGCCTGCGACGCGGCGACTTCGGCCTGCGCCGCTTCACGCGCCACGGCCATACCATCGTCGTAGCGGGCACGAATGGCGTCCGCTTCGCCCTTGGCCGATTCGGCCGCATCGAGATCGCCCGCCACCCGGCTTTCGCGCTCGTCGATCACCTTGCCGACCTTGGGCAGAGTGGGACGCACGATGGCGAAGTAGAGCACCGCGAAAATCGCGGCGAGCCACACCAGCTGGGAGATGAAATTGGCGGGATCAAATTGCGGCACGGATCAACCTGTCATTGCATTGCGGCCTGCCCGGAAAACCCCGGGCAGGCCCGAACCGTCGGAATCAGCCGAAGGCGAGCGCGAGCGCGACGACGGCGGCGATCAGGCCGAGTGCTTCGGTCACGGCGAAGCCGAAGATCAGGCGGGCGCCGAGCTTGTCGGCAGCGGCCGGGTTGCGCAGCGCGCCCGACAGGAACATGCCGAAGATCAGGCCGACGCCGATGGCGGCGAAGCCGGCACCCATGGCAGCAAGACCGGCACCGATGAGCTTGGCAGCAGCGATATCCATTGTAAGTCCTTTTGAGTTAATCAGTTAGAGTTGGTTGATGGGGTGATTGGTGAACGGCGAACCCTAGTGGAGGTTCACGGCATCGTTGAGATAGATCGAAGCGAGCAGCGCGAACACATAGGCCTGCACCACGGCGATCAGCAGTTCGAGCGCCGTCAGCGCGACATTTACCGTCAGCGGAATAATGCCGAGCACATAGGGCAGCGCTTCGAACGAGCCGAGCGCGACGACGAAGCCGCCGAAAACCTTCAGCAGCACGTGGCCGGCGGTCATGTTGGCGAACAACCGGATGGCAAGGGTGAAGGGCCGCGACAGGAACGACAGGAATTCGATGGCGGCG
This sequence comes from Polymorphobacter sp., assembly GCA_044373875.1. Classification (GTDB taxonomy): domain Bacteria; phylum Pseudomonadota; class Alphaproteobacteria; order Sphingomonadales; family Sphingomonadaceae; genus Sandarakinorhabdus. The sequence goes on from JBILPK010000054.1 coordinate 8,556, forward strand.
ACCAGCGGCAGCACGAACACCGGCGTGCCTTCGGGCAGGAACAGCGAGAAGAAATGTAGGCCATGCTTGGCGAAGCCGACGATCAGCACGAGGACGAAAACGATCGTCGCGAGACCGAAGGTGACGGCGATATGGCTGGTCGGCGTGAAGGCACCGATGAAGGGGATGAGACCGAGCAGGTTGCAGGCCAGCACGAAGATGAACACCGAGAAGATCAGCGGGGCGTATTTCAGGCCTTCCTTGCCGACATTTTCGCGGAGCATGTCGCGTATGAAATCATACAGATATTCGACAGCGGCCTGGGCACGGCCCGGCACCAGCTGCGGCTTGGCGGTGCCGATGTAGAGGAAGGCCGCCACGACGAGCATCGCGATCAGCATCCACAACGACGAATTGGTGAAGGACAGGTCGGTACCGGCGACGTCCAGGGGGACGATCGGCTCGATCGCGAACTGCTCCATCGGATTGGCCATGACTGATCTATTTCCCGTCGAACTTTTTCTGCTGGCGCAGCACCGAGCGCAAGCCCGTTACAAACCCCAGCAACAGCATCACAATCATCACCCAGGGGCCCGTGCCGGCAGAGCGGTCAATGAACCAGCCCAGCCCGCCCCCGACCAGCATCGCGCCGACGAATTCGACGGCGACCGACCAGCCCTGGCTTTCCTCGCGCTTCGACGCGTCCTTCTTCGACGCTTCGGCTTCGCGTGCCGCAGCGATGCGGCGCGCAAGCGCATCGTCATCGTTCCGGTTGGTCACCAAGGTAAGGGGAACCCCTGTAATGAAAACCGGCCATCACGAAGGTATCGCAAATGGCCAATGGCCCCTGACAGCAAAGCCGTCAAAGCTTGGGCGCGCTCTATCCATGGGGGCCGGGGCTGTCAACTCTTGTGCAGCGCACACAGGGTATGGGGTTGCCGCCGGCATGGCCGGGCCGGCGGCAAGGATGGCGGTCAGCGATCGGTCAACGCGGCTTCAACCGGGCGACCAGCGCCTGTGCCGCCGGACCAGATGACGCCGGGTTCTGCCCGGTAATCAGCATCCCGTCCGTCACGACATGCACCCCCCAATCGGCTGTGCTGGTGTATAGGCCACCCTTGGCCTTCAGCATGTCTTCAACAAGAAACGGCACGATCGCGGTCAGGCCCGAGGCTTTTTCCTCGCTGTTGCTGAAACCCGTCACGGCCTTGCCTTCGATGAGGGGAAGGCCATTCAGCCGCAGCGTCCGGCGGAAAATCGCCGGCGCATGGCATACGGCCGCAACGGGCTTTCCGGCGCGAACCAGTGCTTCGATCAGGGCGATCGAAGCGCGATCATCGGCCAGATCCCACAGGGGCCCGTGCCCGCCCGGGTAGAATGCGGCATCAAAGTCCGCCGCCTTCATCTGCGCCAGCGGATATGTGTCTGCCAGCAATGCCATCGCTTCGGCATCGGCTTCGAATCGCCGGGTCGCATCGGATTGGGCCGCGGGTTCCGAACTCTTCGGATCGAGCGGCGGCTTGCCACCATTGGGCGATGCCAATGTCATCGCGATGCCGGCATCCTTGAAGACGTAATAGGGTGCAGCCAGCTCCTCCAGCCAGAATCCGGTCGGCTTTCCCGTATCGCCAAGGCGGTCATGGGACGTGAGGACGACTAGGACATGCATAAGCGAAACTCCGGCAACTAACCTGCCGTCAAAGCAACGTCCGGATGACGGGGCGGTTCCCGTCCGTCACCGCGCCGCCTGCCCGCCAGGCCGATGGTTGCCGCCGCCGCAATTCGGCCTATTCTGCTGCCATGACCAAAGTTCCAGTTCTCGCCCTGCTCCTCGTCACCGCCGGGATGGCGAGCGCGCAAACGCCGCCGGATGCCGCCGCCGCAACCCCGACACCGGTTGTCGAGCCCGCAGCGCCGCCAGCGCCCCCCGAACCGCCAAAGCCGCTTGGCCCCAAGGTCGTGCTGAAAACGGGCCTGGGCGCGATTACCATCGAGCTTGATCGTGTCCATGCGCCGGTCACGACGGCCAACTTCCTCAAATATGTCGATCTGAAGCGTTATGACGGCATCAGCTTCTACCGCGCGCTGAATTTCACCGCGCCGGCGCCGGTCGGCCTCGTCCAGGGCGGCGTGCGCGGCCGGTCGGACAAGGTGCTGCCCGGCATCGCCCATGAACCAACTTCGAAGACCGGGCTGAGCCACACCGATGGCGCCGTTTCGATGGCGCGCGGCGCCGTGGGCACGGCAGCGGGCGATTTCTTCATCATCATCGGCAATCTCAACACGCTCGACGCCAACGACAAGGACCCGGGCTATGCGGTGTTCGGCAAGGTGGTGGACGGCATGGACGTGGTCCGCAAGGTCCTTGCCGCGCCGGTATCGGCCACCGAAGGCACCGGCGCCATGAAGGGCCAGATGATCAGCGCGCCGGTCGTCATCACGACGACGAAGCGGGTGAAGTAAAGCGCAAGAAGCCTCTGCAGCACGACCGTCACCGCCGCGCAGGCGGCGGTGACGGTTGCGCTTGCGCCTCAGCGCGGACCGCGGTTGCCGCGCTGCTGGTGCGTGCGGCTGCGCTGTTCCCAATGGCGGCGCTGGCCGGCGGTCCAGGCGCGGGGCACGCCGCGGCGGTTGTAGACCATGCCGCCGGTGCCCGGATAATAATAGCCCTGTGACCAGCCAAAATTCGCCCCGGCATAGCCATAGGGCACGCTGCTGTAGCCGCTCGAATCGCCATAATAGCGGTCGTAATCGCTGTTGTATGCCATGCGGCCATAGCCCTGTGCACAACCGGCAAGGCCGATCGCCACGGTGCCGACGAGAATCGCGCGTGTCAGAAAGCTGCGTTTCATTGTCCGTCTCCTGATGTCGTGGAGCCTTAACGCCCCGACACCGGCTTCGGACGCAATCAGACCGTGGCGAGCAGCCGTTCGGCGGCCTGCAGATCGACGCTGACCAGTTGCGAGACGCCGGGTTCGCCCATGGTGACGCCATAAAGCCGGTGCATCCGGCTCATCGTCACGGCATTGTGGGTGACGATGAGGAAGCGCGTTGCGGTATCGGTGGCCATGCGGTCGAGCAGATCGCAGAAGCGTTCGACATTGGCATCATCGAGCGGCGCATCGACTTCATCGAGCACGCAGATCGGCGCCGGGTTGGCGAGGAACAGCGCGAAAATCAGCGCCGTTGCCGTCAACGCCTGCTCGCCGCCCGACAACAGGGTGAGCGATTGCAGCTTCTTGCCCGGCGGCTGCGCCATGATCTCCAGCCCGGCTTCCAGGGGATCGTCCGATTCGATCAGCGCCAGTTGCGCCTCGCCGCCGCCGAACAGATCGGTGAACAGCCGGCGGAAATGGCCATCGACCGCAGTAAAGGCCGCCGCCAGCCGCGCCCGGCCTTCGCGGTTGAGCGCGCCGATCGAGCCGCGCAGCCGGGCGATGGCGGTATCGAGCTCGGCCTTTTCGGCGATGATCGTGGCGCCTTGCGTTTCCAGTTCGGCAAGTTCGATATCGGCGCGCAGATTGACCGGCCCCAATCGCTCGCGCTCGGCGAAAAGTGCATCATGCGTCTCGGCCAACCTGTCGGGGTCGCCGGCATCATGGCCAAAGCCGAAGCGGCCGGGCAGCACCGGCGGCGGGCACTGGAAGCGCTCGCCCGACAGGCGCTCGACCTCCAGTCGCGCTGCATCCTGGTGCTCGGCTTCGGCGCGGGCGGTGGCGCGGGCCTCGCGGGCCGCTGCCACGGCTTCGTCGGCGGCACGCGCCTTGGCCGCAAGCACCTGCAAGCCGGCTTCGGCGCGCGCCAGCGCATCGGCGGCGGCGGCGCGCGTGCTGTCGGCGTCGGCGGCGCGCGTGGCGATGCCGGCGATGCTCTCGGCGATCGCCGCGCTGCGGCTGGCGATTTCGGCCTGTTCGGCGCGCGCCACCTCGGCGCGGCGAGCGAGTTCGGCCTGTTGCCCGGCGCTGGCGCTGCGCCGGGCCTGCCAGCCGCTGCGTTCCTGCGCGATGGCGGCGAGGCGGCGGCGGGCGCTGTCGGTTTCGCGCGCCAGTGCCTCGGCGGCGGCGCGGCGGCTGGCGACGGCGGCGCGCGCGGCTTCGGCGGCGCCCCGCGCGGCGGCAAGCTCGGCCGCCAGCCCGGCGAGCGCGTCATTTGCCGGCACCGCAGCGCGCGCGGCGGCAAGCTCGGAACCAAGCCGCTCCCGTTCGGTAACAGCACGCGTGGTCGCCGATTGCAGGCTCGCCTCCTCCCCGGCACGGCGGCTGGCGGCTGTTTCGGCGGCGGCGAGGCGCGCCCGCGCCTCGGCCAGTCCGCGTGCGGCGGCATCGCGCGCGGCACGCGCGGCGCGTTCGCCATCATGCGCGCGCCCGGCTTCGGCCACGGCGGTGGCGAGCGATGCAGCCGCGGCGGCAACAGTGGCGTCGGCGGCTTCACGTTCGCGGGCGACTTCGGCGGCGCGGCGACGCGCGCGCAACCGGGCGGCTGCGGCATCGGTGCGGCCACCGGCATCGACGAAGCCGTCCCAGCGCCACAACGCGCCCGCCAGCGTCACCAACCGTTGCCCGGGCCGCAGCAGCGCCGCCAGCGCCGGGGCCGTGGCAGCATCGACAACGCCGATCTGCGCCAACCGCCGCGCCAGCTCGGGCGGCACGCTGACCCGTGTCGCGAGCGCTTCGGCGCCAGCAGGCAGCGCCGGATCGTCGCCCGCCCCCGCCCCCGCCACCGCCCCCGCCCAGCGCCGCGCGCCGTCGCTGTCGGCCGGCCCGGCATCGAGATCATCGCCGAGCGCCGCCGCCAGCGCCGCTTCGTAGCCGGCCTGGGTTTCGACCCGATCGGCAATGCGTGGCCCCTTGCCCTGGTCGGCCGCCAGGCGCCGCGCCAGTGCATCGGCTTCGGCGGACAGGCTGGCGAGCGTGGCCCGGGCGGCGGCATGGCCGGCGGCGGCTTCCGCACGTGCCGCTTCGGCGGCCGGGCGCGCGGCTTCCGCCGTCACCAGTGCCTCCTCGGTTGCTGTCAGTGCTGCCACGGCGCTGTCCACCGCCGCTGCCAGCCCATCGGTATCGGGGGCCGGCGCCAACCGCGCCAACCGCGCCGCCAGGTCACGGCCTTCTGCCTCGGCGCGGGCCAGCCGCGCGGCGGCTGCCTCGACCGCGGCTTGCGCGCTGCGCGCCTGCGCCGCCACCGCCGCATGGCCATCGAGTGCCGCGCCGAGCCGGGTTTCCGCCGCTGCCGCCGCTTGCACCGCCGCCGCCGCCGCTGCGGCCGCTTCGGGCACGCTCGCTTCGGCCGCCGCAAGCTGGCCGGTCAAGGCCAGTGCTTCACCATCGAGCCGCGCATCGGCAATGGCGGCATCATCGGCAAGGCTGGCCTCGCGCGCCGCGTCGCGCGCCACCGTGGCGAGCAGCGCCTGCAATTCGCCCTGCCGCCGCGCCGCCCCCGCCGCTTCGGCATCGAGCAGCGCGCGCGACTGGCGCAGCGCCTGCACCGCCGCCGCCGCTTCCGCTTCCGCCATGCGCAGTTCGGGCAACCCGGCGCTGGCATCGGCCGCCTCGGTGGCGAGCGCGGCGGCGATGCGGGTCAGGTCGCCGGTCTTGCCGTCGGCATCGCGCGCCGCCACCTGTGCCGCCGCCGCCGCCACCTGTGCCGCCCGCCAGCGCGCGAACAGCAGCGCGGCCTCGGCGATCTTCAGCCGGTCCGACAGCGCGCGATAACGTTCGGCGGCCTTGGCCTGGCGACGCAGCGAATTGGCCTGCGCCTCCAGCCCGCGCACGACATCATCCAGTCGCGCGACATTGGCCTCGGCGGCGCGCAGCCGGATCTCGGCCTCGCGCCGGCGCACGTGCAGCCCGGCGATGCCGGCGGCTTCTTCCAGCAGCATGCGGCGCTCGGCAGGCTTGGCGGCAATGATCGCGCTGATCCGCCCCTGCCCGACGATCGCCGGCGAATGCGCGCCGGTGGCGCTGTCGGCGAACAACAGCCGCACATCCTGTTGCCGGGTATCGCGGCCATTGACGCGATAGTCCGACCCGGCGCCGCGCTCGATGCGCCGCGACACCTCGATTTCCTCGCCGGCAGCGCCCGCCAGCGCCAGCGTCACCTGCGCGAAACTGCGCGACGGCCGTGCGCCTGTACCGGCGAAGATGACATCGTCCATCCCGCCCGACCGCATCGATTTGGGGCTGGCCTCGCCCATCACCCAGCGGAGGGCCTCGAGCAGGTTGGACTTGCCGCAGCCATTGGGGCCGACGACCCCGGTCAGCCCGGGCTCGATGCGCAGCTCCGTTGCTTCGACGAACGATTTGAAGCCGGCAAGACGGAGTTTGCGAAATTCCAAGTCAGCAGGCCCCCGTCACGCTGCGGCGCCGGCTACTGGAGCGCGGCTTGCAGCTTGGGCTCGAGCGTTTTCCAGTCATACACGTCGGATTGCACGACGTTGTTGATGATGAAGCCCGGGGTGCCCGTCAGCTTGTAGGTATCGGTCGCCTGCTTGCGCAGTTCGAGCAGCTTGTCGAGCGCTGCCTTGTCGGCAAGGCACTGGTCGAACTTGGCGCGCGGCATGCCGCGGGTGCGGACATAGCCGTCGAGCTTGCCGACTTCGGCGAGAATGGCGATCTGCTTGTCTTCGGGCAGGCCGGCAAGCCGGGCGCTGTCGGCGTCGCTCAGCTTGCTGAACGGCTCGGTCCAGGTCGCCTGGTCCTTGAAGAAACTATCGAGCAAGCCAAAGAACGGCTCAGCACCCTGGCAGCGCGCCAGCATCGATGCCGCATAATCAGGGCCGTTGAGCACGAAGTTACGGAATTCATAGCTGACATTGCCCGAAGCCACATATTTGGTCTTGATCGTATCAAAGGCCTGGGCGTGGAATTCGCTGCAATGCGGGCAGGTCAGCGAGGCGAATTCGACCAGCTTGACCTTGGCATCGGGGTTGCCGAGCCGGAAACCACCCTCGGGGGTCGCGGCGGTCATGTTCAGCCAATCGGTCTGCCCGGCCGGGGTTGCCGGGGCGGCAGCCGTGGTGGCGGCGGGTGCTGCCGGGTCGGCGGCCTTGTCACCGCAAGCGGTCAGGGTCAGCGACAGCGCCAGGCCCAGCATCGTCGAACGCGAAATCGTCATCAATCACCCCTTTTGCGGCACGGCCGCCATTGTCCAAGGTCTAGGCCAAAGCCCGCGCCGCTGCCAAGCCTCTAGCGCAGCGCGGCCTGCACCTTGGGCTCCAGATTGGCCCAGTCATAAACCCCTGTCACCGTCTTGCCATTGATGACGAAGGTCGGCGTGCCTTCCAGCTTCCAGGTATCGAGCGCATCCTTGTAGATCGCGACGAGCCGGTTCTGCGCGTTCTTGTCGGCCAGGCAGGCCTGGGCACGGGCGAGCGGCAGCCCCTTGGCCACCGCCCATTTGTCGAGCCCGGACGCCTTGGCCATGCCGAGCGGTTGCTGGTCGAGCGGCAGCCTGGCGATCGCATCGCCATCGGCGGCACTGATCGCGCCAAAGCCTTGCGTCCATTTGCCCTGTTCGGCGAACAGCGCATCGGCCATCGCCAGCCCCTTGGCGCCGGGCTGACAGGCGACAAGCAGCGAGGCCGAAAAATCCGGGCCGTTGCGCATGAAGCTGCGCATCTCGATCGAAACGCTGCCATTGGCGATGTAGCGCGCCTTCAGCGCGGGGACGCCGATTTCGTGGAAATCCTTGCAATGCGGGCAGGTGAACGAAGCGAATTCGACGATCTTCACCTTCGCTGCCGGGTTGCCGATGCGGATGCCGCCTTCGGGCGTGGTGACAACGGTGGCGGCCCAATTCGGCTTGGTCGGCGGTGCCGCAAAGGCGGGCATCGCCAGCGCACCGGCAAGCAGAAACAGGGTGGCACGGCGCGGCAGCATCGACGAAATCTCCTGGAAAATCGGCACCGACTTACCCTAGCTGCCTGTCGCGCCGATGAACAGGTCAGCGTACCAGCGGCGGCCCCTTGCTGGCGGACAATGCCTGCGCCAGCGATTCAAGGCTGGCGCGCAAATCGGGGTCGGCAATGTCGCGCAGGGTCGAACGGGTTTCGGCGGACAGTTCGACGGGTGCCGGCGGCGGCACGGCGCGGCGCTGTGGCTCCATGTCGGCGTGGCGCAACATCACCTTGGCAACGGCAGCATAGCCGAGCAGCCGGTTGACCCGCTCGATGACCTGCGGCTCGACATGCTTGAGCATCGGCGCCAACGCGCCGGTCACCGCGATCTTCAGCGTGCCGCCGTCCTTCTTGCCGCGCGGAAAGCTCAATGATTCGGGCCGACTGTGGCGGGCATATTGCGCGCCGACAATCTCCTCCCAGCGCGCCACCAGCGCGCTCTGGGTAAATCCGAAGCGCTTGAACGCCAATCCGCCGATCGCCGGAACCAGTTCGGCAACGGCGCGCGGACGGCGCGAGCGCTCGGGCGCAACAGAATCGGGCTTTTTGGCCATGCCGCGTTCCATGCCATAGGCAGCCGGTGACCGATACCGCGACTCGCCTGCAAAACTGGTACCGTGCCAATGCCCGTGACCTGCCGTGGCGCGCGCCGCCGGGCTTGGCACTGCCGGCCGACCCCGATTGGCCATATCGCGTCTGGCTGTCGGAAATCATGCTGCAACAGACGACGGTGGCGACCGTGCTGGGCTATTTCGCGCGTTTCACGGCGCGCTGGCCCACGGTCGCGGCGCTGGCGGCAGCGGATGATGCCGACGTCATGCAGGCCTGGGCGGGGCTCGGCTATTACGCCCGCGCCCGCAATTTGCTCGCCTGCGCCCGTGCCGTGGTGGGCAGCCATGGCGGCCGCTTTCCCGCCGATGAAGCCATGCTGCGCGACCTGCCCGGCATCGGTGACTATACCGCCGCCGCCATCGCTGCCTTTGCCTTTGGCCGGCGGGCCATCGTCATCGATGGCAATGTCGAACGCGTCATCACCCGCCAGGCCGGCATCGACACGCCCCTGCCCGCCGCCCGCGCCGTGATACGCGCCGAACTCGAACGCCTCACCCCCGCCAACGCCGGCGATTTCGCGCAAGGCTTGATGGACCTCGCCGGCCGCATCTGCACACCGCGCAGCCCGCGCTGCAGCGACTGCCCGATCGCCGCAGGCTGCCACGCCGCCACTAGCCCCGACCCGACGCGCTGGCCGGTCAAGCCGGTGAAAAAGCCCCGCCCGCTGCGCCATGGCTTTACCTGGTGGATCGAGGCCGATGGCAGCGTCTTTACCGTCACCCGGCCGCCCAAGGGGCTGCTCGGTGGCATGGTCGCGCTGCCGTCGAGCGACTGGAGCGCCACCCCCGATCCGACCCCGCCGCTGCCCGGCGCCTGGGTCGATCTTGGTGCCGTCTCGCATGGTTTCACGCATTTCGAGTTGCTCTTGCGCGTGCAGGCGCTGCACCTTGCCGCGCGTCCCCCCCTTGCCGGAAACTGGCTTAACGTCGATGAGATGGCGGGCGCCGGCTTGCCGACGCTGTTCCGCAAGGCCGTCACGCTGGCGCTGGCGCACAAATCAGGTTCGGAGGCAAAATGAGCGATCCCTTTTCCGGCTGGAGCGTCCCGCCCGTCGGCATCACCGGCTCCCCGCTCGATCGTGCCGATCATCTGCGCCGCGATTCGGCGGCGATGATCGCGCTGCGCGCCCGCCCCGATGCGCGCTGGCTGGTGATGGATGACCTGAAACCCGTGCTGACCCAGGGGGAACGCCCCGATATTCTGTGGGCCTATCGTTCGGACGTGCCGCACAATGCCACCAGCGTCTTTCTCGGCCTCGCCCCCGACGCGTACGGCGGCGCGCCGCGGTTTGCCGCGGCGTGCAGCGGCGCCGAACTGGTCAGCGACTTCGGCGGGGTGATCGTCGATGCCCGCGCTGCCGCCGTCCAGCTTGGCGATGGCCGCGCCGAGATCGTCGCGCAGGCGCGGTCGTTGCTCGACTGGCACGCCCGCCACCTCTTCTGCGCCGTGTGTGGCGGCAAGACCGAGATGGGCAAGGCCGGTTATTCGCGCACCTGCCTCGGCTGCGGCGCCGAACATTTCCCGCGCACCGACCCGGTCGTCATCATGCTCGCCATCAAGGGCGACCATGCGCTTGTCGGCCGCCAGCCCAATTTCCCCAAGAAATTCTATTCGGCGCTGGCTGGCTTCGTCGAACCCGGCGAAAGCCTTGAAGAAGCCGTGGCGCGCGAATTGTTCGAAGAAGCCGGCATCCGCACCGCGCGCGTGCGCTACCTCGCCAGCCAGCCCTGGCCCTTCCCGTCATCACTGATGATTGCCGCCTTTGCCGAGGCGGTGAATCTCGACATCACCCTCGACACCGATGAGCTCGAAGAAGCGCGCTGGGTGACCAAGGACGAAGTGCGCGCCGCGCTTGCCGGCACCGGGGACTGGTTCGCGCCGCCGCCGATGGCGATCGCGCATACCTTGTTGAAGGCCTGGGTGGCCTAGAATCGCAAGTTGAAGCAGAACCTCCGGCGGTCGGGGCCCAAGGCCCCAAACCCCATTGAACGCGCAATCTGGGGCACCACAGTATCCATTCGGCGACGACCATCGGGCGTAATTTTGTCTCGCGCGCGCGAGCGATCAGGCCGCTTGCTTGATCTTGATTGTTTGCCCTGTCGGTAT
>JBILPK010000186.1:0-6502 GCA_044373875.1 Polymorphobacter sp.
ATGGCGAAATGGTCTATGTCGCCGGCGTTTTGCAGCACATCGAGGAAGCCGGCGTCCATTCGGGCGACAGTGCCTGCTCGCTGCCGCCGTACAGCCTGTCTGCCGACATCATCGCCGAAATCGAGCGCCAGACGAAGGTGCTTGCCGAAGCGCTCAATGTCCGCGGGCTGATGAACATCCAGTTCGCCATCAAGGACGGCGAGGTTTACCTGATCGAGGTCAACCCGCGCGCCAGCCGCACCGTGCCGTTCACCGCCAAGGCGACCGGCATCCAGGTCGCCAAGATCGCCAGCCGTGTCATGGCCGGCGAAAAGCTGAGCAGCTTCAACCTGTCGCCGCGCAACACGGGAAATCACATCGCGGTCAAGGAAGCGGTGTTCCCGTTCGCGCGCTTCCCGGGTGTCGATCCGGTGCTCGGCCCCGAAATGAAATCGACGGGCGAAGTCATGGGCATCGATGGCGATTTCGCCACTGCCTTTGCCAAGGCGCAGCTCGGCGCCGGCACCGTGCTGCCCGAAAGCGGCCGAGTGTTCGTTTCGGTCAAGGACAGCGACAAGCCGCAGATCGTGCCGGCGATGCGCGACCTGGTGGCGATGGGCTTCACCATCATCGCCACCGAAGGCACCGCCCGGGTGCTGATCGACGCCGGCTTGCCGGTTAGCCCGGTCAACAAGGTCGCCGAAGGCCGGCCGCATATCGTCGATCGTATCAAGGACGGCGATATCGCGCTGATTTTCAACACGACCGAAGGCGTCCAGTCGTTGAAGGACAGCGCCTCCATCCGCGGCTCGGCGCTCTATGGCCGGGTGCCCTATTTCACCACGGCGGCGGCATCGATCGCTTCGGTGGCGGCAATTGCTGCATTGCGGCGACATACGCTTGAAGTGCGGCCCTTGCAGGCCTATCATCGCCAACCCGAGGCGTAGCGCCGCCGGGGCATTGCGAGCCGTCTCGATGGAACTCCATCGGCGGTTGGGTCGTTTCGGAACGACAAGAAGGTTGAGTAACAAGAATGGCGACGGTCGAAAAACTGCCCATGCTGGCCGAAGGCCATGCGTCCCTGGCGACTACGCTGCGGCGGCTGAAGGAAATCGAGCGCCCGGAAGTGGTCGAGCAGATCGAGACGGCGCGCGCCCATGGCGATCTGTCGGAAAATGCCGAATATCATGCCGCCAAGGAACGCCAGGGCCAGATCGAGGCCCAGGTCATCGACCTTGAAGACCGGCTGTCGCGCGCCGTGATCATCGATCCGCGCACCCTGTCGGGCGACAAGGTGGTGTTCGCCGCCACCGTTCACCTTCTCGATGAAGACGACAAGAAGATCGTCTACCAGATCGTCGGCCAGACCGAAGCCGATGCCCGCATCGGCCGCATCAGCTATTCCTCGCCGCTCGGCCGGGCGCTGATCGGTCGCCGCGTCGGTGAAGAAGTCGAAGTGACGACACCGTCGGGTGATCGCTACTACACGATCGAGGCAGTCGAGTTCATCTGATCGCCGACTATCGCCTTTTTGGCGCGCTACAGCTTTCATGAAGCCGTTCAAACCGCCCGTCGCTTTTGCCACGAATGGCCTGATCGGCTTGTGCGTTGCCATGCAGGCAGTGCTTGCTGTCGGCGGAGCGGCATTCGGCGGGCAGGTCGACGCGCTGCTGGCGCTGGTCCCGGCGCGGATCAGCGCGGTGTTCGCCGGCGCGGAAGGCCCGGTTGCCCTGGCGACACTGATCAGCCACATCTTCCTTCACGCCGGCTGGTTGCACCTCGGGCTCAACATGCTGTTCCTCGTCTGGGTCGGCCGTTATGTCGAATGGGTGACTGGGCGCTGGGCGATGCTGTCGCTCTTTCTTGTCGGCGGTATTGCCGGCGGCGCATTGCAGGTTGCCGTGGCGCCGCATTCGGCGGGCGCAATTGTCGGCGCCAGTGGCGCGATCGCTGCCATATTCGGTGCCTACGCCATATTGTTCGCCCGCAGCCGGGTGCAGCCGCGCAGCATCCTGGGGCTGCAACTGTCGGGTGAAACGCTGACGGCGCTTTGGCTGGCGGCGACCTGGATCGGGCTGCAACTGCTCACCGCGCTGGTGTTCAACAGCGGCGGCGGCGGCTTCGCCATCTGGACCCACATCGGCGGCTTCCTCGTTGGGCTAATCGCCGGCCGGTTGTGGGGCCGTGGACCGCAGATCAGCTAGGCTGGTCAAGACCCTCGAACCCGGTAACAATGCCGCAATGCGTGCCATCGTCTGCCATGAATTGAGCCCTGATCGTTCGGGCCTGCGCTTTCACGCCGATTGGCCTGAACCGCCTTTGCCCGGGCCGGGGGAGGTGCAGGTGGCGATCAGCTATGCCGCGCTCAACTATCCCGATCTGCTGATGCTGAATGGCGGCTATCAGTTCCGGCCCGAACTGCCTTTCATTCCCGGCACCGAGGCCAGTGGCATCGTGATCGCCACCGGGCCGGGCGCCGAAGTCTGGGCGGGTCGCCACATCATTGCCGGGGCGCGCGGCGGCGGTTTTGCCGAGCGGATGACGCTGCCGGCAGCACAGGTGCGTGCCTTGCCCGAAGGCCTGTCGTTGGCGCAGGGCGCGGCGTTCACTGTCGGCGCCCTCACGGCATGGGTAGGCTTGATGGTGCGCGGGCGTTTGCGGGCGGGCGAGCGCATCTTGGTGACCGGCGCGGGCGGCGGCATGGGGCTGGCGGCGGTAGCGTTGGCGCGGGCGGCGGGTGCCGAGGTCGTGGCGGTCGCATCGTCACCTGATCGGCTGGCGCTGGCGCGGGCGGCGGGGGCGCATGAAACGCTGCTGATCGACCGGGCCGTCCCGGCCGTCGACCGGCGCGATATCGACATCGTCTTCGATCCGGTTGGCGGCGCGCTCGCCATGCCGGCGATTCGCAGCCTGGCGCGGGGTGGCCGCTACCTCATCATCGGTTTTGTCGGCGGCAGGCCCGATCCCTTTGCGCTCAACCGCGCGCTCATCAAGGAAATCGAGGTCATCGGGGTGCGTGCCGGCGAACAGGGGCGGCAGGACCCCGCCGCCGGGCGCGCTCATATCGCCGCCATCGATGCGCGTGCGTCGCTGCTGCGCCCGGTCATCGGGCTCGAAGTGGCGTTGGATCGCGCCGATGACGCCTTTGCCGCGATGGCGGCCGGCACGCTCAGCGGCAAGGCTGTTGTGCGAATCTAGCCAAGCAATGGCCGATTGCCGACGACCAGCGGCCGGACCAGCGTATCGGGCAGGGGGCTTTGCCGCGTCTGCGCCGCCACCCAATCGCGCGCCGTAGCGATTTCGGGGGCGAGCGCTTCGGCCTGGGTTGCCTGGCGGGCCCGGCGTGCGGCATCGTCAAAGGCCAGCGCCGGGTTCTTGGAATAGGTTTTGAACAACGGTCCTTTGGTGATCGCCGCGACGGCATCGGCAGCCAGTGGCGCATCGAACAGCGCGCTGGCCGCGGCCAGTACGGCCGCCGGGTCACCGAACAGCGCCTCGGCATCGAGGCTGTGGCAATTCGGAAAGCATGCCAGCGCCGCTGCATAGGCCCGCATCTGCGCCAGCCAGAGCGCCGCCGCCCGCCCGGCATCGTCGTCGGGCAGGGCGCCGGCGTGCGCGATGATCGCCGGGCGCAGGGCCTCGGTGATACCGCGCAGCCACTGCAGGCTCGCCGGACTGCGCAGGATGGCCGCCAGATAGTCGCCGAGCGGAAAATGCAGCAGGATCGCCGGCGCATCGGGGGTTGCCGCCATGATATCGGTGATGATGAAATTGACTGGCACATTGGCCTTCACCACCGTCATCAGCGTTGGGTCATAGCGCCGTGCCAGCAGGTTGGTGACCAGTGCCAGCCTGCTTTCCCAGTCCGCCCGTCGGCTGCCTCCTGCCGCGTCGATTGCCAGTTGCCGCAGCGCCAGCGGTTCACGCAGCACCAGCCGCTCGCCTTGATCCAGCGCGCGCGCCAGCAGCGTCGAACCACAGTGCGCGACATGGAAGATCCAGCCCAGTGGCGGTGCCGACGGCGCCGACAAACTGGCGACAGGCGGGTGGCGCGCCACTTCACTGGCCGGGTCGATGCGCTCGTCGAGGAAAACCGAACGGCGATAGGCGGCACGATCCATCGCCAGCACGATTGCCGCATCGCCCTCGAAGGCGAAGAGATAATCGTCGGGGGTGGTGAGCATATGCACGCCTGCCGCTATAGCCGTCCGCTCGGGTCAACGCTATGCTCGACCCATGTTGCCGCTGTTCAAAGCCGACCGATGGATGTGACCCTGCCGCGCCCGGAGCAGCCTCATGTCGTGCTGACCGCGACCGGGGAAACCAGCCCGCTGGCGGTCGATCCGGGGCAGGTGCTGGCGCTATACAAAGCGCACGGCGCGCTGTTGTTGCGCGGTTTCGGGGCCGATCTCGACAGTCTTGCCGCTTTCACCCGGCAATTTTGTGCCGGATCGGTGTTCAACGAAAGCCCCGACCGGCAGTTGCTCGATGATGCGCACAACATCCAGTCGGTCAACGGCGGGACGGCGCCATTCCCGCTGCACCCGGAACTGTCGCGGGAACCGTGGAAGCCCGATGTCTGCTTTTTCGCCTGCCTCGAACCGCCGCGCGAGCTTGGCGCCACCACGATCTGCGACGGCGTTGATCTGGTGCGCCACCTGCCCGCCGCCATCCGTGACGGATTGACCGGGCGCCGGCTGCGCTACATTCAGCCCGTCAGCCCGGCGATTTACGCCTGGTGGCTTGGCACCGAAACCCCCGATGCGGCGCTGCTCGCCAGCCCGCCGCCGCAATGTCCCTATGAATTCGGGCTTTTCGACGGCCAGCCGGTGCGCAGCTTCACGCGGCCGGCGCTGCACACCCCGATGTTCACTACCGAGCCGGCCTTCGGCAATTTCCTGCTGTTTTCGTTCTTCCACAATCGCATGCGCGGCTACCCTTGTCTTGAGGACGGCAGCATCCTGCCCGATAGCTGGCTCGAGGCGATCCGGGCAACGGGGGAGCGCTTGACTGCCGCCGTGCAATGGCAGCGCGGCGACCTGCTGATGCTCGACAACAGCCGCTTCATGCATGGCCGCGCCGCAGTGGTGCCCGATGACACAAGGCTGATCGCATCGTTCTTCGGCTATCTGAGGGACGCCCCGCGCAACACGGAAGAACCCGTCGACCCGCCGTGGCGCCGCGGCGAGTTCCGGCCGCCGGCGCTGCGCTGACCCTCCGCCCGCGCTGCCGCCGAACAACGGCCCGGTCGATCGGTCCGTTCGATCAGGGTTTGTCGACCGTCACCTTTAGATAGGTGGCGGGGATGACCGTTGCATCGGCGCCGCCCTCGTTCTGCGCCGCGAACAGTTCTTCGAGCTCGCCCTGGAGCGCATCAGCCCGGCCCGCGGCTTCGGCGGCGACAAAGGCATTCATCGTCGGCCCGTAAAAATCCCGGAACCGCGCCAGCAGTTCGGCCGGAGGGCCGGGGTGCCGAAACACATAACGCGTCGGTTCGCAGCGGATCCTGTCGCCAGCGATACCGGCGGCGGCGAAGCGTTCGCGCACCGTGTCGGCGATGCCCCAGGTGACCGGGCTGATGAAGCCTTCTGGCGGTGGCGGCGCATAGGCCGCACTGATGCGCAGGATCTGCGCCACCAGCGTCGGATCTCCGGGAATCCAGTTGCCCATGACGATCCGGCCGCCGGGTCGCGTTACCCGTGCCATCTCGCGTGCCACGTCCTGCGGACGCGGCGCGAACATCGCCCCGAAAATGCTCACGACCAGATCGAACCGACCATCGGCCAGCCCGGCGAGATCGGAGGCATCGCCTTCCTCGAAGTGCAGGTTGGCCATGCCCGCTGCCCGAGCCCGGGCATTGCCGGCCGCCACCAGGTTGCTGGCGATATCGACCCCCAGCACATCAGCACCCAGCGCCGCCGCCGGCAGCGCGGTCGTGCCATCGCCACAGCCGAGATCGAGCACCGCCATGCCGGGCACGATCCCAAGGCTGTCGACCAACTGTTGCCCGCTTTCGCGCATCGTCGCAGCGATCCGGGTGAAATCACCCTTTTCCCAGAGCAACCGGTTCGGGTTCATCAGCTGGTCCTTTGCGAGACAGCGGTAACAATTACCACACTGCCGCCGGTGCCACAAATGCAGGCCTTGGCGGAAAGGGTGTCCTTCCAACCTTTTTTCTATGAGTCTGTATTTATTAATGAATTATTTTGCGCAAATCATGATCCCCACATTATCCCCCACGCCACCTAATAGTGGCTCTGTTTTTCAGGGCAACGGCCACTCGCCACCGACAACGACTAAGGCCAAGGCGACGGATGGCAAGAAGGCGATCGTCGGCTATTTCAGCAAGGACATGAGCCGGCAACTGCGAGTGCTGGCGATCGAGGAAAACACCACCGTTCAAGCCCTGTTAGGCGAGGGGCTCGACATGCTGTTGCGGGCACGGGGCAAGCGCCCGTTCGGCGAGCGATAGGGCAGCAGAAATGCCGATTGTCAATTTCGTGTTGGATGATCTCGTAACCAC
>JBILPK010000187.1:0-6498 GCA_044373875.1 Polymorphobacter sp.
ACAAGCCAGGATCGGTGCCACCGGAGTCAATCGCGGCGAAAGCAGCCCACCAGCCGACCACACCGCTCGTCACGCATTATTGCCGCACCAGATTTCGCTGGATACGTCAGCCCGACAGACTGCTAGGTCGCACGTGCTTTCAAAGCTCCAGTTCCTTCCCGACCACCATGACAAAGGGTTCTCCATGCGCGTCGCAATGATCGGTTCGGGCTATGTCGGCCTTGTCTCCGGCGCCTGTTTCGCCGATTTCGGGCATGATGTGATCTGCGTCGACAAGGATCCGTCGAAGATCGACCGGCTCAACGATGGCATCATGCCGATCTACGAACCCGGCCTGGCCGAATTGGTCAACGGCAATGCCCGCGCCGGCCGCCTCACCTTCACTACCGAACTCGAAGCCGGCATCGCCAATGCCGAGGCGATCTTCATCGCCGTCGGCACGCCGTCACGCCGCGGCGACGGCCATGCCGACCTGTCCTATGTCTATGCCGCCGCGCGCGAAATTGCGCTGGCTATCAAGGGCTATACCGTCATCGTCACCAAATCGACCGTGCCCGTCGGCACCGGCGACGAGGTGGAGCGCATCATTCGTGAAGCGAACCCCGACGCGGAATTCGCCGTTGTCTCCAACCCCGAATTCCTGCGCGAAGGCGCCGCCATCGGTGATTTCAAGCGACCCGACCGCATCGTGGTGGGCACCGAGGATGCCCGCGCCCGCGATGTGATGACCGAACTGTATCGCCCGTTGTTCCTCAACCAGTCGCCGATCCTGTTCACCGCGCGGCGCACGGCGGAACTGATCAAATATGCCGCCAATGCCTTCCTGGCGACCAAGATCACGTTCATCAACGAAATCGCCGACCTGTGCGAAGCGGTGGGCGCCAACGTCCAGGACGTGGCGCGCGGCATCGGGCTCGACAACCGCATTGGCTCCAAATTCCTTCATGCCGGCCCTGGCTATGGCGGCAGCTGCTTCCCCAAGGATACGTTGGCGCTGGTCAAGACCGCGCAGGACGCCGGCGCGCCGGTGCGAATCGTCGAAACCGTCGCGGCGGTAAATGACCAGCGCAAACGCGCCATGGCGAAAAAGGTCGTCACGCTCGCAGGCGGCGACGTGCGCGGCAAGACGGTGGCGGTGCTCGGCCTGACCTTCAAGCCCAACACCGACGACATGCGCGATTCGCCTGCCATTGCCATCATCCAGGCGCTCCAGGACGCCGGCGCCAGCATCCGCGCCTTTGATCCGGAAGGGGAGGAACAAGCGCGGCTGGTGCTCACCAACGTCGACTATGCTGCTGATCCCTATGCCTGCCTGACCGGCGCCGATGTCGCCGTGCTGGTTACCGAATGGGATGCCTTCCGCGCGCTCGACATGGATCGCGTCAAGGGCCTGATGCAGACCGCCGCCATCGTCGACCTGCGAAATGTCTATCGACCCGATGAAATGGCGCGGCGCGGCATCGCCTATGCCAGCATCGGCCGGTAAGCGATTTTCAGGAAGTTGCTACTTTGCAACGCCGTGACTGCAACAATGGTTGCCAAGCCCGGCAAAGGCCGGTTATAGCCCCGGCCGCGCGGAGTCGTGGGTGAGCGGCTGAAACCAGTAGTTTGCTAAACTGCCGATCTGGGTAACTGGATCCGAGGGTTCGAATCCCTCCGACTCCGCCAACATCTCGCAAGCCCTTACCGGGCTTGCGCATTATCCCGAATAAATGGGTCGTAATTGTTGTGGTCGCGGCATCTGCCACGCTTGGCGCGCCGCATGAACAAATCCCGACAGGACTTTTCAAACGTTTCGGTTTTCTGGAACGGAAACGGGCAAGGCACTTTCGACCGTCGCCCCGACGAGGACAAGGGCGATCATCAGGCCGAACAACGGTGAATTGGCCCGAAACATCTTTGAAAACTTTAAGAACAGCATGCGCTGTGCGGTTTTCTGCGCCTGGGTCGCTCGCAGATCATAACGGCTTGATCATGGTGAACAATTCCGGCGATCCATAACGTCACCCACATTGGGCTATGGCGTCATATCGGCCCCTGTTCACTTGCGATATGCTTTCGGCATGGAGCGCGCCGATCATGCAAGTCTGCCAAATCATCGTGGCGAAGGCACGGCGCTCTGACGATGTGGCACCGCATGACAGAAAGTCCGGATCGTCCCGAAACCGCTGGGCGAACCGCGACTGAATTATCGCTGCAATCCATTCGAGTTATCCGACCGACGCGTCAGGCACGAAATGCTGAAGACAACGGCGTGACCGCAGGCAAAATGAACATCGGGATCAATTGTTTTTTGAGCGAGGCAAGCATGGGCAAGAAACATTCGGGGATTTTCAACCGCCTGGGCCAGATCGGCCTGATGGCACTCGCGGTTGGCCTTGCCGCCCCGGCGGTGGCGGCGGATCGCCCGCCCAACATCATCGTCATCATGCCGGACGATGTCGGCTATTGGAACGTCGGTGCCTACAGCCACGGCATGATGGTGCCGACGCCCAACATCGATCGCATCGCCAAAGAAGGCATGTTGTTCACCGATCACTATGCCCAACCGTCGTGCACGGCGGGCCGCGCCGCCTTCATCACCGGGCAGATGCCGATTCGGACCGGCCTGACCACCGTTGGCTTGCCGGGTTCACCGGTAGGGCTGGACCAGCGTGACCCGACGCTGGCCAAGATGCTGAAGCCGCTGGGGTATCGCACCGCCCAGTTCGGCAAGAACCACCTCGGCGATCGCAACAGCAACCTGCCGACGGTGAATGGCTTCGATGAATTCTTCGGCAATCTCTATCACCTCAATACCGAGGAGGAGCCCGAGCAGGCGGTATGGCCGAAGAACGATCCCGGCTTCGACCGGCGTTACCGGCCGCGCGGCGTGCTCGATTGCGTCGCGACGACAGTGAACAACCCCAGCGACGACGGCCGCTTCGGGGCGATGGGCAAGCAGTCATGCAAGGACACCGGCCCGCTGACATCGAAGCGCATGGAAACGGTGGACGAGGAGTTCCTCGATCGTACGCTGGGCTTCATCAAGTCGTCCGCCGAACAGCAGAAACCCTTCTTCGCCTGGTTCAATTCCAGCCGGATGCACATCTACACCCATCTGAAGCCGGAAAGCCGCAACCTCGCGACGCCGCACAGCGCCGAATGGGACATTTATGGCAGCGGCCTGATGGAACATGATGGCCATGTCGGCCGCATCCTGAAAATGCTCGATGACCTCGGCATCGCCGACAACACCATCGTCGTCTTCACCAGCGACAATGGTGCGATGGCAGCATGGTGGCCGGATGGCGGCACGACGCCGTTCCGGGGCGAAAAGGCCACCACCTGGGAAGGCGGCGTGCGCGTGCCGATGCTGGTGCGCTGGCCCGCCGCGATCAAGCCCGGCAGCGTTTCGAACGGCATCCAGACCCATGAGGACATGTTCACCACACTGCTCTCTGCTGCAGGCGTGAAGAACGTGCACGACAAGCTGGCCACCGAAACCAAGGTCTATATCGACGGCGTCGACAATCTCGCCGCCTGGACCGAGGGTGCACCGTCAAAGCGCAACAGCGTCATCTATTATAATGAAAAGGATCTGACCGCCGTCCGCATCGGCCCGTGGAAATCGCACATGCAGGAACGCAACGGCTTCTTCGATTACCTGCGGCCGTCGACCAAGGTGTTCAACCTGCGGGCGGACCCGTTCGAACAGCGCGGCGACCAGAAGGCCGATGACATCGCCCAGAAGATGGGAATCGCCTGGGGCGGACAGGTGGCGGATCTGGTCGGCGCGCACATGCTGAGCCTGCAGCAGTTCCCGCCGCGCCAGAAAGGCGGCTCGTTGAAAATGGGCGAGGCGCCGCGCTGACGGGGGGGCTATCCGGTATCAGCCTGAAGGGCTGTCGGCGTCTGGCACATGCAGTTCGTGGTTGATTGCCTCGAACACGGACGCCGACATTTCCATGACGAGACTGGTAATGCCATCAAGGTCGGTGCCGACACGCGCTATCACATGAATCTCGCCGCCCTCGCCGCGGCTGACCCAGCCGAGGGACTGCAGTTCGGCAACCTTGCGCCGTACTGTTTCGCGCGGGATGCCGGACGCGGCGGCAATCGATTCGATGTTGGTGAACCGCCCTTGGTATTCGGGCACCCCGCCGCGCAACGCTTGCTCATAGCTCAGGTCCGGCTGCGTAGGCCCCCGCATCATGCGCTGGCCGATCACCGAGAGGATGATTGCCTTGTCGATATCCGCGCCGAATTGGGCGCGTAACGCACAGAGTATGGCAAGATGCTTTTCGACCCACAAAGGCTGGAAGCGGGTAAAGCGTTCCCGAACGATCTGAAGTGCCGCCTCCTTTACCCGTTGGCGACTGCCCGCTTCAGGAATGCCGATCTCGCCAGTGGAATCCGTCATGCGCTTTACCTACTACGGTTGCGACAAAGCCCGGCCGACCGAGGATGAATGCCGAGTTTCGTCGCTTATTGGTGGATCCGATCAAGGTCTGCCCCCCCAATACCCAACTTGAGTGTAATGATGATCCCTGCACGCGCAACTGGTATGTAAGCTGAAGACATGATCAGAAACCTCAGTCTCAAATCGGCCGTTCTGGCTGCATGCGTCGCGGCACTTCCGGCGGCCGCCCAGACCAGGGCGCCGGCACCGGCCAAGGCATTGACGTTCGATGTCGAGGTCGGCCTGCAGGGTGTCGCAGGTTACAACGCCTTCTGGGGCCTGGCGGATGTCTATGCCCCGGCCGAAAACTACAAGGAAGACAGTGTCTGGGGCGAGGCTTATGTCGAACCCGGCGTCACCTGGCGCGGCGATCTGGGCCCGGATGTGCGGCTGCGCGCCCGCGCTTCGGGCGTTGGCAGCATAACGATCGGGTCGGATATCTTTGCCAGCGTTGATGAATCGAGCATCACGCTTGAAGACGCGGTGATCGGCCTGTCGGCGGGTGATGCGGCCAAGGGCTTTCAGTTCGATATTTCGGGCGGCTCGCAGCCGTATCGGATCGGTTCGGGCATGCTGATTGCCGATGGCGGGATTGACGGCTTTGAACGGGGTACGCTGATCTTTGGCCCGCGCCAGGCCTGGGAAGTGACCGGCGTTGTCCGCGCCAGCTACAAGAATGTCTATGCGGAGGGCTTTCATCTTGATCCGCGTGAACTGGGATCAGGGAACACCCGCACCATCATCCGCGGTGCCAGGCTGGAATGGACGATCGCCAAGGATCGTTTCGTCGGCATAACCTATGGCCACGTCCCCCGTTCAGAGGCGCCCTATGTCCAGGCAGCGCCGGGCGGCGTCGGTGCGCCAACGGTGATCCTGAATGGCCGGGATGGCATGAGCTTCTGGCATGTCTATGGCAATGTCGCCCCCTTCAAGACGATGCCGGGCCTTGTTGTCACCTGGGATTATGCCCGCCAACGCAATGAACGGCTGCGCATGAAGGCCAATGGTGGTCGTATCGAGATTACCAACACCTTCGTGACCACGAAATGGCTGCCCACCATCGGCTATGGCTTTCAAAGCTTTTCCGGTGACGATCCCGATACCCCCGAACTCGAGCGTTTCGATCCGCTGTTTTACGATGGCAGCCCCGGCGGCTGGGCCACCGGTGCCAGCTCGGCTTTCGTCTTCATCAACACCAACGTGCAGGCGCACAAGTTGAAGCTGTCGGCCATGCCGACCCAGCAGGATATCGTCACTTTCCGTTATTCCCATGTGCGCGCCAACCAGTCGCGCAGCCCGTTGCAGTTCGGCCAGGCAACGCGGCCCGATTTCGGCCCCGGCGCGCCCGGCTTGATCGCTGGCGTGATCCAGAAGCATCTCGCCGACGATATCCTGCTCGAATACACCCATCTGGTGAACCAGCATATCTTCGTCACCGGCGGTTTCTCGCACAGCTGGCCCGGCCCCGGCCTGCAGGAACTGGCGTTCGGCAGAGCGAAGCAATGGACGGGCGGCTTCGTCAACGTCGTCTTCAAATATTGATCGGCTGCTGCGCGTCGCCATTCGGGGAGACCAGCACTCCATCAGTCAGCTGAAGGAACAGAAATAGTGAGTGCGATGCACGCGAAAATCTGGCTGCTCACCACGGCTCTGCTGGCCAGTGCCGCCGGCTTGACACAAGTTGCGGCCCAGCAATCGGCAGCGGAGTTTGCCAAGACCCTGGCCGATGCCAGCGAGGAAGAGGCCTATGCCATCGGGCTGGAAGCTTTTGTCTATGGTTACCCCTATGTCGAGATGGCCCGGCGCCTGCATGGTGAAACGCAGCGCGTTGCGCCAGACCAGATCATCGCGGCGCCGATCAACAATTTCTTCTTCTTCGACCGGCTGGCACGGCCAGGCGACGGCGCTTATCTCAAAGCGCCCAACAACGACACTGTCTATGCCACCGGCATGCTGGATCTGACCAGCGAGCCCATGGTGTTGCGAGTGCCCGACATTGGCAACCGGGTTTATGTGGCGCTGATCGTCGCGGCATCGGGCGGCATCCCGGCGCGGTT
>JBILPK010000006.1:0-56311 GCA_044373875.1 Polymorphobacter sp.
GAACATCCTTTTCCCGGGGCGTCAGCAATTCAAGTTTTGCGACGGCGCTGGCGATCCGCCGCGCCTTTTCGGTGGCGGTAATGAGATCGATGGCAACGCTATTCAGTTCCGTCAGAAGGTAATCAGTGTCGCTACTGCCGACAATCACGTCGGCGATACCCATTTTGAACGCCAATGACACCAGCGCGGCTTCGATGAACGAAACCAGGAGGACGATCTTGGCCTGGGGGTTCGCACTTGCGACCCGGCCAATGGCCTCGACGTCCTTCCTCCGAAGCCACTCAAGGCAGACAACATAAATGCCAGCCTCAAGCCTCTGATCGGGTTGTAGAAACAAATCGCTGGAAAAGAGCTGAATGGGAATCCCGGTCTCAACAAACCACAACGGCAATTCCGAGTGCGACTCAGAAAATCGCAAGCTGATAAAAATTTTTAGCTCAGGGTCTGTTAACGTTAAAATGCTGATTTCCATAGGAGTTTGTCTCCTAGGGCATTCACCATGCCATTCCCAATACCGTAGAAACCGAATTTTTCGGGTTTTGGTAAAATTCCATGACAGCAAGCACGCCGTTTTGCTCATCACGCAAAAGCACCGAGGCTGACGGCAGTGGTTAAATGAATCCATTGCCATAGAGCGGTTTTCGACGCCTCGGCGTCGCGAGCCTTAGGCGGCGTGGGCAAATAGGTTGATGCGAGACTCGATGGCTGATTCAAGGCGTCCTTTTGAAACTGGGGTTGAACCGAGGCGATCCGAGGGAAGCGGAATGGTTCGTTCTGAGGGACTTGCTGCCGATTGACGCTACAAATCGGGGAGCTGGGCAGCCGCCTGAAGACAACCGGCCCAGCATCAACGGCATTCGCTGGCGCCTTCGCTTCGGCACGCCATAGCGCGACGTCCCGCCCAAGCAAGGAAACTGGAAAAGAGATTTACTGGCGCTTTCGGCGCTGGAGCGAGGCCGAGGTCTGGGAGGCCGTATCGGTCAGCCGCAACGCGACGTTAGGCATGTCCGGTTTTGGGAACACAGATTGCGGGCTGGAACGGCCACCTTTAAGCGACAACAGCCGTGCCCTGAGTGACCGCAAGGGGAGGGTCAACGTTCCAGTCTCGAACGCTCGGCGATGTCACGACCCAGGTCGGTGGCGTCGGTCGGTTCTAGAGGCGCGTCTTGCCTAGGCGAAGATGATCACTGACCAACAGCAAGCGAGTCCGACAGCGGCCAAATCCCGTCTCCGCAACCATCTTGACTCGCAAAGCCTCGCCAGAAAAATCGGGCGAGGCTTTTTGCTGTTCGGACGCCGCGCATAGCGTCAGGATTATAAGCGGTGTTCTGACCCCAAGTTGCTGATTGCGACGTAACTCGCGAGTCCTGCTGGTAGAGGTGAGTTGGTTCATCTGCATAGCCCCGCCTTGTTGAACGCTCCGGACAAAAATCGTTCACCAGCGCCCTCTCCGCAGCGGGGAGGGCACTAAGCCGCATCCTCCACCCGCAACTGATCGCGCAATTCGCGCTTCAGGAACTTGCCGCTGGCATTGCGCGGCAGCGCCTCGGGCTGGATCCACAGGTAACGCGGCACCTTGTAGCTGGCGATCAGTTCGGCACAATGCGCGCGCAGCTCGGCCGGTGTCACCTGCACATCGGGCTTGAGCAGCAGCGCCGCGCCGACTTCTTCGCCCAGCCGTTCGTCGGCCACGCCGAAGACGCTGCATTCGGCGACGGCCGGGTGGCGGTAGAGCGCCGCCTCGACTTCGGCGCAATAGACGTTCTCGCCGCCGCGCAGCACCATGTCCTTCTTGCGATCGACGATATAGACAAAGCCGTCGGCGTCGATGCGGGCGATGTCGCCGGTGTGCAGCCAGCCGTCGGTGATCGCTGCGGCGGTGGCATCGGGGCGGTTGATATAGCCCTTGATGACCGCGGCGCCGCGCACCCACAATTCGCCGGTTTCGCCCGGTGGCACGCTATTGCCGTCGTCATCGACGCATTTTGCCTCGAAGCTGGGCATGTACGGCCCGGCGCTTTCGGGCTTGCCGACGAAGAAGTCGCCGTTGTTGCTGGTGATGATGCCGCACACCTCGGTCATGCCATAGCCGGTGTTGGGCCGCGCCTGCGCCAGCTTGTTGTCGATCTTGTGGACGAGGTCGGGGGGCACCTGCGCACCGCCACCGCCCAAGGAGACGAGGCTCAATGTGTCGGTGGTGGCGAAATCGGGGTGGCTGATGACTTCGCGCGCCATTACCGGCACGCCGCTCATCGCGGTGACGCGTTCGCGTTCGATCAGCCGCAGCGCCTCGCCGGCATCCCAGCGGTACATCAGCACCATAGTGCCGCCGGCAGCGGTGACGGCATAGGCGCCGCAATTGTTGGCGGTGACATGGAACAGCGGTGTGGTGATCAGTGCGACCGGTGGCGGTGCGACAGGCGGCACGATGCCTTTCGCCTTTTGCATCGCCAGCGCCGTCGAGGCGCCGGCGTAGAGCATGTTGTAAAGGTTGGTGATGCAGCCGCGATGGGTGAGCTGCGCGCCCTTGGGGTGGCCGGTGGTGCCCGAGGTGTAGAAGATGCAGGCGTCGTCATCGGGGTCGATGGTGACATCGGGCAGGCTTCCGCCGTGCGCGAGGACGCAGTCGAAGTCGATCACCCCCGGCGCCGGGGCTGGCAGCCGCACGCCGATGACCAGCATGTTCGCCGCCATCTCGGGGCGGGCGGCGATGCGCGCCAGCCGCTCGGCATCGAGGAACAGCGCGCGCGGGGCGGAATCGCCGAGTGCATAGGCCATTTCCTCGGGCGTCCACCAAGCATTCATGCCGACAACGGCGAGCCCCGAGGAGGTGCAGGCCCAATAGATCAGCATCCATTCGGGATAGTTGCGCATGGCGATGGCGACCCGGTCACCCGGTACCAGGCCTTGCGCCGCCAGCCAGGCGGCGATCGCGCCGATGCGGGCGTGCGCTTCGGCATAGCACAGGCGCTCATCGCCATAGACAAGATAGGGGCGGTCGGCGAAGGCGGCGGTGGCAAGCCACAGTGCGCGGATATCGGGCAGGGCGGTCTTGAAGGCGCGCACGCGTTGCCCGCGCAGGTCGATCTCGGCGATCTCGAAGGCGCCGCCCGGGCCGGT
Organism: Polymorphobacter sp.; assembly: GCA_044373875.1. GTDB lineage: Bacteria > Pseudomonadota > Alphaproteobacteria > Sphingomonadales > Sphingomonadaceae > Sandarakinorhabdus. Next base: position 3,121 of record JBILPK010000006.1, read on the forward strand.
CAGTTCGGTACGCGCGGCGGTCAATTCAGTATAGTGCATCGCTCTCCCCAATCTTGTTTTGTCCCTGCATACGCTGCTTCGACAGCGCCGCAAATCGGCTATAGCGAGAGGGTCCACCGTCCATCGCAAAGGGACTGCCATGCACCTGCCCCGGGTTGAGCCCGTCACCATCGCCATCGCCGGCAGCGAAGCGCGCTTTCCGGTGCGGCGGATCTTCTGTGTCGGACAGAATTACGCCGATCATGTCCGCGAAATGGGGGGCGACCCGAACCGCCAGGCGCCGTTCTTCTTCACCAAGCCCGCCGATGCGGTGGTCGCCAGCGGCGCCGAACTGGCGCTTCCGTCGCAGACCGCCGACCTGCATCACGAGGTCGAACTCGTGGTGGCGCTGGGCAGTGGCGGCGCGAATGTGGCGATCGCCGATGCCGAGGCGCTGGTCTTCGGCTATGCCGTCGGGCTCGATCTGACGCGGCGTGACCTGCAGGCTGCCGCCAAGGCAGCAGGACGCCCGTGGGACATGGCCAAGGGATTCGACCAATCGGCACCGCTGGCGCCGTTGACGCCGGGGGTGCCGCCGGCTGCGGGAGCGATTGCGTTGACGGTCAATGGCGAGACCCGCCAGGCCGGTGATCTGGCGCAGATGATCTGGAACGTCGCCGAGATCATCGCGACGCTGTCGACCTATGTGACACTGGCTGGCGGCGACCTGATCTTCACTGGCACCCCGGCCGGGGTGGGGCCGATCCGGCCGGGGGACCGGCTGCACGCGGCGCTGGCGGGGGCGGAGCCGCTGGCGATTTCGTTCCGCCGGTGAACCTGATCAGGACGGCGTTTCCGAGAGCAAACCCGCCAGCGTCGACAGCAGATTGGCGCCGTTGCTGCCGTCCGGGTCGGCGGCATCGTCGCTCTGCGGGATGACGGTCGCGTCGCTCGGCCCCAGCCACAGCGGTCCCAGCCGGCCGAGCCCGCCCTGCGCCACCAGATCGGCGACAAGGTCGAACGCTGCTGCGGGTGTCTGCAGGGGCAGCCATTCGGGCGTCGGCAGGCCGCTGCTGTCGGCGGCGCTGATGCCTAATTTGGCAGCCATCAGGTCACGGCGAAACAGGCGCACCTTGCGGCTGTAGCCATTGTCGATGCTGCGATCGAGCGAGGCGAGCGCGGCGCTGCCATCGAAGGTCAGGCCGCGGCGGCGCAAATGGGTGGCGCCCGACAGGCACCAGACATCGTCGATGATGACATTGGTGGTGCGCAGTTGCGCCCAGCGCCCGGCGAAACCGCGCGGGTGGAAGACGGTGACCCGGGCGGCATCGACGCTGCGCAGCATGTCGACCGCTTCGCTGCGCTGGCTTATGGCGCGGCGCATGAAGGGGCCAAAGGCCGGAGCGAAATCGGTTTCGCGCGGCACACAGAGGATGACGCGCAGATTGGGGCTGGCGGTCATGCGGTCGGCGAGGCGCTGCACCAGGTCGATCTCGTGCGCCTGCGGCACGCCGCCGGGTCGGGCGGTGCGGGCGAGGCCGGCGGTTTCGACATAGACGAGCTCATCGGCCTCGGCGATGGCGCGGGTCAGCGACCAGAGCGCGTCGCGGTTGCCCTTCTTGGCCAGGAAATATTCGCGGCGGACTTCGTTGCTCAGCCGGTCGGCATTGGCGACCGTGATGTTGGGCGGGCCGCCGAGCCCCAGCGCGTTGCCGAGCGCGGTCAGCATCTTGTTGAAGGTGATCGGCGTCTGCGAATCGAGGCTGTTGCCATCGGGGAGCAGCGACAGTTCGGGGGTTTCGGTGACGGCAGCAACGGTCTGCAACAGCACCCCGGCCGAGGTGCCGGTCAGCGCTGCGGCGGGTTGCGGCGGGTTGAAATTGTCACCGCCGGTGAAGGGGATCCACCCCGGCGTCGAGGGGCCGGGCAGCGGCAGCAATGGTTGCGCGCGCTTCACCGCCAGCCGCGCCGCGTCATAGGCCAGCGCGCCGGTAAAGCGCACGCCCGGCGCCTGGGTGTCGGGGCCGGCGGGGCCGCCGGGGTTGGCATTGGCATGGTCGCGGCTGCGGATTTCCTGCGCCCAGCGGCCACCGGTCAGCACCGCATCCCAGGCGAGGCCGGCGCTGACCGTCGCGTCAGTAATGCCGGTGACCACAATGGTTTCGAAGCGCGCCATGGTCGGCAGGCGCGGGCCCTGCCGCGGCTGGCTTTCGGAGAGTAGCGCCAACGCGAGGTCGACGGGGTTGGCGGGCGCCGGCCCAGCTGGGGGCACGACGGTGCGCGGCAGGCCAAACAGCGGCACCGGGCAGATCGATCGGACATTGGCGGGCAGCGCCGCCAGCGGGTCGGACGCAGCGTAGGGATCGGCCGGTGCTGCGACCGGCCCGGCGGCGATCGGCAGCGTCTGCGCCGCCCAGAGCCGGCGATTGCCGAGGCGCGGGGTGACGACAAGGTCGAAAACCAGCGTTGCCGGGTTGGGCAGCGGGTCGCCGGCGGCAAGGCCGAAGGGATTGCGCAGCAGCACGACCACCGAATTGCCGGCACTGGCGATGGCGGCGCCGCCGTCACCGCGTAGGAAGGAGGGCACCTCGCCGATCGCGTCGATCAGCTGGAAGCGCCGTGGGAAAATGCGGATCGAGGCGCCATTGGGGGCGAAGCCGGCGGGAATGGTGACGACGACATCATTGGCGCCGGAAAAGCTGGCGGACATGCCCTGCGGGTTGCCGTTCAGCACGCTCCAGCCCGCCACGGTGTCGGGGGCGGGAAAGGCCGGCCAATGCGCGGTCGCGCCGGGGCTGGCCGCGGTGCCGACCCCGGTTTCGAAGGTCGGCGAGACGGCAAAGGCGAGCGCGCCGGCGCCGGCCAGCCTTGCCATCACCTGCGACGCCGCCGCCAGCGTGTCGGGGCCGGTCGCCAGATAATCGATGGTTTCGCCGTCGCGGACCTGGGGCTTGATATCATCGGGCATGGCGCGGTCATCGGCGGGGACGCTGCCGATCGCGGCGGCGCTGCGGTTGCCGCGCAAATGCCAATCGAGATCGACGGCAAAGGCGCGCACGAACTGGCGCGGCAGGGTGATGCCGCCGGGCAGCGGCGGCAACGCCAGCGGGGTGGCCGTCATGACGCCCCCGGCGGCCCAGCCGAGGCGCAGCCGGGCGGCGGCGGTTGCGCCGCTGCCGGCCAGCATGTCGGTGGCGAGCATGGTCGCGAGGCCATTGGCGCCGATAGCACCCTGCGGCGCGCTGGCGGTGTCGAGCCGCTGGACGCTGGGGCCGCCGGGGATCGCGGTATAGGGGCGGCCATGGAGGGTGCAGACCTGCGCCATGATGCCGGTAGCAAGGCCGGCAATGCTGCGCACGCTGCCAGGGTTGATGCGCGCCGCGCCGTTGCTGACATCAAGCGCCGGCAGCGCCGTCATCAGGTCGTCGAGCATCGCCGCGACGGCGATGGGGCAGATGATCAGCCCGCGCGCGTCGTGAAAGCTGAGCGTCAGCGTGCCGCCGGGCGGGAAAACCTCGCCGGCATCGAGCAGCACCGGCGACGTCGGCGTCGTCAGCCCGCGCACCAGCAGCGCCACCGGCAGGCTGCGCACCTGCGGCTGGACGCCGACGCCATAGCGGAACTGCGCCAGCGCCTGCAGCCGCGCCGCCGCTTGCGGGTGCAGCCGAAGCGCCGCGCCGGCGCCGGTGATGCCGGCACCATCAACGCCGCGAAAAGCCACGCAGTTATCGAGATGCTCGAGAATGCCCCGCCACGGCGTGCGCGCGCCGCCGGCGATGCTGAGCAGCAGCGTCGCCGGGTCGAACCCCGGGTCAGCCCCCGCCCAACTCGCCGCCAGTCGCAGCGCGGTGACGCCGAGCGCATCGAGGCCATTGTCCTGCAACGCCTGGGCGGCATTGGCGGGGGTGAGAGTGTAGACGGTGACCATGGCGACTATCCCCGACGCATTTCGGTGACGCTGCGGCCATCGGGGGTGAGGATGGTCACCTTGATGCTGCGCAGCTTCTGGCTGGAAAAGACCGAGAACTGGTCATCGGCGGGCGGTGCCTGGCGCGTTACCGCCATGCCGCCTGCGCCCGCCAGGCCGCGCGCCAGCGGCACATCGGCGAGATCGAGCGTGGCGACGAAGACGCCGTTGATCAGGCGGAAGGGCGTGCCGGCAACGGGTTGCGGCAGCGGCGGGAAGCGCGGCGGGCGCGGCTGGCGGCCCAACGGCGCCAGCTCGACACGCAGGCGATAGGGCGCGCCCGAGCCATCGGTATCGGGGGCATCGGTCGCAAAGCTGAACACCTGGCCGCGCCCGCTGATGCTGAACATGTCGATTGGCGACAGCGTCGGCAGCGGGTTGACCGAGCCCGCCGCGATGGTCAGCGTCGCTTCGCTCGTGCGCCCGAGCGGATCGGTGATGCGCACGATGACGGCGATGATATCGGCAATGTCGGCGCGGCGCAGCAGCAGGCGATATTGTGTCGGGGTACCGCCGGTGTGCCACAGGCCGGAACCGGTGACGGGTTGCGCCTTGGCGAGCGCGGCGAGGGCGGACTTGTGCTGCACGAGCGGCGCGCCGTCGGCGACAAGCGCCTCCACAGTGATGATGTGCGGGCCGACCGGCGTGTCGGCGACGGGCGCGGCGCTGGAGAAACTGACCAGCGCTGTCGCCGGATCGCCGCCAGGAAAGGCCACCGACAGCCCCGACAGGTCGGGCGGACCGGCGGGCGGCACCAGCACGGCGACGGCAGGGGAGGGCGCCGAGCGGCCCTTGAGAACGCCCTTTTGCGGGTCATCGGCGCTCCAGGCGACAGCGCGGTACCAGACGTTGCGCCAGGACCCGGTGGGCCGGTCGTCGCCGATGATGCTGTCGATCCAGCCCGACGGGTTGGCCACCGTCCAGCCGCTGCCCGAGCTGGTGATGCTGGCAATCGGCGGTCCCATGCTGTCGAGCTGGCGCGCCGCATCGTCGACACGCACCCGGTAGATGTCGATGCGCTGCGGCCGGGCGCCGGCACCGGGGCGGGTGCCGATGCGCAGGCGGGCGCGATAATCGGGCGCGGCAGTCGGTTTGTTCGACACGGCCTGCACCTCGAGCGTCGGCGGCGCCGGCTCGGCAACGCGCGGCGCGGCGATGGGGATAAGCGTTGCCGCCGGGTTGGCACCCGATGGCCACGGCCCTTCTATGCCGCCGGCGCTGACCGGGATGACGGTGAACAGGTGAATGTCGCGGCTGCCGCGCGGCAGGGTGATGTCGAGCGAAGTGGTGGTGATCAGCTCGGCATTGCGGCGCACGAAGTCGCGGCGCAGCGGGCTGTTGTTGAAGGCGGTCTTGAGGGTCGTCAGCCGCTGGCTGAGCGTGCGGTCGGGGGTGGGTTGTGGCAGTCCCGGGTGGCTCGAAAGCACGCGGGTTTCGGTGCTTTCATAGAGCGCATAGCCGATGGCGCCGGGTGCCGCGGCCCAATCGAGGTGCGCATGACAATCGCCGGCGGCGTCGGGCAGGCTGGCGAGGCGCACCAGATCGATGATCGTGCTGGCCCGCGACCGCGGGTCGGAGGCGTAGCAGAGGCTCGGGCTAGGCGACCAGGGGCCGGTGCGGCCGGGTGCAAGGCGTTCGACGAGGCGCGCGCGCAGCACGAAACCGATGTGCGGGGTGCCGCCATAGTCGAGCGTGAAGCCTGGCAGGGTGACGCGATAGCGCCGCGTGCTGCCCTGGCCAGCGTCGCCGGGCGCCACCTGTGCGTCGCCGCCGGGGTTGAGCGCGATGATCGTGCCGCCGGCGATGCTGGGTGTGTCGCCGGCAAAGGTAATGGCAAGCGGTGCCGAAGCGCCGCCCAATTGGCGTTGCAGCGCTGTCGGCGTGGCATTGGGGGGCGGTGTCGAGCGGGTCGCGGCGGCGAAAAGCCGCCCGCCAAGGTCGATCCGCGCGACGCGCCGCACTCGCCAGTCGACCGAAAATTCGAAGGTCAGCACCGCGGCGCAGGCATTGCCGCTGCCCGGATCGGTGGCAACGAGGTTGGCGGAAAGCAGTTGCACCGGCGCCGGCGGCGGCTGCACCGGGGTCACCGGCGCGGCGACCCAAGGGCTCCACAACCCGAACAGGTTCTGCGCCGCGGCGGCATAGCTCATAGCGATGCTGCCGGGGTCGTTGGGGATGGCCAGCGTCGCATCGGTGGCGCCCTGGCGTGCCGGTTCGGGGTCGCGTTCGTTGCGGGCGTTGGCGATCGGGCGGCTGCCGCGGGTCAGCGCGCGCTTTTCGAGCAGGGCTTCGGCCGCAGCACCGCTGCCGATTTCGCGGCGCGCGCTGGCAAAGCTGGCGACATTGCTGAACTGGTTGAGCGGAAAGCGTTCCCAGCTGGTGCGGACCGACGCGATCCAGTCGCCATCGCTCGCCGCCGGGCGCAGGCACGCCTGGCTGTCGGCGCGCAGGTCGGCCGGCGTGGGGGCGGGCAGGCCGAGACGCGGGCGTGGGATGAGGGCAGCATATTCAACGGGGTCCGAACGGCCATCGAGGCCCTTTTCCCACAGGCCGGTGACGAGCCAATCCCAATCGGAGCGGCTGTTGTCCCCGAACAGGCCGAAGGCGCCGAAGTTGATCGGCGGGATATCCTCCTCGGCATAGCCGGTGCCATAGCCGAGGGTGACCGCCAGCATCGGGTCGGAACCCGCGGTCATGGCGAGCAGGCCGATCGGTGACAAATCGGCCTTGCCGGGGTTGGTCGCGGGCATCACGTCGCCAGCGGGGTTCTGCGGCGGCTGGATGGTGAAGGCGAAGGTGCGCGCCGCTTGGGTTTGCGGCACTTCCGCCGCGACCTGGCGCAGCATCGGCAGCAATTCCATCGCCGCTTCATCGACGAGCAGACCCGGATCGGGGAGTTCCCACAGCGGCGCCGGCACGCCGCCGGGCAGCACCGGCAGCCAGCCATAGGGGTTGATGCCGCGTGCGAAGCGATCGATGGCGGCGTCCCTGGCCGGCACTTCGGCGCCGACCAGCCCCTGCTTGATGCCGTGGCGCTGGCCGAGCGGCGCCCAATCGCCTTCATCGACCGGCAGGCCGACGGTTTCGACGAGCTGCCAATCGTCGATCTTGTCGAGTTCGGCGCGCGTTAGCCCCTGCGGCGGGTCGAAACTGTCGACGCCGCGCAGCATCAGCCCGGTGATCAGCGGTGCTTCGATGGTGATCGCGGCGCTGCCGCCGGCGACGAGGGTGCGGGCTTCGATGGCGTTCATCGCTTCGAGCAGCGGCGGCCCGTTCAGGCTGGCGACAATGGCCGGGCCGCCGGCGCTGCTGCGCACGACGATCGAAACCTGGGCGAGTGGTTCGGCAAATTGCAGGATGGCGATGTCGGGAAGGCCATAGAGCAGTGACAGGTCCATGGTTTCGAACGCGATCGGGTGCGCCTCGCCCATCGGTAGCGCCGGGCGCCGCCATATCTTGAAGGGCTCGCTCGGCAGGCCGACCGCCGGCGAGGTCTGCCAGCGCAGCAGCACCTGGCGGCGCTTGCGATCATCGAACGCCCGCCCGGCGGCGATGAATTGGCGGCGCAGCACCGAAAAATCCACCAGCGCGCCCTGCGCGGTCAGGATCGCGGAATCGTAAATGCGGATGGTCATCGCCGGTCCCCCTTCACAATTCTTCCCAGGGCGCATGGCCCAGGATCTCATCGACGATGACAAAGCTGGTGTCGTTCGCCCCCGGGCCGTCGAGGAACTTGTCGACAAAGGCCTTTTTGACGAGCGCGAGGCGCAGGCGCTGCCCGCGCGCACCCGCGCCGAGCATGACCAGCGCGCGCTGGTTGCCGGGTGCCCAGATGGTGCGGGTAACGCTGGCGCTGCCGCCCGATGCCGTCGCCAGCGCCAGCCACGGCCGTGGTTTCATCATCCAGCGCCGGGTCGGCGGCGTGTCGGCGCTTTCGACCTCCAGCGGCAACAGCCGGTCGCGGCGCATCGGCTCGGGCGCATCGATCAGCACGGCGACGGGTTGCGGCGGGCCGGCGCCGGCCTGTTCCCAGAAGACGACCAGCCGTGGCTGCCTGGGCACCGCCATCGGCTCGAGCCCGGCGGCGATCAGCGCGCTGTCGAACTCGGCACCCTGCGGATCGCGCGCCGTGAAGGCCGGAGTGGCGGCAACGCCCGCCATGGCGCCCGGGCGCGGTGGCGCGATGCTCGGTGAGGACACCCTGGAAGGTCGCGGCGAAATCCTCGAAGGTACCATAGGCACCCGTCGAGAATTGCCGGCGCAACACGCGCTGCCCGACCGTAGTGGCCGGCGCACCGATCGCCACCGCTTCGATATCGATGACATAATCGGTGTAGGGATCGAGCGGGATCGGCAGGGTAATCTTGCTGTGGCGTGAGCGGTCTTCATCGACTGCGATGCACGGCCCGAACTCGGCGAGCTTTTCGCTCAACACCGCTTCGAACGGCGACATCACCGCCGCGCCGATGCTTGTCAGCCCCGGCTGGACACCGAGTGTTTCGCGGACCAGCGGGATCGGATGGGTAACGCCCGGCACCTTCACCTGCGCGAATGATGCCGCCTTGATGCGGACGCGCAGTTCCTTGCCATAGGCCACCCACAGCCGGTCGACATCATGGGTGGCAAAGACGAAGCTGGGGTTTTCGTGCCCGAAGACATGGGCTTCGTTGGCGCCGGGCGTGGTGCACAGCATCCAGGGCTCGAGGCTTTCGGGGCTGTCGGCATCGGTGCGGAACCAGAAATCGGCGCTCTGGGTGCCGCCGTCGCTGGTCGTGCCGGCCTTGTCGCGCGCGGTGACGGCGACAGTGGTGCGGATGCGATACAGCTGGTTCGGCAATAGCAGCGCGACATCGCCGCTGTCGGGGCCGAGGAAGCTTTCGACGACACCGCGATTGCGGGTGGTGCTGCGGTCGTCCCATTGTTCGCGGCGCACTTCGGCGAGCTTGGTGAATTCGAGTGCGGCGACATAATAGGGCCGGCCGCGCTGCTCGCGCTTGCGGTTTTCTTCCATGCTGTCGCTGTGCAGCACGCCGATTTCGATGCGATCGGCCTTCACCAGCTTGGGCAGGGTAACGAGATAGCCGATATAGCCCTGTTTCTGGAAATTGGCGGCGTGGCGGACGACATGGTCGATGGGCTCGACCCACGGCCCGCCGGCATCGGTCCAGCGCGCTGGCAGCCCGGTGACGGCGATCATGTCGGACGGCAGCACCGGCTGGCGGCCGATCTCGCCGCCATCGGCACTAACGAAGCGCAGCAGCAGCCCGGCGCCGGCGTTGCCGGCGACGATTTCGCGGCGGGCGAGCAGCAGGATGCGGCCCTCGATGATCGCGCCGCTGTGGACGACGACGACATCGTCGAGCGGTCCATGCTTTAGGCGGGCCTGTTCGAGCGCCTTCGCAACGGCTTCGGTTTGCGTGAGGTCGCCGAAAACGATCGGCACGCCGATGTCGTAGAGCGGTGAGGCGAGCAGCCGGCTGTCGCAGATGCGGCTGGTGGCGCTGCGCTGGGTATCGGGGCGGGGTGCATCTGGGGCTTCGGCGAAGCCGGCGATATTGGCGGCGAACGCGGCGCGGTTGATCGCGACCCCGGTGGCAAGGCGGCGGACGGTATCGGTGAGCGCCAGCGGTTCGAAATCGAGCACATCGGCCTTGCGGGTGCCGACCGCGAGCGCGGTGGCAGCGGCGAGCGCGGCGCGTTCGGTGCGCAGGCGTTCGCCGAAGCGGCGGTCATCGCGGCGCCCGATCGGGATGCCGCCATTATCGTCGACGGGCTCCGCCGGCGGTGTGGCGGCCTTGCGGCACAGCACTTGGGTGCCGACGACGGTGGCCGGGATGATGCCGCGCTGGCGGTCGAGCGACCGGTCGCCGCTGCGCCAGCGTTCGTCGACGCGCAGCTCGGTTTCGGCTTCGGCGCTGCGCTTGCTGCCCGCCGGGTCGGGCCAGGCGATGCCATCGAGCCTCCAGCCGGTTTCCGAAGGGCCGGTGGCTTCATGCTCGAAGGTCCACAGCACCGCGGCGGCCGGCGCCGGGTCGTGGCAGATGGTGCCCCAGCGGTCGGTGACATTTTCTTCGAGGAATTCGCTGCGCTCGACTGCCTTGGGGGTGGGGTCGGGGGTCCAGTTGAGCAGCGCCAGTTGGGCGGTGATATTGCCTGCGGTCGGGTCGTTGAGTGTCCACCAGGTCGACGGCGTCGGCCCGGCACCGACCGCAGCGCCGCCATCGGCGCGTTGGAGGCTCACCGAGGTCAGGTCGAATTTATAGGCAAAATCGCCCATCGCGACGAAACCGTCGGGCCCGGGCGCACCGGGATCGCCGGAGGGGGTCTGGCCGAAGATCTTGAGGGTCGGATCGACCGGCGTTGTCGCCATCGTCAGCAGCGGGATGGCATCGATCGGCACCACCGGCACGTCATTGGCAGCGGGCGCCGTCGCGCTGCGCCGGGCATCGCCGATCTTGCCGTCGATGACCCGGCCGATGCCGGTGCCGACAACGAGCGCCGGGGAACGGCCAACGAGCACCGCCGATTTGATCAGATCGGGCGCGAGCGGCACGATGGCGCTGTTCTCGCCGATGTGGAAATCGACACAGCCCTTGATGGTGAAGAAGAACAGGTCGACCTCGCCGCAGATTTCGCCATCGATGCGCGATACTTCGGTGCCGTCCGACCGCGTGCCGATCTGCACCGTCAGGCTGGCCGAGGCGCTGATGCTGAGGATGAAGAGGTGGAGCTCGCCGCGCACGTACAGCGTGCCGCCGACATAGAAGGGATCGAAGCCGAGCACGGCGTTGAAGCCGGCGGTGGCGCGCAGATAGAGGTTGATGCTGGTGTTGCCCCAGACGATCGAGACTTCGAGCCCGACCGCCAGCGCCACCCCCGATACGGCGGACAGCCCCTTGTAGGCCGGGATGCCATGGCCGCTGACCATGACATAGCCCTGGCCGTCGAAGACTTCGAGAATCCTGGCGTGGATCGGCCCCGGCAGCGGCCGGTTCTGCAGATCATTGCCCGGGAAGGTGCCGAGATAGACGTGCCAGTCGCTGCCCTTTTTGAGGTTGAAATAGGCTTCGATGGGGATCTGGATTTCGACGATCGGCTTGATCGAGAAGTCGATCGACAGGCCGATGCTCAGCGTCCCGCGCCCGAAATCGAGATCGATGACGCACAGGAACGTGCCTTGCGCGTTCTTGTCCTTCAGGTCGGGCAGCACCGCGAGCAAATTGGCGCGCACGACGATGAGCAGCCGCGGCCCCGGCAGCTCGAGCATCACCACGCCCTTGACGTTGAAGATGATGCTGCTGCCCATCGTGCCGAGCAGCGCACCGACGCCGAAGGCCCAGCTGTCGACTCTGGGCTTCCACGCCAAGATGTTGGTCGGGTTGCCCTGCGCGCGATCCTTGAGCCAGGTCAGCGCCGGGGTCAGCGAGTTGATGCCGTCTTCATCACGGGCATAATGCATGGCGAAAAGGCCGAGAAAGCCATAGATGCCGAAGCCCGACTGGGCGAGCGGGATGGCGACCGGCAGTTCGAGTTCGAGGGTGATGATGACCCCGGTGGCCGGGCCGCCCTGGTTGGCGGGGATGCTTGCGATGCCGAGCCCGGCCGACAGGCGCAGTTTCAAGGGCACCAGCGACACGTCGATCTGGCCCTTCATCTCGAAGACCGGCTGCGAATTGATCTCCAGGACGCCGCGGCCCTCGATGACCCCGGGGACGGCGATGCTGGCGGCAAAGGCGGAGAGTTCGGGGGGGCCGAGCGGTTGCACCGGCAGCCGCACCCGGGCGCGCTCGACGGTGACGACGCCGAGATCGACGGCAAAGCCCAGATCGATTTCGAAGGTCAGCGGGTTGGTGCGGGCGATGCGGGCGCCGAGCACCTGGAGGATCTGGCCGAGCGGATCGGGCACCTTGATGGCGCCGGGGCCCGACAGGTCGATCGAATAGCCTTTCGATGAATCGAACATCGGCCGGAGCTGGAATTTCTGCGCCGAGCCAGGCGGATCGCCCATGCGCAGGCCGATCGCCTTGTAGCGGACGGTCAGCGGCTTGGTGCGCGGGATTTCGAGGATGGTGACCCCGCCGATCTTGATATCGGCCGAAATCGAGGTTTCGACATCGAAGAGCAGGGTCGTCTGCCACTGCCCGGCGCGAACGGTGACATCGAGTTCGCCGCCATAAAGCACGACGCGCTCGATGTTGAAAAAGCCGAGTTCCGCCAGTGCCAAGGGCAGGCCGATCGCGGCAGCGGACAGCACCAGCGCGCCGACATTGCCATCGGCGGGATTGTCGGGGGCGGTTTCGGCGAGCAGCGGCGTGAACAGCGTCGTCATGCCAAGCAGGTTGCGCCCGGTGTGTGGGGGCTTGAGCGGTTGCCCGGCGAGTTGCCCGGTCATCACCAGCCCGTCCTTGTCGGCGGGGTCGGCGCCGAGATAGAGCTTCACCGCCTCGGTCTGGCTCGCCGGGTCGCGCTGGTAGATGATGCGGTAATCGACGATGCCATCGGCGGGGTTCTGGCTGCCCAGCCCTTCGAAGGTCGGGATCTGCTGGTTCGACAGCCCCTGGTTGCGCAGCCGCTGCTCGGTGGCGGTTTCGAAATCGACCTGGCCCGACAATTCGACGGCGACGAACTGGTCGCGGACGATGCGGACCTTGAGCGAGATCGAGCGGAACCAGTCGGGCGGCGGTGGCGGTGACGGCGGGGTATCGACCACCGGAAACTGCGCCGGCGGCGGTGGCGGCGCAGCGGGGCGGCGCGTTTCGCCATCGGTGATCGTGCCGGGCAGGGTGACCGGCGAAAAGCCGCCGATCTCGGCCTTCCACCAGCGGTTGCGCGGGTCGACGTGCGTCTGCCAGTCGCCGGTCCAGGCCGCCGGTGGCGCGGCGGCGCCGATATCGGCGGGCTGGGTGGCGAGGGTGAACACCGGCAGGCGCAGCGCCGCATCGGGGTGGGTCGCGGCATCGGCGAGCAACTGCCGCAAGGCTTCGGCACGGCGGCGCGACAGGAGATAGTTGTACTTGGCCTTGGCGTCATTGCCTTCGTAACTGGCGCTGCCGGTCAGCGTCAGGCTGGTCGCGGTGATGCGCTTGAGAACGGCACGATAGCGTTCGAGGAAGGGTGTGCCCGGCGGGGTCCATAAGGCGCTGTTGCCGGGGTCGATCGCCATGCTCGAATTGGTGTTGTCGGGCTCGATGGCAAAGCCCGGCGCCGGGCTGAGCGGCGGCTGGTGAAGCGGAAATAGCAGGTGATGGCGGTGAAGGTCTGGCCGCTCAAGGTGGCGCGGATCGGCTTGGTTTCGCCCGGCGCCAAAGGGATGGTGACCGTCGGCCCGGCAGCGACAGGGGTGCCGGCGATCGTCCACGCCGTCGCCGGATGGGCAGGGTTGAGGCTGACCACCACCGAGCCGGCATCTTGGCGGACGAGCAGCAGCTCGGGCGCCGGTTGGGGGGCGCCATCGAGGGTGATCGACGTGGTGGCAAGGGTGGCGGGCAGCGGCGTCGCGGCGCCGGGGGCGGGCAGGACGGCGTTGTCCTGGCGCCGGCGCGCGGTGATGGTCAGCGTCGCGGTCTTTTGCGGGGCGCTGGCGTCGCTGGCGGTGACACCGATTGTCAGTTCGCTGGTCGCCAACAGGTCGATATCATGCGCGATGCCGCTGTGGTTACTGCCGCCAAACGTCGCCTGGCCGACATAGGGCGCGCGGCCGCCGCTGATGTCGATGATCATGCGGCTGCGCGGCGGCAGGGTGACTTCGGCGGAGGTGGCGGACAATCTGGTGATGCCGATGGCGCGGCCCTCGCCATCGAAGAAGCGCGCCGACAGGGCAAGCGTGCCCGAGCCCTGGTTGATCACCGAGGCTTCGAAATCGCCGGTGATGCCCGACGATTGCCCGAGTCCGATAAGGAGGTTGCGCACCCCGACATCGACGGCAAAATCTTCCATGCCATTCGGCGCGACGAACAGCCGGATTTCGGGGAGGAAGAGCCCGGTCCAGCTGTCGTCGAAGCCGAACTGGTCGAGCACCGCGGGCGGCGTATAGCCATCGGCGAGATCGAGCGTCGCCGAACGAAAGCCGAAGCCGACGACGCGGCCATCGCCGATGAAGGCATAGGGCGGGTCCATGCTGATCAGCTCGGCGGCGGCAATATCGCCCGGATCGTCGATGCCGGCGACCCCCAGCGACGCGATCGACACGTCGAGCACGGCATTGGCGCCGCTGCCCTGCGCTAGCCGCAGCTTGACCCGCGGCAAGGTGAAGGTGACGCCGCTGCGGCTGGTATCGGGGATCAGCAGGCCATCGGGTTGCAGCCTGGCGGGCTTGAGGAACGGCGGCCGCAGCACGATGCCGGCGAGCACGAGATCGAGCGAAAACCCGGTGCCGGGATAATCCGACGACGGCGCATCGCCCGGGATCGCATCGAGCGCGGTCAGCACGTCGCGCACCGGCTGGAAGGCGGTGTTGCTTCCCGGCACCCCGGCGACGCCGCTGGCGATGATGGCGCCGGCGACGCGCGGCACAGCAAGCGCGAATTCGACGCGGGTGTCGGTGATATCGAGCCAGGGCTGGGTGCGGCCGGGCTGGCGGCGCGGATGGCCCTCGGAATTGGCGGCCTCGGCGCGCAGCACGCCGTTCAAGGGGTCGAAGCTGACCTCGACATCGCCCGAAAAGCGCGCGACGCCGCGGATGACCATGCCTTCGGCACCCAGCGCGGTTTCGAAGCTTTCGACATGGATGACCGACAGTGCGGCGTGCCAATCGGTGTTTTCACCGCGCAGCAGATAGGGCCGGAACAGGTCGGCAAGGGCCAGATCGGTCATACGCAGTTGCACTCCCGCGACAGGGGTGGAGCAAAGAGACGACCGTCTTTTTATCGTTACCGGTTCAATATCGCGTTACGCGGCGGCAGACAACCAACAAAGGATTAAAGTCGGATGGCGCGATTCCGGATGCGCCATAATTTATCAGGAACTGATAGCATATTAATGCGTTTACTGTGCGAACGCATCGGCAATCCCGCTGGCAAATCTGATTTGGGCAAACCGCCTGTCGTCAAGCCGCGGCCGATTGCTGCGGCACAGCATTTGGCGTTGTATTCAGCTTTCAGAAGCGTTATTTTTTCGGCACCAAGCCTTGAGTCCGGCTTGGTCATTCTGAGTGAAAATGGCCCGATCGCGCAGCGCGGGCAGCCGGGTGTCGATGCCTTGATACAGATCAATGCACCCCGGTTGCATCAAGGCCATGCAAATCTGCGACGCCCTGATCGGAAGAGCCATGCAAGCCACTTTTTTCAAATCCTCCGGCTGGTTTCTGGCCGTACTGCTGATGCTGACTGCGGCTGCGATGGCAGCCGATGCTGCCTTTGCCGTACACATGTCGATCTTCGCGGCGGCCGCAGCGATCATGCTGGTTGCCACGCTGCGCCGCGGCGGCCATCCGGCAGCGGTCGTCGACCCGACCCAATATGATGACGAGGTCATCCGCTGGGGGGTGATCGCCACGGTGTTCTGGGGGATCGTTGGCCTGCTTGTCGGGGTGACCATCGCCAGCCAGCTGACCTGGCCGCTGCTCAACCTCCATTCCGAATTCACCACTTTCGGGCGATTGCGGCCGCTGCACACCTCGGCGGTGATCTTCGCCTTCGGCGGCAACGCGCTGATCGCGACGAGCTATTACATCGTCCAGCGCACCTGCCGGGCGCGGCTGGCCTTCCCCACGCTCGCGCGCTTCGTGTTCTGGGGTTACCAGCTGTTCATCGTGCTCGCCGCCACCGGCTATGTCATGGGCGTTACCGAGGCGCGCGAATATGCCGAGCCCGAATGGTATGTCGATATCTGGCTGACCATCGTCTGGGTCAGCTATCTCGCGGTCTATGTCGGCACCATCCTGCGCCGCAGCGAACCGCACATCTATGTCGCCAACTGGTTCTACCTCGCCTTCATCATCACCGTGGCGATGCTGCATCTCGTCAACAACCTGTCGATGCCGGTCAGCCTGGTCGGCTCTAAATCCTATGCGGCCTTTGCCGGCGTGCAGGATGCGTTGCTGCAATGGTGGTATGGCCATAACGCCGTCGGCTTCTTCCTCACCGCCGGCTTCCTCGGCATGATGTATTACTTCGTGCCGAAGCAGGCCGAGCGCCCGGTCTACAGCTATCGCCTGTCGATCCTGCACTTCTGGTCGCTGATCTTCCTCTATATCTGGGCGGGTCCGCACCACCTTCACTATACCGCGCTGCCCGATTGGGCCGGCACTTTGGGCATGGTGTTCTCGATCATGCTGTGGATGCCGTCGTGGGGCGGGATGATCAACGGCCTGATGACGCTCAATGGCGCCTGGGACAAGATCCGCACCGATCCGATCATCCGCATGATGGTGCTGGCGCTGGCCTTCTACGGCATGTCGACCTTCGAAGGCCCGATGATGTCGATCAAGTCGGTCAACTCCTTGAGCCATTACACCAACTGGACGGTCGGCCATGTCCATTCGGGCGCGCTCGGCTGGAACGGCATGATCACCTTTTCGGCGCTGTATTTCATGACGCCGCGGCTGTGGAACCGCACGCGGCTCTATTCGCTGCGGCTGGTGAACTGGCACTTCTGGCTCGCGACGCTGGGGATCGTTCTCTACACCGCCTCGATGTGGGTGGCGGGCATCACCCAGGGCCTGATGTGGCGCGAATATGGCAAGGACGGTTACCTCGTCTACGCCTTTGTCGAAGTCGTCGCCGCCATGCACCCCTATTACATGATGCGGGTGGCCGGCGGGCTGCTCTACCTCGCCGGGGCGATCGTCATGGCCTGGAACATCGGCATGACCATTGCCGGCAAGCTGCGGGTCGAAGCCCCGATGTCGAGCCCGGCCTATGATCCGGCCCGTGACCGCCCGCTCGTTCCTGCTCTTGCAGAATAAGGCCTGAACCGATGTCCAATATCCTCAATCGCCACAAGGCCATCGAGCGCAACGTCACGCTACTCGCCGTGCTCACCCTGGTCACTGTCGCCATCGGCGGCATCGTCGAGATCGCGCCGCTGTTCTGGATCGATTCAACGGTGACCAAGGTCGAGGGCGTGCGGCCCTACACCCCGCTCGAACTCGTCGGCCGCAACATCTACATGCGGGAAGGCTGCTATAACTGCCACAGCCAGATGGTGCGGCCGTTCCGCGATGAAACCGAACGCTATGGCCATTACAGCCTCGCCGCCGAAAGCATGTACGACCACCCGTTCCAATGGGGGTCGGAACGCACCGGCCCCGATCTGGCGCGCGTCGGCGGGCGTTATTCGGATGACTGGCACGTCCAGCACATGACCAATCCGCGCGCTGTGGTGCCCGAATCGATCATGCCGCCCTATGCCTTTCTGGCCAAGCGCGAGCTGAAGACCGATGCCATCGGCGGGCATCTGGTGGCGCTGCGCCGCGTCGGCGTGCCGTACAGCGACGTCGATATCGCCAAGGCCAGCGCCGACCTGGTGTTGCAGGGCGATGCCGAGGCCGATGCCACCGATTTCGTCGCGCGCTACCCCAAGGCGCAGGTCCGTGATTTCGATGGCGATCCCAAGCGGCTGACCGAACTCGATGCGATCATCGCCTATCTCCAGTCGCTCGGCACCGCGGTCGATTTCAACGCCGCCGCCGGCAAGGAGCAGCCGAAATGAGCTATGATGCCCTTCGCCATGCCGCGGACAGCTGGGGGCTAGTGTTCATCACCCTGCTCTTTCTGGTGCTCATCGGCTGGACCTTCCGCCGCGGTGCCAAGGACGTCCACGCCCGTGCCAAGACCATGATTTTCGAGCCAAATGATTTCAAGCCAAATGACTTCAAGCCAAATGACTTCAAGGACGACCAGCATGGCTGATGATCTGAATCCCGGCGCACCCGAAGCGCCCAAAAGCGGCCCGCGCGTCGATGCCCCCACCGGCACTTCGACCGTCGGCCACCAATGGGATGGCATCGAGGAGCTTGATACGCCGATGCCGCGCTGGTGGCTGTTGACCTTTTACGCCTGCATCGTCTTTGCCATCGGCTATGCCATTGCCTATCCGGCGATCCCGCTCGCCAACAGCGCGACCAAGGGCCTGCTCGGCTGGTCAAGCCAGGGCGATCTCGCCACCGAACTCGCCGCCGAAGCGGTGCGGCAGGCACCGGTCAAGCTGGCGCTGGCGCAATTGCCGATCGAACAATTGCCGGGCAATCCGCAATTGTTGCGCGCCGCCGAACGCGGCGGCAAATCGGCGTTCAAGGTGCATTGCGTGCAATGCCATGGCGCCGGCGCTGCCGGGTCCAAGGGCTATCCCAACCTCAACGACGATGACTGGTTGTGGGGCGGCGATCTCGGCGCCCTGCAGACGACGCTGATCAACGGCATCCGCCACCCCGGCAATGATGACACCCGCGTTTCGCAGATGCCGGCGTTCGGGCGCGACGAAATCCTGCAAAAGGCCGAGATCCGCGATGTCGTTTCGCATGTCCGGGTGATTTCGGGGCAGGACAAGCCCACGGCGGCGGCGGCGCGCGGCGCCGTGCTGTTCGAAGCCAATTGCGCCGTCTGCCATGGTGCGCAAGGCAAGGGCAATCGCGAGCTGGGCGCGCCGAACCTGTCCGATGCCATCTGGCTCTATGGCGGTGATCGCGCTTCGCTGACCACCACCATCGTCAACGCGCGCGGTGGGGTCATGCCGGCCTGGGGCACGCGCCTCGACCCGGTGACGATCAAGATGCTGGCGGCCTATGTCCATTCGCTCGGTGGCGGCGAAGCCAGCCCGGTGGTGGAGATTGCCGCCGCGGAACCTGAAGTGACCAGTCAGTGAACAGTGCCGACCCCGCCAGCGACCAGAATTTCTTCGTCGCCCGGCGCAGTGTTTTCCCCAAGGCCGTCAACGGCCCGTTCCGGCGTTTCAAATGGCTGGTGATGGCCGTCACGCTGGCGATCTATTACATCACGCCCTGGCTGCGCTGGGATCGGGGGCCTTATGCCCCCGACCAAGCGGTGCTGATCGACATGGCGAACCGGCGTTTCTACATGTTCCAGATCGAAATCTGGCCGCATGAATTCTATTATGTCGCCGGCATGCTGGTCATGGCCGGCATCGGGCTGTTCCTCGTCACCTCCGCAGTCGGCCGCGCCTGGTGCGGCTATGCCTGCCCGCAGACGGTGTGGACCGACCTCTTCGTCCATGTCGAACGCGCCATCGATGGCGATCGCAACGCGCAGCTCAAGTTGCAGGCGGCACCGTGGAGCGTGGGCAAGATCACCAAGCGCGTCGCCAAGCATGGCATCTGGCTCGCCATCGCCGTGCTGACCGGCGGCGCCTGGATTTTCTATTTCGCCGATGCGCCCACGCTGGCCGGGCAATTGTTCAGCGGCACGGCACCCAGTGTCGCGCTTGCGACCATTTTCGTGTTGACGCTGACGACCTATATCTTCGGTGGGCTGATGCGCGAGCAGGTGTGCATCTACATGTGCCCGTGGCCGCGCATCCAGAGCGCCATGCTCGATGAAAAATCGTTGATGGTCACCTACAAGGCGTGGCGCGGCGAACCGCGCAGCAAGGGGCTGAAGCGCCAGGCGGTCGAAGCGCCGGCGCAATTTGCCGACATGACGCCCCCGAACGCGCTGGTGCCGGCGGGCGACTGCATCGATTGCAACGCCTGTGTCGCGGTCTGCCCGACCGGCATCGATATTCGCGAAGGCCCGCAGATCGGCTGCATCACCTGCGGCCTGTGCATCGATGCCTGCGACAAGGTGATGGCGCAGGTGCACCGCCCGGCCAAGCTGATCGGCTATACCTCGGTCGCCGATACGCAGATCGCCATGGCGGGCGGCACGCCGCCATCGCCGCTCAAGCGCCTGATGCGCCCGCGCACGCTCGCCTATGGGCTGATCTGGGGCGGCATCGGGCTTGCCATGCTGTTCTCGCTCGGCACCCGCACCCGGCTCGACCTGTCGGTGCAGCCCGATCGCAATCCGCAATGGGTGCGGCTGGCCGATGGCGACATCCGCAACGCCTATACCGTCAAGTTGCGCAACATGGAGAGCCGGCCGCGCACCGTCGAGGTCGCCATTGCGGGCATCGAGGGTGCCAGGCTGTGGAGCGAGACCGGCAATCGTGACAGCGCCGGCACGACGATCAAGCTGCTTCTGGCGCCCGACCAGGTCGCCGAAGCCCGGCTGTTCGTCGCCGCTTCGGCCAAGGGGCCCGAACACGCCGATATCGATTTCAGCGTGCGCGGGCTCGATGCCAAGGCCGGCGGCGCCACCACCGGCAGCCGTTTCGAACGCCCCGACAGCCCCAATGATGATGCGGAAGGGAATGATTGATGGCGCGCGTCTTCACCGGCCGGCACATGACCGCGGTCATCTGCGGATTTTTCGGCGTCGTCATCGCGGTCAATCTGACCATGGCGACGCTGGCCAGCCGCACCTTCGGCGGCACCGTCGTCGATAATTCCTACGTCGCCAGCCAGAAATTCAACGGCTGGATCGCCGAAGGCCGGGCGCAGAAGGCCCTGGGCTGGCAGGTCACGGTGGCGCTCGACGAAGCCCGCCATGTCCGGGTGACCGGCAAGGTGCCCGCCGGCGCCTTGGTCACCGCCACTGCCACCCATGTGCTGGGGCGGGTGCCCGAACAGAAGTTGCGGTTCACCGCGCTGGGGCAGGGGGTGTGGCGGTCGTCCACCGCGGTTCCCGCCGGACGCTTCCATGTCCATGTCCAGGTGCGTGCCGGCGGCAACACCGGAGATTTCACCGACGAGGTGCCGGCGTGACCGTGGCGACCAGCGTTTTCGCGATCGAAGGCCTGCGCTGCGCCGGCTGCATTTCCAAGCTCGAGGGCGGGCTCGCCGTGGTGCCGGGGGTCAGTTCGGCGCGGGTCAATTTCACCACCCGGCGGGTCAGCATCGCGCACGACCCGGCCGTGGATGACGACAGCCTCAAGCAGGCGGTCGAACGGCTGGGCTTTGTCGCCGAAGTGTTTCGCGGCGACCTGGCGCCGGCCGAAGATGCCGAAACCCGGCGGCTGCTCAAGGCCTTGGGCGTCGCCGGTTTTGCCGCGATGAACATCATGCTGTTGTCGGTCTCGGTCTGGTCGGGGGCGGAGGGTACGACGCGGGATCTGTTCCACTGGCTGTCGGCGCTGATCGCGCTGCCCGCCGTTGCCTATGCCGGGCGACCCTTCTTTGCCAGCGCCTGGGCGGCGCTGCGCCATGGCCGCACCAATATGGACGTGCCGATCTCGATCGGCGTGGTGCTCACCGTCGCGGTCAGCCTGTTCGAAACCATCATCGGCGGCGAACATGCCTATTTCGATGGCGCCACGATGCTGCTGTTCTTTTTGCTCGCCGGGCGCTTTCTCGACAGCGCGATGCGGGCACGCGCCAGCGACAGCGTCGCGGCGCTGCTGCGCCAGAGCGCGCCGGGCGGCCATGTCATCGGCAAGGATGGCGCATCGCAATGGCGCGCGGCGGCCGAACTGGCGCCGGGCATGCGGATGCTGGTGGCAGCGGGCGAACGCTTTGCCGCCGATGCCACCGTCGAACAGGGGCAAAGCAATGTCGATCGCGCGCTGATCACCGGCGAAAATGTCCCCGTCCCGGTCGAAGCCGGCGGCAAGGTGCTGGCCGGCACGATCAATCTAGATGCGCCACTGACGGTCAAGGTCACCGCCGCGGTCGCCGACAGCGTGATTGCCGATATCGCCCGGATGATGGCGACGGCGACGCAATCCAAATCGCTTTATGTCCGCATCGCCGATCGCGCCGCGCGGCTCTATGCGCCGGCGGTGCACAGCCTTGCGGCGCTCAGCTTTGTAGGCTGGATGCTTGCCGGCGCCGGCTGGCACGAGGCGCTGTTGATCGCCGTTGCCGTGCTGATCATCACCTGCCCGTGCGCGCTCGGGCTGGCGGTGCCGATCGCCCAGGTCGTGGCGAGCGGCGCGCTGATGCGGCAGGGCGTGCTCATCAAGGATGGTTCTGCCCTTGAGCGGCTGGCGGCGGCGGACATGGTGCTCGTCGACAAGACCGGCACGGTGACGCTCGGCCGCCCGGTGCCGACCGGGGCACTGCCGCTTTCGGCGACGGAAAAGTCCGTTGCGCTGGCGCTGGCACAGACCAGTCGCCACCCGCTGGCGCGCGCGCTGGTGACGGCGTTGACCGCCGAAGCGGTGACGCCGGTGCCGATCAACGATGTCTTTGAAGCCCCCGGCCTCGGTGTCTGGGCGCTTGCCGATGGCGTGGTGGCGCGGCTGGGGCGCCCGGATTGGGTCGGCGGCGATGCGTCGGGTGACACGTTGCTGACCGCGTTCCGGTTCGGCGATGGCCCGTTGCGCCGGCTCGCCTTTCACGATGGCCTGCGCCCCGATGCGGCGGCGGCGCTGGCGCGGCTTGCAGCGCTCGGCCTGCCGGTGTCGATGGTTTCGGGAGATCGGCCGGCGGCGGTGGCTGCGGTTGCCGGGCCGCTCGGGCTGGCGGCCACAAGCGAGATGCAGCCCGGCGACAAGCTGGCGCGGATCGAGGCGTTGCAGGCAGGCGGGCATCATGTGCTGATGGTCGGCGATGGCCTGAATGACGGCCCGGCGCTCAAGGCCGCGCATGTCTCGATGGCGCCGGCATCGGCGAGTGACGTCGGCAAGACCGCGGCCGACCTGGTATTCCTCGGCGACCGGCTGATGCCGGTGGCGCAGGCGGTGCAGGCGGCTCGGCGGACGATGGCGGTGGTGCGGCAGAATTTCGTCCTCGCCATCGGCTATAATGTGTTGGCAGTGCCGCTGGCGATCGCCGGGCAGGTAACGCCGCTGGTCGCCGCCATCGCCATGTCGGGGTCGTCATTGATCGTTGTCGCCAATGCGCTGCGGCTGCGGAGCGCGGCGCAATGATCGGGCTAGCCATCCTCATTCCCGTCGCGCTGCTGCTCGGCCTGCTCGGGCTGGCGGCGTTCTTCTGGGCGATCCGCTCGCGCCAGTTCGATGATCTCGATGGCGCGGCGTTGCGCATCCTCAACGATGACGGCCCCAGGGAACCTCCCGCGGACTGACAACGACAGGCGCTCCGCCTCCACGATACTGCCCGTCCCGAGCGAGTGGAGGTATCTCTGTCTGCATGAAAAACGCCACCCCGGTTTCCCGGAGTGGCGTTTCCAGTGCCCTGCCTTGGTGGGGAGGACGGCTCGGCATAAGCCGGACGATTCAGGCGTGGCGCATACTGATAATCTTTGCCAGCTCTCGATCATTCGCCAGAGGCGACTCGTCGTGCCCGCCAAAGGCAGGGGGTGACCGGCCTAGAATCGAAATCCCAGGCCAATGCCGGCGACGATCGGGTTGATGTCGACGTTTACGGTCTGCACGCCCAGCGCAGTGGTGGTCAGCGTCGCCTTGGTGCTCATGTCGATATATTTGATATCGAGGTTGAGAAAGATCTTCGGCGTCAGGTCGATATCGGCGCCGGCCTGCACCGCCCAACCGAAGCTGTCGGTCATGTGCACCCTGGTCGGGCCCACGGCGGCTTCCAGCCCGGCCGAGGCATCTTCGTTCCAGAAGATCGTGTAGTTGATCCCGGCGCCGACATAGGGGCGGAACTTGGCCTTGGGCATGAAGTGATATTGCGCAGTCAGCGTCGGCGGCAGCACCCAGGTCGACCCCAGCTTGCCGATGCCGCCGGTCACGCCGGTCTTGCCCTTCAACCCGTGCTTGGTCGTCGCCAGCACCAGTTCGAAGCCGATGTTATCGGTCGCCATATAGGTGAAATCAAGCTCGGGCATGAAGCTGTTGCCGACGCCGACCTGTTCGGTGGGCAAGGCGGGCAGGATGCCGCCCGAGCTTTCGTTCGGCGCGACCAGGATGGCGCGCACCCGCATCAGCACATCGCCCTGGGCAGCAGCGGCCGGGGCGGCGACAAGCAGGCCGAGCGCGGCGAGGGGAAGCAGGCGGTTCATGTGGTGGTCCTTTCGGGGTTGATGACCATCACCTAGGCGCACCATCGGCTTTCACATTGATCTGGAACAAGTTTTTTCTTGATCTGGATCAACGACCATCGCCGTGCCGGCGCGTTATGCAAGGGGTATGACCTATCATCCCGCTCTCCTCGCCACGCCGGTGCCGCGCTATACCAGCTACCCCACGGCGGCCGATTTTCATGATCGCATCGGTTCGGCCGACATGGCGGTGGCGTTGGCGTCGGTGGCGCAGGACGCGCCGATCTCGCTTTATGTCCACATCCCGTTTTGCCGGCAGATCTGCTGGTACTGCGGCTGCAACACCGGCAATGTCGGGCGCGGTGACCGGCTGGCCGCGTATCTGGAGCGGCTGCGCGCCGAAATCGCCGTCGTTGCGGCACATCTGGGGGGCCGCGGTCGGGTAACGCGCATCGCCTTTGGCGGCGGCAGCCCCAACGCCGTGGCGGCGGCCGATTTCGCCGCGCTGCTTACCGTTCTGCGCCGCAGCTTTGCCGCTGCTGACGCGCTGGTATCGGTGGAGATCGACCCACGCGCCTTCGATGCCGAATGGGCGGCGATGTTGGGCGACAATGGCGTCACCCGCGCCAGCCTGGGGGTGCAGACGCTGGCGCCCGCCATCCAGGCCGCGATTGGCCGGGTGCAGCCGCGGGCGATGATCGAAAGCGCCGTGGCGCTGCTGCGTGACGCCGGGGTAACGTCACTGAATTTCGACCTGATGTACGGCTTGCCCGGGCAACGCGCCGCCGATCTCGCCGAAACGATCGACGGCGCGCTGGCAATGGCACCCGATCGCCTCGCGGTGTTCGGCTATGCCCATGTGCCGCAGATGATCAGCCGCCAGCGCCGCATCGATGCGAGCGACCTGCCCGATTCGGAAGCGCGCTTCGAACAGGCCGCGCTTGCCGATCGCATGCTCGGCGATGCCGGCTACCAGGCGGTGGGGTTCGATCATTTCGCGCTGCCCGCCGACCCGCTGGCGGTGGCGGCGCGCGAGGGCCGGCTGCACCGCAATTTCCAGGGCTTCACCGATGACGATGCCGTGGCGACGATCGGGCTGGGGGTCAGCGCGATCAGCGCCTTTCCCGATCGGCTGATCCAGAACGACAAGCATAATGGCCGCTATCACGCCGCGCTCGATGCCGGGCTGTTCCCGGCGGCGCTCGGCTGCCACCGTGATGATGACGATCGCTTTCGAGGCAGCCTGATCACCAGCATCCTCGGGCAGGGCCATGGCGACGCCGGGCTGCTCGCCGCCGATCCCGAGGTCAGACAGCGGCTGGCGCCGTTCGAGGCGCGGGGCCTACTCCGCTGGCGCGGCAGCCGCATCGAACTGGCGGCGACGGCGATGCCCTATGCCCGTTCGGTGGCGGCGGTGTTCGACCGTTATCGCGGCGCGTCATCGGCGGGTTTCAGCCGTGCGGTCTGAACCCGGCCCGCTGGCGCTGTTCGCGGCGCTGGTGGCGATCTTCGGCATCGCGTCGCCGCCGGCGGTGGTGCAGGCCGGCGGCGTGCTGACCCTGTGCAGCGGCGGCAGCGTGCCGGTGAAGCCGGGTGAGCGGCCCCGGCCGATGGACCCGGCGGCGTGCCATGCGCTGTGTTCGTCGCGTCGCGGCAAAGAGGGACGCTGAAACGCACCCCCGCCGGGATCAGGGCGTTTACTTGCGCGTGTAGCGCACCACGGCGCGTTCCTTGACCTTGCCGCCATAGATCACCCCGGCCTTGTCGACCCAGATGCCTTCGGCGCCGCTCGTCGAACCGGTGTCGGGACTGGGATCGGCATCGGGGATGAAGGCGGTGACCTTGCCGTCCTTGGCGCTGCCGATGCGGATGCCGCGCTGCCAGCCGGGGTTATAGCCATAGCCGACGGGATTGCGGCTTTCGGAATCGGCCGAATAGAGCACATCGTTGCGGTCGATGAACAGCCCGCTCGGCCGACCGAACTGCTGCCAGCTATCGAGCAGCTTGCCGTCCTGGTCATAGATCTGGACGCGGTTGTTCCAGCGGTCGGCGACGAACAGCCGCCCCTTGCTGTCGATGGCGAGCGCGTGCGGCGCCGTGATCTGGCCCTGCGCCGGGCCTGGTTCGCCCCAGGTCTTCAATAGTTTGCCGCGCGCATCGAACTTCATGATCCGCGAATTGCCGCGCCCGGCGTCATGGCCGTCGTTGACGAAGATGATGCCCTGGTTGGTGACGGCGACGGCGCTGGGCTCGGTGAATTCGTCCGGTCCCGGCCCGGTGATGCCGGGCTTGCCGAGCGCCAGCAGTGCCTTGCCCTTCGGGCTGAACTTGATGACCTGCGCCCCCAGCGCCTTGCGGGTAGCGGTGGCGGGCGCAGTGCGGGCATCGGTCAGCCAGACATTGTCCCTGGCATCGATGAAAAAGCCGTGCGGGAAGACGAACATCCCGGCGCCGAAGGCCTTGATGAAATTGCCCTTGGCGTCGAATTCCATGATCGGGTCGAGCCGGCTGTCGAGGCAGGAGTTGGCGCCGCAGCGATCTGCGACCCAGATATGGCCCTTGCTGTCGACCGCGACGGCGCTCGTCGATCCCATGGTGCGGCCGGGCGGCAATTTCAGGAAATCGGCTTCTGCCACATAGGGATTGGGCTGGCGGTTGGTCGTGGCATCGACAGGGGCCGGGGCGGGCAAAGTCTCCAGCGTCCAGCGCTGTTGCTGCGCCAGTACCGGGGCGGCGAGCAGCGTCGCCAGCAACAACAGACGCTTCACTTGCCGCCTCCTTCGGGTTTCTGGGCGGTGATGCTGATCAGCGCCAGCACTTCGCTGCGCCGGTCGAGCGGCTTGGTGCCTTCGGGAAAGCCGTTGTATTTCAGCATATAGGCCAGCACATCGGCATATTCGTCGCGGGTCAGCGTCTGCGGCGCATTCTGCGGCATGGTGGTCCGCACCCGGTCGAACAGGTCACCCACCGTCAACGTGTCCCAGTGGCTGACGAACTCGCCGCCAACGAGCCCGGGGGCCTCGCCGGTGCCGTTCATCGACACGCCGTGGCAGGCGGCACAGCGCGCCGCATAGACAGCGGCGCCGCGCTGAGCCTGTTCGGCGGTATAGACGCCCTGCCAGATCGAGCGGCTCGCCATCTGGGCGCTCGCCGTGCCGGCGCCGGCGATCGCGGCGAGGCCGATGATCCAGTGTCGCATGCGTTGCTCCCTAGCGCCGGTCCGGCAGCGTGTAGGCGATAT
This sequence comes from Polymorphobacter sp., assembly GCA_044373875.1. GTDB lineage: Bacteria > Pseudomonadota > Alphaproteobacteria > Sphingomonadales > Sphingomonadaceae > Sandarakinorhabdus. Next base: position 30,206 of record JBILPK010000006.1, read on the forward strand.
ATTCGCCCGAGGCGCTGCCGCCGCTGGTCGCCACCACGATATATTGCTTATCACCGACCATGTAGGTCATCGGCGAGCCTGACTGCGGCGCCGGCATGAACACCGCGCCGACCTCGGTGCCGTTGGTCTTGTCATAGGCGCGCAGCATCGCCCCGCGCGGATGGTCCTCGGTGGTGGTGAACTGGTTTTCACCGGCGATGATCAGCGATTTCGTTACCAAAGTGCCGATCTGATAGGTCGCCTGGCCGGTGCGCGGGATGGTAATGCCCTTCAACGCCGGGCTGTTGCGCACGAAATCGGGCGTTTCGCCATGGGCGATCTGCCATTTGATCTCGCCCTTGTTGATGTCGATGGCGCTGAGCGTGCCATAGGGCGGCTTCATCAGCGGCAGGCCGTCGACCGCCAGCCGCGGCGCGCCGCTGCCGCCGGCGGGTGGCGGCGGCGCCGGGCTGTCGGCGCCGGCACCTTCGCCCGGGCCCTTGATCATCTGCACCGGCACGCCATCGACGCCGACCACCCATTTGATGTTGGTCATGCCCTGCGGCCCGGGTTGCAGCCCGGTCGTCGAGATGCAGGTGCCACAGGCATAGACATAGGCGATGCCGGTTTCGGGGTCGAACGAGCCGCCCGGCCAGTTGGTCCCCCCTTGCGCCCAATTGTTGATGACGCCGAGCTTGTCTTTGGTCGAGATGATCGGCGGGGTATAAACCGGGCCGAGCTGATAGCGCTTGACCAGTTCGACCGCCTTGGCCTTCAATTCGGGCGTGAAGTCGATGAGGTCCGATTCGAGATAGCCGTTGCGGCCATAGGCGGCGGGCTTGGTCGGTATCGGCTGGGTCGGTGAATACCATTCGCCCGGCACCGTGCCGGCGGGGACCTTCACTTCCTTGATCGGCCAGACGGGCTTGCCGGTGGCGCGGTCGAGGACATAGAAAAAGCCCTGTTTCGACGGAATGCCGACGACCTTCTTCGGTTTGCCATCGACCGTCACGTTCATCAGCAGCGGCGCCGAGCTGTTGTCGAGATCCCAGATTTCGTGATGGATCAGCTGGTAATGCCATTTGCGCGCACCGGTGGTCAGGTCGACAGCGACGATGCTGTTGCCGAACAGGCCAGGACCGCGGCGATGCCCGCCGTAAAAATCGCTCGTTGGCGATTCGACGTTCAGATAAGCGAGGTTGAGGTCGGGATCGATCGAGATTTGCGTCCACACGCCGGCGTTGCCCGTCGTGTCGGCGCTCTTGTCGTACCAGGTCTCATAGCCGAATTCGCCGGGCTTGGGGATGGTGTGGAAGGTCCACAGCCGCTTGCCGGTGCGCACGTCGAAGGCGCGGACATAGCCCTTCGTGTTGTTCTTGTCCTTGGGCGTGAAGCCTTCGCGGAAGGCGGCGCCGATGATGATGGTGTTGCCCGAAATCGCTGGCGCCGAATGTGCGCCGGCCTCGCCGGTTTCAAGATCGAGCGCTTCCTGGTCCCAATCCTTCTTCAGGTCGACCATGCCCTTTTCGCCGAAATCGGGATCAGGTTGCCCGGTATCGGCATCAAGGCTGATCAACCGATAGCCGATGGTGGTATAGAGGATGCGGCGCTTGGTGCCGTCGGTCCAATAGGACAGGCCGCGGCCCGACAGGGCGCGCGGGCTTTCGGCGCTGCGCTTGCCTTCGTGCAGGCTGTACGACCAGAGCAGTTCGCCGGTGACGGCGTTGAGCGCTGCCACGGCGCGGCGGGTGCCGGCGGTGGTGTAGAGCACGCCATCGACCGCCAGCGGCGTGCCTTCCAGCTTGTATTCGGGCCGGCTGCCGAACATGTCGGTCTTGAAGCGCCAGGCGATTTCAAGGTCCTTGAAATTGCTGGCGTCGATCTGGGCGAGCGGCAGATAGCGGCTGCCCGCCAGATCGGCATTATAGGTCGGCCAGTTGACCGTCTTGTCCTTGCGGGCGGCCGGCGCGCCGTTGACCTGGGCCAGGACGGGGCCGGCGGTGAGCAGCAGCGCGAGGAGCGTGAGGCGTTTCATTATGGGTCCCCTTCAGGCCGCGTTGACGCGGGCGAGCGCCGCCTTGATCGAAACGCGCTGTGCATCGGTCAATTGCGGCATCGGCGTGCGCGCATACATTTCCGGCCCGCCCATTTCGAGCGACAGGATATATTTCATGACGGCATAGGTGTTGCCGCCCAGCGCCGCCTCGCGCATCGTGCGTTGCGCGGCGCGCAGTTTCGCCAGCTCGGCCTGCCAATCGCCACCGGCATGATAGACCTTGAAGATCGCGGCGCATTTGGCGCTGAACTGGTTGCCATCGGCGAGGATGGTGCCCATGCCGTTCTTGAGCGCGACTTCGAGATTGTTGTTGGTGCCGCAGCGCATGTTGAGCGCCGGGAAAGCCTCGACGAACTTGCCATAGCCTTCGACCGAGCCCGACGAATCCTTGATGCCGGCGAGATGATCATAGCCTGACAGCGCTTTCAGCAAGTCGAGCGTGATCGAAACCTCGCTGGTGCCGGGGATGTGATAGAGGTTCATCGGCAGGCCGCAAGCATCGAACAACTGCTTGTAATAGCCCGTCAGGCCATCGAGCGGCGGTTCGTTGAAATAAAACGGCGGGATGACCAGCAGGCCATCGGCGCCATTGCTTTCGGCGTGTTTGGCGAGCTCGATCGTATCGGCGAGATTGGTCGTACCCGGCCCGATGATGACGTTGAGCCCGTTGCGGTGCTTGAGCACGGTTTCGGTGACGGTGCGGCGTTCCTTGACGGTGAACGACGGAAATTCGCCTGAAGTGCCGAGCACGACGACGCCATCGGCACCGCATTTCTTGTGCCATTGCATCACCGCCGCCATGGCGCCGGGGTCGAACGCGCCGCGCTTGTCGCACGGCGTGACGGTGGCGACCCAGTAAAGCGTCTTTTTCGCGCTGCCCAGTTTGGGCGCAGCTTGCACGGCGCTGCCCATCATCGTCGCGGCGGCCAGGCCACCCATCATCGCAAGCGTTTCCCGCCGGCTCGTCTGCATCATCCGTCCTCCCCATGGTCGCCGCTCCTTTCCGAAGCGATCAACCGATTATCCTGCTGATTTGTGGCGCATGAGGCGCCGGATGGCAATTGGCGAACGCCGGATTTTGCTTATCGCCCGCCTGGCTTCGCGTTATGCATTCACCAACGCCGATGTTCAGGAACCCCATGCCCGCCTTGCCGATGCCGACCCGCCTTGCTCGCCCGGCGTAGCCTGCTTTCCGGCATGGCGGCCGGCTTGACGCTGTCGGGCTGTGGCCGGCGCTGGCCGCGCGGCGCCAATGGCGAGGAAGCCCGCGTCAATTTCTACAATTGGGACACCTATATCGGCGATACGACGCTCGATGATTTCAAGGCGGCGACCGGCATCGAGGTGCAGATGAGCCTGTTCGGCAATACCGACGAGCTGTTCGCGCGGTTGAAGGCCGGCAACCCGGGGTTCGATGTCATCGTGCCGGCCAATGAATTCGTGACGCGGCTGCGCGTGTCAGGGTTGCTCGAACCGCTCGATCATCGCCGTATCCCCAATATTCGTAACCTATTGCCGGCATTCGTCGATGTACCATATGATCCGGGGCGGCGCTTTTCGCTGCCCTATACCTGGCTGGTGCTCGGCATCGGCTATCGCAAATCGCGCGTCGATGACGTGCCCGACAGCTGGAAATGGGTGTTCGATTCCGACCGCTATTCGGGGCGCATCGGGCTGTTCGCCGAAAGCGACGACATTATCCGCGTCGGGGCCAAATATCTCGGCGCCTCGGTGCGCGGCGTGACGCCGGCGATGACGCGGCGGGTGGTCGAGATGATGATCCGCCAGAAACCCCATATCAAGGTCTTCCACCACGACGAAGGCCAGGATCTGCTCGCTGCCGGCGATGTCGATATCGTCGCCGAATATAATGGCGATATCGCGCAGGTGATGGCCGATGACCCTGATCTCGGCTTTGTCGTGCCGCGCGAGGGCTCGCTGCTCGCATCCGATTGCCTTTGCATTCCCAAGGGCGCACCGCGGCCCGACAATGCGCATCGCTTCATCAACTATCTGCTCGATGCCAGGGTGTCGGCGGCGATTTCGCGGACGATCCGCTACCCCAGCCCCAATGGCGCCGCGCTGGCGCTGATGCCCGATGACTATCGCCAAAGTCCGGTGATCTTCCCGCCGGCCACGGTGCTGGCCCGATGCGAATATGGCGATTTCGAAGGCATCGCCCGGGCGCGGGTGGTCGATGAAGCGATGACCGAGATCTTGGCGGCATGACCACCGCATCCCCCCAGGGCTGGCACACGGCACGCGGCGTCTTTGCGCTGCTCGTCTCACCGCCTTTGCTCTGGCTGTTCGGCTTCTTCCTCGCGCCGCTCGCCATCATCTGGGGCTATAGTTTCGGCGAGAATGTCTCGCTCACCGAAATCGCCATCAGCGGCAATTTCGGCAATTACGCCCGGGCGGTGCAGCCGCTCTATCTTGCCATCATCGGCAAGTCACTGGGGGTGGCGGCGCTGACCACCTTGCTGTGCCTCGTCATCGGCTTTCCGGTCGCCGTCGCCATCACCTTTGCCAGCCCGCGCGCCCGCATCTGGCTTTTGCTGGCCGTCATGCTGCCGTTCTGGACCAATTTGCTTATCCGCACCTATGCGTTGATGGCGGTGCTGCGAACCGAAGGCAGCATCAACACTGCGTTCGGCTGGTTCGGGCTCGGGCCGTTCGACCTGCTCCACAACAGTTTCGCCGTGGTCTTCGGGCTGGTCTATGTGCATCTGCCCTTCATGGTGCTGCCGCTCTATGCCGCGCTCGACCGGCTCGATCGCTCGCTGATCGAGGCCAGCCTCGATCTTGGCGCCGGGCAGATCGCCACCTTCGCCCGCATCGTCGTGCCATTGGCGTTGCCCGGAATCGTGTCGGGCATCATCATCACCTTCATCCCGGCGCTGGGGGCTTATCTCACCCCCGATCTGCTCGGCGGCACCAACAGCCTGATGATCGCCAACATCATCGAACGCCAGTTCAAATCGGCCAACGACTGGCCCTTCGGCGCGGCGCTATCGTTCCTGCTGATGTACCTGACCTTTGCCGCCATCGCCTTGCAAACCCTCGTTTCACGAGGCCGGCGATGAAGGGGCCGCTCGATTATCTCGGCCGCTGGCCGCTGCGGCTGTGGCTCGCCGGCGTCGGGGTGTTCCTTTATGCGCCACTCGTTATCCTGCTGGTCTTCAGCTTCAACGATTCGAAGCGCACGATCGTGTGGCGCGGCTTCACGACGCGCTGGTATGCGGCGCTGTTTCAGGATGCCGAGCTGCTCCAGGCCTTCGCCAATTCGCTGGTCATCGCGCTGGCGTCGAGCGCGATCAGCCTGGTGCTCGGCACGCTCGTGGCGCTGGCGCTGTGGCGCTTCCGCTTTCCGGGCAAGGCCGGGCTTGAGGGACTGCTGGCGCTGCCGCTAGTGGTACCCGAAATCTGCCTCGGCGTGGCGTTCCTGGTGTTCTTCTCCAGCGTACTGCCCTGGCCGATGGGGCTGGCCTGGCCGTTCAACCTCGGCGCCATCATTATCGCGCATGTCAGCTTCTCGTTCAGCTTCGTCGCGCTCGTCGTCCGTGCCAGGCTGGCGAGTTTCGACCGCGATCTCGAAGCCGCGGCGCGCGATCTCGGCGCCTCGGACTGGCAAGTGTTTCGTGACATCCTGCTGCCGCACCTGCGCCCGGGGCTCGTCGCCGGGGTGCTGCTCGCCTTCACCCTCAGCCTTGATGATTTCGTCATCACCTTCTTCACCTCGGGGCCTGATACCGTGACCTTTCCGATCAAGATCTACGCCATGGTGCGCTTTTCGGTGACTCCCGAGGTCAATGCAGCCTCGACGCTGCTGATCCTCCTCACCGCCGGCCTGACCGCGCTGGCGCTGCGGTTGCAGGGCACCGAAATCGCCAAGCAGGCCGCATGAGCAAGCCGCCGATCATCCGTTTCGAAAAGGTCAGCAAACGCTTCGGCAAGGTCGTCGCGGTCGATGACGTGACGCTCGATATCGCCGAGGGCGAGTTTTTCGCGCTGCTCGGGCCATCGGGCTGCGGCAAGACGACGTTGCTGCGCATGCTGGCGGGGTTCGAAACCCCGAACGAGGGGCGCATCTTCATCGATGGCGTCGATGTCAGCCGGGTGCCGCCCAACCGCCGTCCGGTCAACATGGTGTTCCAGAATTACGCCGTCTTCCCGCACATGAGCGTGGCGGAAAATGTCGGCTATGGCCTGAAGGTCGATGGCGTCGCGGCGGCGACACGTGCCGCGCGGGTCGCCGAGGCGCTGGCGCTGGTCAAGCTCGACGGGCTGGAGACGCGCATGCCCGACGCGCTGTCGGGTGGGCAGCGGCAGCGGGTGGCGCTGGCGCGCGCGCTGGTTAAACGGCCGCGGGTGCTGCTGCTCGATGAACCGCTGTCGGCATTGGATGCCAAGCTGCGCGATGCGATGCGGGCGGAACTGACCCAGTTGCAGGAAAAGCTCGGTATCACTTTCGTGATGGTGACGCACGACCAGGACGAAGCGCTCGCCATGGCGTGCCGCTGCGCCGTGATGCACCGCGGGCTGTTACAACAGGTGGCGACGCCGTCGGACCTCTATGAATTTCCGGCGTCGCGCTTCGTTGCCGATTTTGTCGGGCAGGTGAATCTGTTCGAAGGCCGGCTGGCCATCGATGCGCCCGGCCATGCCGTGGTGACGGTGCCCGACCTCGCGCTGCCCGTCTGGCTCGATCATGGCGTGACCGGCGGGCAGGGGACAACGCTGTGGCTGGCGCTGCGCCCTGAAAAGATCGAGCTGCACAAACGCGGCGCGGCGCAAGCACTGGCGCCGCTCGACGATGCGCCTGCGGGGCACAACCATGCCGCCGGTGTCATCCGCCATATCCAGTATCTCGGCTCGGAATCGACCTATGATGTCGAACTGGCGAGCGGCCGGATGGTCAAGGCGCTGCGGTCGAACCTGACCCGCTGGGACCAGGAAGATTTCGCCATTGGCGAGCCAGTGTGGCTAGCATGGCATGCCTGTTCACCGGCGGTGCTGCTGTCGTGAGGACTGAACTCCCGCCCTCCCTGCAGGGAGGGAGCGTCCGCCCTCAATGATAGCGGCGCAGCAACCCGGCCAGCTTGCCCTGCACCTGCACGCGCTGCGCTTCATAGCGTTGCGGCTGATAGGCGGCATTCGCCGGATCGAGCCGCACGAACTGCTTTTCGCGATGCAGATATTTCAGCGTCGCTTCGGCGCCATCGATCAGCGCGACGACGATGTCGCCGTCGCGAGCATCGTCGCAGCGCTTGATCAGCGCATAATCGCCGTCGAAAATCCCCGCCTCGATCATTGAATCGCCCGACACTTCGAGCGCATAATGATCACCCGGGCCGAGCAGCGCCGCGGGTACCGACATCGAGCGATCGCTTTCGAGCGCCTCGACCGGCAGGCCGGCGGCAATGCGGCCATGCAGCGGCACGACGATCGTGTCATTGGCGGCAATCATCGCCTGAACGTGCGGCCGCGGCGCGGGTGCGGGCGGCACAAGCTTCAGAGCCGGCTTCACCGCACGCAGCGCCTCGGGCATCTGCAGCACTTCCAATGCGCGTGCCCGGTTGGGCAGGCGGCGGATGAAGCGGCGTTCCTCGAGCGCGTTGATCAGGCGATGCACACCCGATTTGGAGCGCAATTGCAGCGCGTCCTTCATTTCCTCGAACGACGGCGACACACCATCGGCCCGCAACCGATCATCGATAAAACTCAGCAGTTCCTGTTGCTTGCGCGTCAGCATCGCCACCTCCGTTGAGGAACACATGCGGAACGTTTAGGAAACATCCCCGATACTGTCAAGCAGGATGCAATCGACGAGGTCCCCGATGGCGGCAGGGCCGGCGCCGGGTTCGCGGATGACCAGGCAATCGGCCGCCGCCAGCCGCCCGAGCAGCGCCGAATCCTGCGCCGCAAACACCGTCACCCCCGCGGCCGAACGCTGCGCACGTAGATGGTCACGCCGCACGCCATTGGGCCCCAGGGCCGCGGCAAGCGGCAAGCGTTCCACCCGCAACGCCGCCCGGCGCCCGCCCAATCGCGCCAGCAGCGGCAGCACGAACAGCAGCGCGCCGACATAGGCCGACACCGGATTGCCCGGCAGGCCGATGATGCGGCGCCCGTCCAGCAGGCCGGCGAGCATCGGCTTGCCCGGCCGCATCGCGATCTTCCAGAAATCAAGTGTCGCGCCCAGATCGCGCAGCACCGGTACGACGAGATCATGATCGCCCACCGACGCGCCGCCGATGGTGATGACGAGGTCGCCGTCCGCCGCGCGCAATGCTGCCGCAAGGGCATCGCGGCGATCGGGGATGATGCCGGGGTCGGCGGTGATGGCGCCGACGGCTTCGCACAGCGCGGCGATCATCAGATTGTTCGAACTGACGATCTGGTCCGGACCGGGCAGGGTGCCGGGTGGCACCAGTTCGTCGCCGGTGGTGATCAGCGTGACCCGGGGCCGGCGCACGACGCCGACGTCGCCATGCCCCGAGGCAGCCAGCAGCCCAAGGCGCGCCGGGGTCAGCCGGTCGCCAGCCAGCGCGATCGGAGCCCCGGCGGCAAAATCCTGGCCGGCCTTGCGGATGTGGGCGCCGGCGCGCGGCGGGCCTTCGCCCGATAGGGTGGCGGTGTCGTCGGCGCGGGTGATTTCTTCCTGCACCACGATGGTATCGGCGCCGGCGGGCAGCGGCGCACCGGTGAAGATCCGTGCCGCTTCGCCCGGCCCCACGCTGCCGCCAAAGCCATGGCCGGCGGCGCTTTCGCCGATGATCCGCCACGGCCCGCTGCGGTCGGCCCAGCGGATGGCATAGCCGTCCATCGCCGCGGCATCGAAAGGCGGCTGGGTAAGCCGGGCGGTAACGTTCTGGGCAAGGATGCGACCGCGCGCGGCGCCGAGCGGCACGGTTTCAGCCGGCAGCGGGACAACGCCCGCCAGCAGCCGGTCGAGCGCCTCGGCGACCGGCAGCAGCGCCATCAGGACGCGACCCACTCGCCAGAACGCCCGCCGGATTTCTTGAGCAGCCGCACGCCCGAAATCGTCATGCCGCGGTCCATCGCCTTGGCCATGTCATAGATTGTCAGCAAAGCCACCGAAACCGCCGTCATTGCTTCCATTTCGACGCCGGTACCATGGGTGGTGATCACAGTGGCGGTGGCGCGCACGCCATCGGCTTCGATGACGAGATCGAGCGTGACCGCATCGAGCGGCAGCGGGTGGCAAAGTGGGATGAGATCGGCGGTGCGCTTGGCCGCCATGATGCCGGCAATGCGCGCCACGGCGAGCACATCGCCCTTGGCCACCGCCTGGTCGCGAATGGCGACAAGCGCGGCGGTGTTGATGGCGATATGCCCCTCCGCCACGGCCTCGCGGCGGGTCGCCGGCTTGGCCGAGACATCGACCATGCGGGCGGCGCCCTTGGCGTCGAGATGGGTCAGCGTCATGCGGCGAACCCCAAAAGCGTGCGCGTCGCCGCGGTGACATCGGCCTGGCGCATCAGCGATTCCCCGACAAGGAAGGTGTTGATGCCGACCGCCTGGAGCGCGGTCAGATCGGTGGGGCCGGACAGGCCGCTTTCGGCCACGAGTGTGCGGTCGGGTGTGGTCGATAGTTCGAATGATGTCTTAAGATCGACATTCAACGTTTTGAGATTGCGGTTATTGATGCCAAGCAACGGTGTCTTCAGCCGCAGCGCCCGATCGCGTTCGGCCGCATCATGGACTTCGACGAGGACGTCCAGCTTGTGGGCCATGGCGACGGCTTCGAGTTCGGCGGCCTGGGCATCGGACAGCGCCGCCATGATCAGCAGCACGGCATCGGCGCCGATGGCGCGGGCTTCGATGACCTGCCAGGGGTCGACGATGAAATCCTTGCGGATGACCGGCAGGGTGCAGGCAGCGCGCGCCGCCATCAGATAGGCGTCACCGCCGAGGAACCAGCGGTCCTCGGTCAGCACCGACAGGCAGGTGGCGCCGCCGGCCTGATAAGCGGCGGCAAGCGCGGCCGGGTCGAAATCGGCGCGGATCAGGCCCTTGGAGGGGCTGGCCTTCTTCACTTCGGCAATCAGCGCGGCGCGGCCATCGGCATGGGCGGCATGGATGGCGGCGATGAAGCCGCGCACCGGGTCGGCAGCGGCGGCGGCGGCTTCGAGATCGGCGAGGCTCCGCGTGGCGCGCGCAGCGGCGACCAGGCTGCGCTTGTGGTCGCAGATCATCGCCAGGGTATCGGTCATCGAAAGGCGCTCCAGCGGGCAAGGGTATCGGCCGCGGCGCCCGAGGCGAGCGCCTCGCGGGCAGTGCGGGCGGCGAGGTCCAGAGGGTGGTCACGCGCCACGGTCAGTGCGGCGGCGGCGTTGAGCACGACGATATCGTGATAGGCGCCCTGTTCGCCGGCAAGCAGGGCGCGCAGCCGGGCGGCATTGTGCGCCGGGTCGCTGCCGGCAAGCGCGGCTTCGGGATGGCGGCCGACGCCGGCATCTTCGGGTGACAAAATTTCCGAGCCAAAGGCGGCAACACCTTCAAATCCGTGGCGAACAACGTGGCTGTCACCGGTCACGGTCAGTTCGTCATACCCTTGGCCATGGACAACCATGGCGCGTTCCGACCCGAGCGCGGCCAACGCCTGCGCCATATCGAGCGCGCGCGACGGATCATACACCCCGACCAATTGCCGCTTCACCCCCGCCGGATTGGCCAGCGGGCCGAGCAGGTTGAAGATCGTCCGCCGGCCGAGCGCGCGACGTACCGGGGCGACGCGCGCCATGGCGGGATGGTGGCGCGCGGCATGAAGGAAGGTGATGCCGACCGTTTCGAAGCACGGCCCGAGCCGGTCGAAGGGCAGTTCGGGAATGCCGAGTTCGGCGAGCACATCGGCGGCACCGCTGGCCGAAGAGGCGGCGCGATTGCCATGCTTGGCGACCTTTACCCCGCAGGCGGCAACGACGATGGCGACGGCGGTGGAGACGTTGAGGCTGTGTTTGCCATCGCCACCGGTGCCACAAACATCAATGGCATCAGCATAATGCAGGGGATTATTGACGCGCGCTCTCAATATCGATGCAGCAGCGACGATCTCGTCAACCGTCTCGCCGCGATCGGCGAGCGCGACGAGGAAATTCGCCAGCGCCTTGTCATCGGCCATGCCGTCGAAAATGCGCGCAAAGGCATCGGCAGCGACATCCGGCGGCAGTTCCGCCCCGGCATCGGGCAGCGGCCGGATCATGCCGCGCGCGCCAGTGGCTGCATGCCCGCAAGCGTCATGAAATTGGCGAGCATGGCATGGCCATGTTCGGTTGCGATGCTTTCGGGGTGGAACTGCACGCCGTGCAGCGGGAGTTCCTTGTGGCGCATCCCCATGATGACGCCATCGGGGCTGCGCGCGTTGATAGCGAAACATGCCGGCAGATCATCTTCGCGCACGATCAGCGAGTGATAGCGGGTCGCCTCGAACGGGCTGGGCAGGCCGGCGAAGATGCCGCTGCCGTCATGCGTCATCGCGCTGGTCTTGCCGTGCATGACCTGCGGCGCGCGTACCACCGTGCCGCCAAAGGCCTGGCCGAGCGACTGGTGGCCGAGGCAGACGCCGAGCAACGGCAGCCGCACCGCGGCGGCGGCGGCGATCAGATCGAGGCAGACGCCGGCTTCATTGGGGGTGCACGGCCCGGGCGAGAGCAGCACGGCCTGGGGGGTGAGCGCGATGGCCTCGGCGGCGGTGATCGCATCGTTGCGGATAACGCGCGTTTCGGCTCCCAACTCGAGCAGGTAATGCACGAGATTGAAGGTGAAGCTGTCGTAATTGTCGATGACGAGTATCATGCCGCAGCGTTAGCGCAAGCGCGCGTCGCCGTCATCCCGCCTGTGCCGGCACCAGGCCGGAAAGCGGGCCGGCAGCAAAGGCCGCGGCATCGATGGCGTATATGACATGGCGCACCGGCCCCAGCGGCGTATCGAAGATTTGGATGCGATCGGTCAGCACACCGCCGATCTTTTCCATGGCGCGGCGCGACCGCAGGTTGGTCTCGCCGACAAGGAAGATCGCGCGATCGCAAAAGCCGAGCGCATGGCCGACCATCAGCGCCTTCATCACGGCATTCGTCAGCCCGCCCCAGCAAGACCGAGCGAGGAAAGTCCAGCCGATTTCGATCTCGCCGGGGCCGGCGCGATCATGATCGAACCGGGAAGAACCGATGATAGCGTCCGTCGCCGGGTCGATGACGACGAGCGCGCCGCCGCTGGCCAGCGCGGCGTCGAAAAAGCCGCGAAAGACGGGTTCTTGCCAGCGGTCATGCGCCGGATGGCCCGCCCAGATCAGCGGGTCGCTGGCGACGGCGAACAGGGCCGTCCAATCGGCAGCGACCAGGGGCCGCAGCACCACGCCGCGGCCGGCCAGCACCGGTTGGAGATGACTTGCCGTCATCGGATCAGGCGACCTTGACGCCCTTCCAGAAGGCCAGCCGGCCCTTGATTTCTTTCGCCGCGTCCTTGGGGTCGGCATAATACCAGACGGCGTCCTTGTTCTCGGCGCCGCCGGCGACCAGCGTCCAGTAATTGGCGGTGCCCTTCCAGCCGCACACGGTGGTCGTCGGGCTCGGCTTGAGCATCGCCGGGTCGACGGCTTCGATGCGGAAATAATGATTGCCTTCGACAACAACGGTATCGTCGCTGTCGGCGATGGTGACGCCGTTCCAGAGGGCCTTGGGCATGGGGTAACACTCCTGTTGGGGGCTATTGTCCGAAACCCGGCGCGGCGGCGGCTTGCAGGGCTTCGCGGGCGGCGGCCATCAGCGCGCCGGCCTTGGCCTCGCATTCGCGCTGTTCATATTCGGCGATACTGTCGGCGACGATCCCGGCGCCGGCCTGGACGTGCATGACGCCATCCTTGACCACCGCGGTGCGCAGCACGATGCACGAATCCATCGATCCGTCGGGGCTGAAATAGCCGACGCCGCCGGCATAGGCGCCGCGCGCTTCGGGCTCGAGTTCGGCGATGACCTGCATGGCGCGCACCTTGGGCGCCCCCGAAACGGTGCCGGCCGGAAAGCCGGCGAGCAGCGCAACGATGGCATCGTGCTGCGGATCGAGCCGGCCGCGCACGTTCGAGACGATGTGCATGACATGGCTGTAGAATTCCACCCCGGCGCGATCGGTGACCGTCACCGTGCCGGGCAGCGAGACGCGCCCGGTATCGTGGCGACCGAGATCGAGCAGCATCAGATGTTCGGCCTGTTCCTTGGCATCGGCGAGAAGGCTGGCCTTGTTCTCGGCATCCTCCACGGCATCACGACCCCTTGGCCTTGTGCCGGCAATCGGCCGGATGGTGACATCGCCATCGCGCACCCGCACCAGGATTTCGGGGGACGAGCCGACCAGCGCGAAATCGGGCAGATCGAGGAAATAGAGGAAGGGAGACGGGTTGATCCGCCGCAGGGCTCGATACAGATCGAGCGGCGGCAGCGGGAAATCGACGCTGAAGCGTTGCGCCAGCACGACCTGGAAGACATCGCCGGCGAAAATATATTCCTTGGCGCGGGCCACCATCTCGGCATAGCGCGCCGCGCCGACGATTGGCGTCGCGCTGCCATCTGGCAGGGCGGTCGGCGCCGCGGCGCGCGGTGGCTGGGCGCGGGCGAGCCGGGCCTGGGTTGCTTCGATGCGTTCGACCGCGTCGGCATAGGCCACGGCGGGGTCGATTTTCCGGTCATCGGCGGCAAAGATCGGCGCGACGATGAACAATTCGTCCTTCAACCGGTCAAACACCAGCAGCAGCGTCGGGCGCACGAACAGCATGTCGGGCAGACCGAGCGGCGAGGGCGCATTGCCCGGCACGCTGGGCTCGACCAGCCGCACGGCTTCATAGCCGATATAGCCGACCAGGCAGGCCAGCGCCGGCGGAAGCGCGGCGGGCACATCGGCGCGGGCTTCGGCGACCAACCCGCGCAGCGCCGCCAGTGCGCCGCCGGGGACGGGCACGAAGGCGCTGCGATCGCTGCGCCAGTCACGGTTGATTTCGGATGTGTCGCCGGTGGCGCGCCAGACCAGATCGGGCTCCAGCCCGAGCAGCGAATAGCGCCCGCGCACCTGGCCGCCTTCGACCGATTCGAGCAGGAAACTGCCGCTTTGCGCGGCGCCGAGCTTGAGCATTGCCGACACCGGCGTTTCGGTATCGGCGACGATGCGGGTCCACACCAGTTGCGCCCGGCCTTCGCCAAGGCAGGCGACAAATGTTTCCCGATCAGGGGCGATGCGGCCGAAATCGCCCAAGTTACGGCGTGCCGGTATCGAGACCCGACAGTCGACGGGTGATGGCGGTGATCGTCTTGGCGTTGCGCGTCGTGCCGAGCGCGCGTTCCGACGCCTGGGCAAAGGCCGCGGCGAATTCCTCGGGAACCTGCGCGGCGATATCGCGGCGCCCGGCTTCGAGCAGGCCGGGCACGGCTTCGATCTTGCCGGGCTCGATGGCGCTGGTGTGGATGAGCACCCAGCCCTGGCCGCCGGGCAGAACCTGCACGCTGCCCTTGGGGGTTTCGAGGAAAGCCTGAACGATCGGCGGCGCCTGCTGCTGCGCGATATCGAGGCGACGACCGGCGAGCGGCTGCGCCGGTGGCAGGCCCTGCGCCGCCAGCGCGACATCGAAGGCGACTCCCTTGCGGACCGCAGCGACAATCGCATCGGCCTTGCCGCGCGCCGCCGCCATCGCCTTGGCCTGGGCTGCGCCGGCGACAGCCACCGCGCGGATTTCGGCGAGCGGCTGCGGCGCCGCGGGTGTCACCTCCATGGTTTCGATGACCACCAGCCGGCCGCCGCCCAGATCCTCGACCGCGGCGCCATCGCCGGGTTCGTGACGGAAGGCCTTGCCGGCAATGGCGGCGGCCTCGCCGGTCAACGGCGCGGCGCCGGGGGCCGTGCCTTCCCTGGTCACGGCAGTTTGCGCCAGGATCGTCAGTTTCTCTTCGGTGGCGATGTCGGCAAAGCTCTTGCCGGCCTCCACCCCATCGTCGATGGCGGCGACCAGATCACCCAGCGCCGTGGTGCCGGCGGTCTTCTTCAGGTCGGCCTCGATCGCGGCGCGCGCCTGCGCCAGCGATTTGCCGGTAGCGCCGAGCGCGGCAACGCGCACGACATGCCAGCCATAGGCGGTCTTGATCGGCGCGGTGATGCCGCCAACGGGCGCCGCAAAGGCGGCATCGGCAACGGCGGTACTGGTCGCCTTGCCAAAGGCATCGCGTGATTGTTCGCCAAGATCGATATCGACGGCGCCGAAGCCGGCGAGGCGCTGCGCGGCCTTTGCAAAACCTTCGCTGGCCGCGGCCGCGGCGATGGCGCGTGCCTTGGCTTCATCGGGGACGACGACCTGTTCGAGGCGGCGGGTGGCGGCAGCGCCATAGCGCGCCGGGTCCTTGGCAAAGGCGGCGGCGATCTGTGCGTCGGTGACGCTGGCGGCGGCGATGATCGCGGCGCTGTCGATCAACGCATAGCGATAGGCGCGGCGCTCGGGCACGGTAAAGCGCGCCTTGTTGTCGGCATAGAATTTGGCGATTTCGGCCTCGGTCGGCGGCGCGGTGGCCACCATCGGCACCAGCGCGACGCCGCCGCGGTGGATGTCGACGAGCATCTGGGCATAGGGCCGCGCCATGTCGGCCGGCACGCCGAGCGCGGCGGTGACCGGCGTGAGCAGCTGCTTCCTGACCAGATCGCCGGCAATGCCTTGGTGCAGCTCGGCTTCGGTCAGCTGCTGGCCGGCGATGACGCGGCGATAGGTGGCTTCATCGAACTTGCCGCCGCTCTGAAAGGCGGGGATGCCGGCGATGACGGCGCCGATAGCGCGTTCCGACGCCGCGATGCCGGCCTTGGCCGCCAGTGTCTCCACGGCGGTCTGGCCGATCAACTGGTCGGCAGCGACGGTAACGGCACCCTGTTTGGCAAAGTCGATCTGGCTGACGCCGGGGTTAGACTGGCGGGCATTGCGCACCAGCCGGTCGAAGCCCTTGAGCAGGTCGGTTTCGCTGATCACCTTGTCGCCGACCTTGGCGACCGAACCGACCGGGCCACCGCCGGCGAACGGATCGCCGATGCCGGTGACGGCGAAGGCAACAAGCACCAGGCCGAGGAGTATGAGGGCCGGCCAGCTGGTCAACCAGCGACGAAAGAAGGTGATCATGGGGCTATCGATACCAGTTGCACAGTGGCGCCGGGTTGTAACGAGCGCGGCGGCTTGCCACAAGACGCGCTGCAACCGGATGGGGAATGAAGCGCAATGGCCTTGATCGTGGGCAACTGGAAGATGAACGGCCTGGGCGAATCGATCGCCGAGATCGCCGCGATGGCGGCGACGCGCAGCGACCTGTGGGTGGCGCCACCATTCACCCTCATCGACCGCGCCGTCATCGTGGCGGCGGGCGCGGTGCGGATCGGCGGGCAGGATTGCCATGGCAAGGCAGCGGGCGCGCACACCGGCTGCGTTTCGGCGGCGATGCTTGCCGACATTGGCGCGCAATTCGTCATCGTCGGCCATAGCGAGCGCCGGACGGACAATGGCGAAACCGATGCCGATGTCCGCGCCAAGGCGATCGCGGCGCGCGAAGCGGGGCTTCAGGTCATCCTGTGCATCGGCGAAACCGAGGGCCAGCGCGATGCCGGCCAGGCCGAGGCGGTCGTCGCGGCGCAACTGGCGGGGTCGTTGCCCGACAGCACCGAGGGGCTGATCATCGCCTATGAACCCGTCTGGGCGATCGGCACGGGACGCACGCCGACGCCGCAGGATGTCGCGGCGATTCACGGGTTCATCCGCGCCCGGCTGGTCGAACGCTTCGGGCCGGCGGGGCGGGGCTTGCGCATTCTTTATGGCGGCTCGGTCAAGCCCGACAATGCCGCGCAGCTGCTCGGCCAGCCCAATGTCGGCGGCGCGCTCGTCGGCGGGGCGAGCCTGACGGCGGCGAGCTTGGTGGCGATTGCCGAAGCGGCGGGATAGGTTGCGTTCCCGCGCCCGCCTCGCACGGGGGCGGACGTAAAACGCCTCCACCTTGCCCAAAGGCGGCAGCATCGCTACATCGCGCGCTTGCTTCGTGCCCCGAAAGATAATCCGACGTGATCACCTTCCTGCTTGTCGTCCATACCCTGATCGCCATCGGCCTGGTGGGCGTGATCCTGCTGCAGCGTTCGGAAGGCGGCGGCCTGGGCATCGGTGGCGGCACCGGCGGCGGGCTGATGTCGGCGCGCGGCGCCGCCAATCTGCTGACCCGGTCGACAACTGTGCTGGCTGTGCTGTTCATCGTGTCGTCGATCGTCTTGGCCGTGCTCGCAGCGGGCACCAACAAGCCCAGGAAAATCGATACCAGCCTGGCGGCACCGACGAGCGCGCCGGCACCTGTGGCACCCGGCGTTGCGCCGGCACCTGCGCCCGCTCCCGCAACCGGCGTCCCGCTCGTCAACTGATGTACGAACCCGCGCCGACCGCATCGGCGCTGCCGACAACAAACAAGGCGCGGCCGATTTCCCAGGCCCGCCAGATCTTCGGCGGTTCGGCGGGCAATCTTGTCGAATGGTATGACTGGTACGCCTATTCGGCGTTCGCACTGTATTTCGCACCGAGCTTTTTCCCCAAGGGCGATGCGCTGGCACAGGCGCTCAACACCGCCGCGGTCTTTGCCGTCGGTTTCCTGATGCGGCCGATCGGCGGTTGGATCCTGGGGGTCTATGCCGATCGCAAGGGGCGCAAGGCGGCGCTGACACTGTCGGTAGCGATGATGTGCGCCGGCTCGCTGCTCATCGCCATTTCGCCGACCTATGACCAGGTCGGGCTTTTCGCGCCCTTCCTGCTGCTGCTCGCGCGGCTGGTGCAGGGGCTGTCGGTCGGCGGCGAATATGGCGCCTCGGCGACCTTCATGTCGGAAGTCGCCGATGAACGGCGGCGTGGTTTTCTCGCCAGTTTCCAATATGTGACGCTGATCGGCGGGCAATTGCTGGCGCTGGGCCTGCTGGTCCTGCTCCAGGCGACTCTGTCGGAAGGCGAGCTCGAAGCCTGGGGGTGGCGCATTCCCTTCGTCGTCGGAGCGGCGTGCGCCGTGCTGGTGTTCTTCCTGCGCCGCGGGCTGGTGGAGACCGACGCCTTCATGAGCGTCGACAGTGGCGCCAAGCAAAGCCTCGTTCGCCAGCTTCTCGCCCATCCCGGCGCGCTGGCGACGGTGCTGGCGCTGACCGCGGGTGGCAGTCTCGCCTTCTACACCTTCACCACCTACATGCAGAAATATCTGGTGCTCAGCGCCGGCTGGTCGAAACCGCAGGCGACGAGCGTGTCGGCGCTGGCGCTGGTTGGCTACATGCTGTTGCAACCCTTGGTCGGCGCCCTGTCGGACCGGATCGGGCGGCGGCCGCTGCTGATCACCTTCGGCGCGCTCGGCACGCTGCTGACCATTCCGGCGATGACTGCGATCGGCAAGGTCGGCGACCCGGTGACCGGCTTCATCCTGATCATGGCGGCGCTGACGGTGCTGAGCTGCTACACGGCGATTTCGGGGGTGGTGAAGGCCGAGATGTTCCCGGCGTCGATCCGCGCGCTCGGGGTCGGCCTGCCCTATGGCATCGGGGTGGCGGTGTTCGGCGGCTCGGCCGAATATGTCGCGCTGGCGTTCAAGTCGGCCGGGTATGAATCGGGCTTTTTCTGGTATGTCGCTGGCATGTGCGCCGTCGCGCTGGCCGCCGCCATCCGCCTGCCCGATACCAAGGCCAATTCGCGAATCGAGACGCGCTGAATTTCGCTATGCGGCAGGCGTTGAGGCATTAGGATGCCCCGATGCAGCGCAACCTTCTTCTCATCACCGCCAGCCTTGGTGCGCTTACCCTGCTCAATGCCTGTGGCGGCGGTGGCGGCGTCAATCCGATCCCGACGCCTGCGCCGGCCCCCACGCCGACCCCGACCCCGACCCCGACCCCGACCCCGACACCAACGCCGACTCCCACGCCCAATTTCGATACCGCCGAATATCGCCGCTCCAACGCCGTCACTGCCTCGCTGGCCATCGGCGCCTATAATGCCGGGGCAACGGGCGCGAATGTCACGGTGGCGGTCATCGACAGCGGTGTCGATGCGACCAGCCTCGAATTTGCCGGGCGCATCTCGTCGCTCAGCCGCGATGCGGCGGGCTCGCGCGGGCTCGGCGATGAAGACGGCCATGGCACCGAAGTGTCGGGCATCCTGCTCGCAGCAAAGAACAACAGCGGCATCCATGGCGTGGCGTTCGAATCGACGCTGCTGTCGATCCGCGCCGACCGCCCGGGCAGCTGCGCCACCACCGAAGGCTGCGCCTATCTCAGCTCGGCGATCGCGACCGGGCTCGATACCGCCGCCACCGCCGGCGCGCGGGTCGTCAACCTGTCGCTCGGCGGGCCATCGGTCGGCTTTTCGGTAGCCTCGGCGCTCAATCGCGTCACCACCAGCGGCGCGGTCGTCGTCATCGCGGCGGGCAATGACGGCAATGCCGAGGTCGATCCCTTCGCCTCCTCGGGCATTGCCGCCGCCGCGCCCGGCACCGTCATCGTCGCTGGCGCCATCGATGATGTGCAGGCGATCGCCAGTTTCAGCAACCGCGCCGGGGCGGTCGCGAACAACTACCTCGTCACCCTGGGCGTGCGGGTGCGCAGCTTCGATGAAGTCGGCACCGCCTTCCTCTACAGCGGCACGTCCGAAGCCGCGCCGATCATTTCGGGCGCCGCCGCGTTGCTCGCCGGGGCGTTCCCGACGCTGAGCAATGTCCAGATCGTCGATATCCTGCTGCGCACCGCCGATGACCTGGGGGTGCCGGGCACCGATACCGTCTTTGGTCGCGGCGCGCTCAACATCACAAGGGCGTTCCAGCCGGTCGGTGGGCTTTCGGTGGCGCAGGTGGCGCTGCCCTTGAACGGCATCACCGGCGCGCTCGGGGCGCCGCTCGGCGATGCCGGGGCGACGGGCGCGGCGCTGGGCCGGGTGGTGGCGCGCGACGATTATGATCGGCCCTATGCCGTGAATGTCGCCGCGGCGCTGCGGCGTGACAATGCCGGGCGGCTCGCCAACAGCCTGTTCGCCGATGGAATGCGCAGCACCGGCGCGCGGCTGGGGGCGGCGACGCTCAGCTTCGGGGTACGCGGCGATGCACCGCTTGTCTGGCACGATGCTGGCTGGCGCGGCGCCGTGCTGGCGGCGGGCAATCCGGTGGCCGACCGGCGCGGGCAGCTCGTTTCGGGCCGCGCGCTGCTGCCGCTCGCCGGCGGGGGGACGGCGGCGCTGGGTTTCGGCACCGGGCTCGCCGGGCTGGTCGCCAATGCGGCCGGCGTGGCGGGCGTGCCCGAAACGCTGGTCGCCGGGCAGATCGATCGCTTCGGCGCTGCCAGCCGCGATCTGGCCGGCGCGGCGCTGTCGCAACGCTTCGGCGGCTGGACGGCCAGCATGGCGATCGGCGAATCGGCCGTGGGGCAGGCGGGCGAGGCCCGCGCCAGCCGCGCCATGCTGCGGATCGACCGGCGCTTCGGCGCGCTGGCGCTCGGGCTGGCGGGCGAACGGGTGGAAGAACGCGGCGCGCTGTTCGGTTCGAGTCTGGCGGCGCCCTTTGGCGTTTCCGGCGGCACCACCACCAGTGCGGCGCTGCACGCGGCGCTGCCACTGGGCGCCTGGACGCTGAGCGGCGAGGCGCGCGTCGGCACGACCCGCGCCGACCTGACCGGCACCGGCCTTGTGCAGCGCCTGTCGGGGCTGACCAGCACCGCGGCGCGGCTCAGCCTGACGCGCGCCGGGGTGTTCGGCGACGACAGCCTCAGCCTTACCGTCGCGCAGCCGCTGCGCGCCGGCGGTTCCGCGCTGCTGGCTCTGGGCGGCGATGCGCCCGAAGCGGCGCGCCTCGCCCCCAGCGGCCGTGAAATCGCCACCGAAATCGGCTATGCCCGCGCTCTGGGGCAGGGGTGGTTGAGCCTTGGGCTGTTCTGGCGCGACCAGCCCGGCCATATCGCCGGCGCCGCGCCCGATGCCGGGGCGGCGCTGCGCTTCCGGCTGGGGTATTAGCGCTTATCCACAAACAAGTTTGTTATCCCCACTGGCGCCGGGTCCCCGATCCGGGCTAGGACTTTTCTCCCATGACCCGGTTTATTTTCATCACCGGCGGCGTGGTCTCTTCGCTTGGCAAGGGCCTGATGGCCGCCTCGCTGGCTGCGCTGCTCCAGGCGCGTGGCTATTCGGTCCGCATCCGCAAATTCGATCCGTACCTCAACGTCGATCCCGGCACGATGTCGCCGTATCAGCATGGCGAAGTCTATGTGACCGACGATGGCGCCGAGACCGATCTCGATCTCGGCCATTACGAACGCTTCACCGGCGTGGCATCGCGGCAGACCGACAATATCACCAGTGGCCGCGTCTATCAGGACATCATCGCCAAGGAGCGCAAGGGCGAATTTCTCGGCGCGACGGTGCAGGTCATCCCGCACGTCACCGATGCCATCAAGGCCTTTGCGCTGGCCGAGACGGAAGGCCTCGATTTCGTGCTGTGCGAGATCGGCGGGACCGTCGGCGACATCGAATCGTTGCCCTTCCTCGAAGCCATCCGGCAATTGAGCGCCGATGTCGGCCGCGCCAACGCCGTCTATATCCATTGCACGCTCGTCCCCTATCTGGCGGCGGCGGGCGAATTGAAGACCAAGCCGACCCAGCACAGCGTCGCCGAACTGCGCGGCATCGGCATCCAGCCGCATGTGCTCGTCTGCCGCTCCGAACACCCGCTGCCCGACAGCGATCGCGCCAAGATCGCGCTGTTCTGCAACGTCGCCAAGGAAGCTGTCATCGCCGCGCTCGACGCGCCGAGCATCTATGACGTGCCGCTGCAATATCATGCCGAAGGGCTCGACGATCAGGTGCTGGCGGCGTTCGGCATCACCGATGCCCCGGCGCCGGTCCTGACGCGCTGGTCGACGATCACCGAGGCACTTCACAACCCCGAAGGCGAAGTCACCATCGGCGTCGTCGGTAAATATACCGGCATGAAGGACGCCTATAAATCGCTCACCGAAGCGCTGGTCCATGGCGGCATCGCCAACCGGGTCAAGGTCAATATCCAGTGGCTCGATGCCGAGGATTTCGAGCGCGAGGACATTGCGGCGCGGCTCGAGCCGATGCACGGCATCCTGGTACCCGGCGGCTTCGGCGAACGCGGCTCCGAAGGCAAGATCGCCAGCGTGCGCTTTGCCCGCGAGCGCGATGTGCCGTTCTTCGGCATCTGCCTCGGCATGCAGATGGCCTGCATCGAAGCGGCGCGGAACCAGGCCGGGGTGACGGGCGCCAGCACCACCGAGTTCGGCCCGACCGATGAACCCGTTGTCGGCATGATCACCGAATGGATGAGCACCGATGGCCTGCAGGTCCGCGAAGAGGGTGGCGACATGGGCGGCACGATGCGGCTTGGCGCCTATGAAGCGCGGTTGGCGGGCAACAGCGTCGCCGCCTCGATCTATGACAGCACCGTCATCGAGGAACGCCACCGCCATCGCTATGAAGTCAATGTCGGCTATCGTGAACGGCTGGAGGCGCAGGGGTTGATGTTTTCGGGCATGTCGCCCGATGGCTTGCTCCCCGAAATCGTCGAACGCCCCGACCATCCGTGGTTCATCGGCGTGCAGTTCCATCCGGAACTGAAATCCAAGCCGTTCGATCCGCACCCGTTGTTCGCCGGTTTCATTGCGGCGGCAGTACGCCAGAGCCGGTTGGTGTAAGCGCCGGGCGGGCAGCTGCCGCCCCTTGGTCACCCACCGTCGCACATGCTTTGCCCTGCGCAACAGGCCTGCTATGGCAACCGTATCGGTGGCCTTTTTGGCCGTTTCCAGCAGGTTGATTGGCGATGAGTGTAATTCTGGGGCTGAATGCCTTTCACCCCGATTCGGCGGCGTGCCTGGTGGTCGATGGCAAATTGGTCGGCGCGGTGGCCGAGGAACGGCTGGGCGAACGCTTCAAGCATTCGCCCGAATTTCCCGAACATGCCGTGCGCTGGCTGCTCGCCGACAATGGCCTGAAACTCGCCGATGTCACCCATGTCACGATGGCCCGCGACCCGAAGGCCAATCTGGCGGCCAAAGCGAAATGGACGCTTACCCAGGCTGCCTTTGGCACGGCGGTCGAACATCTGGCGCGCCGCGGCAAGACGAAATCGATGATCGAGCGCCTTGCCGAATTCTGCGGCGAGGACCCGGCGGCGCAGACGTTCGAGACGATCCCTGTCGAACATCATCTGGCGCACATCGCCAGCGCCTATTATCTGTCGCCGTTCGAAAGCCTTAGCGCCGGTTTCTCCTATGACGCTTCGGGCGATTTCGCCTCAGCGATGGCAGCGCGCTGCGAAGGCACCAAAATCACGCCGATCGGCAAGGTGACGCTGCCCGACAGCCTGGGGTTCTTCTACACCGCCATCTGCCAGTTCATCGGTTTCGATCGCTTCGGCGAGGAATACAAGGTGATGGGCCTCGCCCCCTATGGCGAGGACAAATATGGCGATGTCATGCAGCGCATGGTCGAATTGACCCGTGATGGCTGGTTCCGGCTCGGCAAGGGCTATTTCGGCATGCATGAAAAGCGCACCGGCGACGCGCGTGACCGGCTGCACGTCGATACGCTGTTCGGCGATCGCATGGTCGCCGAGCTTGGCCCCGCCCGGCGCCGCGACGACCCGCTCACCCAGCGCGAGATGGACATTGCCCGCTCGGCCCAGGTGCGTTTCGAGGAAGCCATCGTGCATTGCCTCAAGCATCTCCACGGCGAAGTCCCGACCGGGCAGCTCGTCATGGCCGGCGGCTGCGCGCTCAACGGCGTCGCGAACGCCCGCATCCTGCGCGAAACACCCTTCACCACCCCCTATCTACAGGCTGCGGCGTCCGATGATGGCGCCTGCATGGGGGCGGCCTATCACGTCTGGCACCAGGTGCTTGGCCGCAGGGAACGTTTCCACATGGAACACGCCGCCTGGGGCCCGGGCTATTCCGACGACCGGATGCGCAAGGTTGCCGACGAATCGGGCTTTGCCGTGACGTCCTGCGCCGATGAGGACGAACTGGTCGAGATCGCCTCGGGGCTGATCGCCGACGGGCTCGTGACCGGCTGGTACCAGGGCCGCAGCGAATGGGGCCCGCGCGCGCTCGGCAACCGCTCGATTCTCGCCAACCCCGCGATCCTGACGATGAAGGACACGATCAACGCCAAGATCAAGCGGCGCGAAGGCTTCCGGCCGTTCGCACCCTCGGTGCTGCGCGAGATGGTGCCGGTCTATTTCGAACAGGATATCTACAGCCCGTTCATGATGCATGTGGTCAAGCTCAAGCCCGAATGGCATGCGCGGTTGCCGGCGATCACCCATGTCGATGGCACCGGGCGCCTGCAGAGCGTCGATCCGGCGTCGAACGCGCTGTATCACAAGCTGATCAGCGCCTTTCACCGCCGTACCGGCATCGGCATGGTGCTCAACACCAGCTTCAACGAGAATGAACCGGTGGTCGATACCCCCGAACAGGCGCTGGCGTGTTTCGCGCGCACCGAGATGGATGCGCTGTGCCTGGGGCGCCATATCCTGCGCAAGGCATTGTAAGCAGGGCGATAACTGCCAGTAACCTAGATATTCGCAAATTTATTTTCACCGGGGGGCTGCGCAGGCATCGCGACGAATTGACACAGGCGGGTGTCAGGCTAAAGTGTCACAGGCATGAGAGAGGCAGCGGGGGGCGGATCCGATGGATCGGACGTTCATGACGCAAGGATCATGTACCGACAGGTGGTTGCCCTAACGGCATTCATCTGGCCGGGTCGACGGTGGCAACGCCGGGGACTGGGCACATAGCGAAGTCATGAAGGGAGTCGCCACAATGGCAGATGAAAGTGAACGGGTTTACCCGACGGGGCTGACCCCGAAGGAAGCCGAGGAGATCCAGAACGGCCTGATGTGGGGCACCCGCATCTATGCCGCGATTTCCATCCTCGCCCACATCCTGGCGTACATGCTTACGCCCTGGCTCAAGTAAGGGAGAGCAACCATGAATGAAGGAAGACTTTGGCTCTACGTCAAGCCGACCGTCGGTATCCCGTTGTTCTTTCTAGGCTTCATGCTGGCTTCGCTGCTGGTCCATGCCTCGATCCTGACCAACACCACCTGGTTCCCGGCTTTCTTCCAGGGCGGCGCTGCTGCCGCTCCTGCCGCTGCAGAAGCTCCGGCTGCTGCCCCGGCCGCGATGGAAGCCGCTCCGGCCGCCGCGCCGGCTGAAGCGCCCGCCGCTCAGTAAGCGACCGCGCCCCGGGTAACCGGTGCCGAAACAAGAAGCCGGGGTCGTTAGACCCCGGCTTTTTTTGTGCGTGAAGAGAGGGGGAAGGCCGGGACAGACTTCACGGTCATTGTCCCCCAATCTCGAATCGCAAACCGTCACGCCCGCACAGGCGGGGCGACATCGGCGTCACTCGGCCACATGATCACGAATTCGGGTGGTGGGCCCCCGCCTGCACAGGGTGACGGATTTGCAGCAACGTTCCAATCACGCCTTCACCTCAACCCGCGGCGAATTCCTGCTTGCGCCCGAGCAGCGGCAGCATCGCCACCACGGTCGCCGCCAGCAACGCAATCTCCAGCGCATAAACCCAGACATAGCCATTGGCGATTACCGGCCAGCCGCGCGCCAGTGGCAGCCCGGCAAAGGCATCGCGCAAACCGCCGCCCAGCGCCGCGCCCAGCCCGGCGGCGGTGGCCTGCACCGCCCCCCAGGCGCCCAGCGCCATGCCGATCTTGTCGCGCGGGGCATAATTCATGGTGGCGGTCAGCGTGCCATGGCCGAACAGCCCGGCGCCGAAACCGATCAGCACCACGCCGGCGGTGAACATCGGCACCGACAGCGTTTGCGCCGAAACGATCACCATCATGAACGCCGGCAGGCCGACAAGCGCGCCGGCGCTCGCCATGCGGAAGGGGTCGGCGCCCTTGCTCAGCACCTTGGATGCCAGCGCAAAACCGATCAGGCTGCCGCCGGCAAAGGCTGCCGTCAGCTTGGTGGTCGCGCCGACGCCCAGGCCTAGCACTTGCCCA
>JBILPK010000188.1:0-6461 GCA_044373875.1 Polymorphobacter sp.
CCGCACATCCTGCTCAACGCCCCGGTCATCGCCAGCCGGCTCGGCTATCCCGAACTCGGCGGGCTCGACCTCCTCGAACTCTTCGCCTTCATCCACCCGGCGCGTTTTGCCGTGCCGACGCCGCGCGGGCTGGCGGCGGCGCTGGGCATCGATCCGCCGACCAGCGACAGCGACGCCGGCTTCCTGCTGCGCGCCGCCCGCGCGCTGCTCGAAACCGTCGATGATCCGGCCTGGCCGGCGCGCCACGGCGCCTTCGGCATCCTGCAATCCCTGTCGCGCCAGCGCTGGAGCTGGGCGCCGCTGCTCGTCAAGCGGCTGCGCAAGCCCGAAGCGCCCGAACGATCGCTGTTCACCAGCCTGCCGAAATGGGAGGAAGCGCCGCCGCGCCCTGCCCCGCACAGCATCGCGCTGCCCGATGCCGCCATCACCGCGCGGCTCGATGCGATGCTCGGCGACGGGGCGGAGCGCCGCGACGGGCAACGCGCCTATGCGCTGGCGGTCGGCGCCGCCTTCCAGCCGCGACGCATGCCGCAAAGCCCCAACATGGTGCTCGCCGAAGCCGGCACCGGCATCGGCAAGACATTGGGCTATCTCGCCCCCGCCGCCGGCTGGGCGGCAGCGGCCGAAGGCACGGTCTGGCTGTCGACCTTCACCAAGGCACTGCAGCGCCAGCTCGACCAGGAAGCGGCGCGCGCCTATCCCGACCCGGCCGAAAAGCGCGCCAGGGTCGTCGTGCGCAAGGGCCGCGAGAATTACCTCTGCCTGCTCAACCTTGAAGATGCCGTGCAGGGCGGCTTTGCCAACCGCGCCCAGGTCTTCGCGCAAATCGCGGCGCGCTGGGCCGAATACAGCCGCGACGGCGACATGGTCGGCGGCGACCTGCCCGGCTGGCTGCCGGCGCTGTTCGGGCGCACCAGCTTTTCGGGGCTGACCGACCGGCGCGGCGAATGCATCTACGCCGGTTGCCCGCACTACCGCATCTGCTTCATCGAACGTGCCACCCGCGCCTCGGCGCAGGCCGATCTCGTCATCGCCAACCATGCGCTGGTGATGATCAACGCGGTGCGCGGCCGGGCAGAAGGTCAGCAGATGACGCGCATGGTCTTCGACGAAGGCCATCACCTGTTCAATGCCGCCGACGCGACCTTTGCCGTCGAACTGTCGGGCCGCGAGGCGATCGAACTGCGCCACTGGCTATTGGGGCCCGACCGCACCCAGAACGGCCGCAGCGGCGGGCGCCGGCGCGGGCTGGCGGCGCGGCTGGCCGAACTGGCGGGCTATGACGACGAAGGCGCCGCCGCGATCGAAAAGGTGATCGCCGCGGCGCGCATCCTGCCCGCTGAAGGCTGGCTGCAACGTATCGGTAGCGGCGAACCCGACGGCCCCATCGAAACGCTGCTCGCCGCCGTGCGCCAACAGGTGTTCACCAGGTCGGAAGGCAAGGGCGATGCCGGCTATGGCCTTGAAACCGAAGTCGCCGAAGTTCTGCCCGTCGTCATCGATGCCGCCGCCGCCGCTGCGACCGCGCTGGCGAAACTGGCGGCGCCGATGGCGGTGCTCGAGGCGCGGCTGAAGGCGCTGCTCGACGAACCGCCCGACTGGCTCGATGGCGCCGGCCGGGCGCGCACCGAGGGCGCCGCCGCCGGGCTGCGGCTGCGCTGCGAGACCATCGCCGCCTGGACCGGGCTGCTGGCGCGGCTCGGCGGCGCGGCGGACCCGGCCTTTGTCGACTGGTTCGCGCTCGCCCGCATCGAAGGCCGCGAGCTCGATATCGGCATCCACCGCCACTGGCTCGACCCGATGCGGCCCTTTGCCAAGGCGGTCCTCGAACCCGCGCATGGCGTGCTGGTCACCTCGGCGACGCTGCGCGGGCGGGGGGAAGACGGCGACGGCTGGGCCGATGCCGATGCCCGTACCGGCGCCAGCCATCTGGCGCTGCCGCCGGTGCATTTCGCCGCCGCCAGCCCGTTCGATTATGCCGGCAACGCCCGTGTCATCATCGTCAACGATATCAAGCGCGGCGACATGGCCGGGCTGGCGCACGCCTATCGCAGCCTGATCGAAGCGGCCGGCGGCGGCACGCTGGGGCTGTTCACCGCCATCGCCCGGCTGCGCGCCGTCCACGCCCGCATCGCCGATCCGCTCGCCCGCGCCGGGCTGCCGCTCTATGCCCAGCATGTCGATCCGATCGAGACCGGCACGCTTGTCGATATCTTCCGTGCCGAACCGCGCGCGTCGCTCCTCGGCACCGATGCGCTGCGCGACGGCGTGGATGTGCCCGGCGACTCGTTGCGGCTGGTGGTGATGGAAGGCGTGCCCTGGCCGCGGCCGACCGTGCTCCACGCCGCGCGCCGCGCCGGGCTCGAAACCGGCGGCGGCACCGCTTACGACGACCGGGTGACGATGGGGCGGCTGGCGCAGGCGTTCGGGCGCCTCATCCGCCGTGCCGATGATCGCGGCTGTTTCGTGCTGATCGGCCCCGCCGTGCCGTCGCGGTTGCTGGCGGCGTTTCCACCCGGCACGCCGGTCGATCGCGTCGGGCTCGATGCCGCCGTGGCGCTGGTCGCGGCGGCGAATGGCGCGCATCAGACGCTTGCGACGTCGGACGGGCCGCGCCATGGTGCGCCGGTCATCGGCAGCGATGATGGCGAGGTTGGGGAGCGCGGGTGAAGACGCTGACGTTGCTGCGGCACGCCAAATCGGGCTATGACGACCCGTTGCTGCGGGATTTCGACCGCCCGCTCAACGACCGCGGTCGCCGCGCCGCGGTGCGCATCGGGCAATGGCTGCGCGCCGCGCAGGACAAGGGCGAGATGCCCGATTTCGACCTGGTCTTCGCCTCCCCCGCCGTCCGCTGCAAGCAGACCATCGAAGGGGTCGAGGCCGGCATGAACGGCCGGCTGGCGCCGATCTATGAAAAGCGCATCTATTTGTCTTCATCGGCGACATTGGTCGAAATCGTCGCCGGTTTTGCCGACCATCACCAGCATGCCATGCTGATCGGCCACAACCCGGGGCTGGAGGACCTGCTGCTCGAACTCGTCCTGCCCGGCAGCCGCCTGCGTGATGAAGCCGAGATGAAATACCCCACCGCCACCATCGCCCGGCTCGATCTTGCCATCGATCGCTGGGCGCAGGTCGATGGCGGCCATGCCGTGTTGGCGCAGTTCGTGCGGCCGCGCGATCTCGATCCGGCGCTGGGGCCGGATGATTGAATGGTGTGGAGAGGTAACGACTTGCACATGCCTGCGAATTTCAATTCATTCGGGCCGTCGAGGCTGCTGCCTGCCCTGGCACTGGCCATCGCCAGCACCCTCTGCGTACCGGCCATGGCGCAAAACGCCACTGGCAAGGCAGCAGCCGGCGTGAAGGCGCCGAAACAGCGCCTGCCGACCGACTTCCGGCGCCTGACGATCCTTGTCCGCGACATGGAAAACAGCCTGAAGCTGTATCGCGACGTCATCGGGCTCAAGCTGAACTATGACCAGCGGCTGACCGTGTCGGGCGTCGCGCTGCCCGCCGGGGTGCCGGGCAACAAGGTGCGGCTGGTGCTCTTGAATGGCAATGATCCGTTCATTGGCTGGATCGGGCTGATGCAATATTTCGAGCCGGCGCTGCCGGCGAAAGATCCCTATCCCAAACGGCTCGAAGCCGGCGGTCATGTGCTGATCTTCAACACCGATGACGCGGCAAAGCGCTGCGAAATGGCCAAGGCGGTGCCCGGCGTCACCTTCACCGCCGAGGTGCGCGAACAGATCTACCCGGGCCGCAACGGTGGCGCCGACATTCACGTCATGGGCTGCAACTTCTTCGATCCCGATGGCACGCTGGTCGAGATGAACCAGATCGTCGACACGACGAAATAACCGCTTCAATCGTCGTCGCGCGCCGCCTTGCGCCGCGCCTTTTCGGCCTTTTTCGCCGCCTTGGCCTCGGCTTCCTTCTGCTTGCGCAGCGCGCGGCCACGGTTTCGGTCGGCCTCTTCCTGGCTCGTTGTCGTCGCATCGATGACCGCGCCGCCGACCTGGAACGGCGCCTTGACCACCGCCACCGCCGCGCCGGCCACGGCGCTGACAACGCAACCGCCGAGCAGCGGGCAAAGCAACAACAGAGGCAGCAGGCGCTTCATCATGCCTATGCTACACTAGCTTCATGACGCCAGCGCGAGCAATCGCGGGATCGCCGCCTTGAAGCCGAAAAAGCCCTTGGTCGCTAACGGCCAGGCCGCCGCATCCCAATCGCGCCGCAACCGCACCAGCCGCACGCCATCCCCCGCCAGCGCTGCCGCCAGCGCGGCGATGCGGTCCGCCACCGGGCCGACCGGGGCTTCGGCGGTCACCACCTGCTGCAACCGGTGCCGCGCTACCCAGTCGCGCATCGCGGCGATGGCGTCATCCTCGTCCAACCGCTCGGGCGGGCAGCCGGCATGCGCCGCGGCGCGCGCCAGCCCGTCGGCGAGCGCGGTTTCGGCATGGGCACGCTTCAACGCCGTCGGCGCGCCGCCGATCCGCTTCGTCGCCGCCACGGCAACGAGCGGCAGCAACGCCGTCGTTTCGGGGGACAGATCGGCCGTCGTCACGAACAACCCGCTGCGCAACCCGGGATCGGCGCGTTCGGCGACGCGCAGTCCCTGCGGCGGCGGGATGAAGTCGGCCGGCAACGGCACTGCCTCGCGCGCCAGCGGCGCCATCACGGCAAAACGCCCGCCGCTGCGCGCCCGGATGATCTCGGCGCGCGCGGCATAGCTTTTGCCCACCGTCTGCACCCCCGCCACCCAGCGCCACGACAGGGTGTTCGACGCCGGGCAGGCATCGAGCAGATGGCAGTAAAAGAAGTCCGCCCCCAATTGCCACGGCAAGCCCAACGTGAAGATCCAGATGCTGGCAAAATTCATCCGGGCATGGTTGTGCAGCCAGCCGGTCTCGACCAGCTCCGCCACCCAGGCGTCGAAACAATCGATCCCGGTGCGCCCGGCCAGCGCCGCGTCGAGCATCCGGTGCCGCTCCCCCGCCAACCGCTCGACATCGGCGCAATAGCGCGCCCAGATCGCCGGCCGCTGCTCGAGCCAGCCGACCCAATAGGTCCGCCAGCACACTTCCTGGATGAATTTCTCCGCCGCGCCAAAGCCATGCGCCCCGACGACCCGCGCACACACCTCGGCCTCGCTGACCAGCCGCCGGCGAATGGCGGGCGACAACCGCGAGGTGCTCCCCGCCACCCCCGGCCCGGCATCATCATTGCGCGTCGCCGCATAGGCACGGCCGGCGCGCGGGAGAAAGGCTTCAAGCTGGGCAAGCGCATCGGCGCGGGTGGCGGGAAATGTCATGCGGGCGGGTATAACCGGGACGACACGACTCGACGTGTGCTGTGTTGTCGCGCGTGGGGCACGGCGACTCTCGGCAGACCGCGTCCTGTCCTACAAGCGACTTTTCTGCCATGAAGCCCGGCGTATTTACTCTTTGAAATCGTTGGCATCATTCAGGCGCAGGAGCCCAGCGGCGCAAGCTTTGTACGAGTACGAAAACCAGCTGCAGATGCGTCAACTTTGTCAACTTCGCGAGCGGAAACTGGCCCGCAACGCCTCAGACCGTGAAGCTTTCCCCGCAGCCGCAGCTGCCCTTGGCATTGGGGTTTTCGAAGACGAAGCCGGCGGCGAAATCGTCTTCTTTCCAGTCCATGCGGCTGCCGATCAGGTACATCAGGCTGCCGCCATCGATGAACAGCGTGCCGCCCGGGGTGGCGACGGCTTCGTCGCCGGGCTTGGCAGCCTGGACATAATCGAGGGTGTAGGCGAGGCCCGAGCAACCGCGCTTGGGGGTCGTCAGGCGGACGCCGGCGGCGGGAACCGGGGCTTTCGCGATGATTTCGGCGATGCGGCGGGCGGCATCCTCGGTCACCGTGATCGGCGCGGGGCGGGGGCGGCGAGCCGTTACAACAGCTTCCATCACAGCATTCCCATTTCGAGCTTGGCTTCATCGCTCATCTTGCCCGGGTCCCACGGCGGATCCCAGACGAGCGCGACTTCGGCCGAGGCGACGCCGGGCACGCTCATCACCCGCATCTCGACTTCGCCGGGCATGGTTTCGGCGACCGGGCAATGCGGCGTCGTCAGCGTCATGGTCACCAGCGCATGGCCGTCGGCGATCTCGACATTGTAGATGAGGCCGAGATCATAGATGTTAACTGGAATCTCGGGATCGAAAATCTGGCGCAGCGCCAGGATGACCTCGTCATAGAGCGAGCCGCCGGGGGTTTCGGCGGGCACCGTCTCGGGTTCCTTCGACAGGAAACCATCGAGATAGTCGGGCGTGCGCTCGGCGCCGAAGCCGCCATCGGCGGCACGCAGCGGCGGCTGCTTGGGCACCGGCGTGGCCTCGCTGACTTCCTCGACCGAAAAGCTGCGTTCGCTCATCAATGGCTCCCCGCTGAACCGAAAATGCGTGTGACCCGTTCGATGCCGG
>JBILPK010000189.1:0-6452 GCA_044373875.1 Polymorphobacter sp.
AGCCGATGGCGCACGTCAAGATCTTCATCAAGGATACCGGGCAATTGCTCGGCGCGCTGTTCTCGGGGAAAAAGCCGCGCGCCGACAGCAGCGCGCGGACCTGATCCGATGCACAGGAGGGTCTTGTCATGGTGAGTGGTCGCTGGCTGCTGCCGGCATCGGTGGCGGCGCTGGCAACGGCGTTCATTGCCGCGCTCGGGGCCACGATCACCCAGCTCGGCCCCTGGTATCGCTCGCTCGAACAACCGCCCTGGGCACCGCCCGACATGGCGTTCGGCCCGGCCTGGACGTTGATCTTCGCGCTCAGCGCCATGTCGGCCGTTACGGCGTGGATGGCGGCGCCCGACCGCGAAAGCGCCGATGGCCTGCTTGGCCTCTACGCCTTCAATGGCTCGCTCAACCTGTTGTGGAGCTTCATGTTCTTTCGCCTGCAGCGCCCCGACATCGCCGCGGTCGAAGTCTGGTTCCTGTGGGCGTCGGTGGCGCTGCTGATCGTCAAATGCTGGCGTTATTCGCGCACCGCGGCCCTGCTGCTTGTGCCCTATCTGGTCTGGGTGGCCTTTGCCGGCGTGCTCAACGCCGCAGTGGTGGTGCGTAACCAGCCCTTCGGCTGATCACCGGGCGCGGGTGGCGGAACCACCGGCGCCCGGCGATACCCGGGTCAGGCCCGGGTCTTGAGATAGGCGATGACGTCGGCGCGATCCTGCGGCTTTTTCAGCCCGGCAAACGCCATCTTGGTGCCCGGCACCACTTTTTGCGGCGCTTCGAGATAGGTGAACAGCTGGGTGTCCGACCAGGTCAGGCCGCTGTTCTTGTTGGCAACCGAGTATTTGTAATCGGCAATGCTGCCGGCGGTGCGGCCGACGACGGCCCAGAGCGACGGCCCGATGCGGTTGACGCCCTTTTCGGCGACATGGCAGGTCTTGCACTGGCCGAAAACCTTTTCGCCTTTCGCGGCATCGCCGGTCAGCGAGGCAAGGGTCACGCCGCCGGTGGCCGGCGCTGCGGCCGCAGGGGTTGCCGCGGGCATTGCCGCTTCGGCAACCGGCGCCGGCGCCGGATCGGCAGCGACGGGCACGGCCGGGGGAGCCGTTTCCACGACAGTGGTTTCGGTGGTCATGGTGGCCGCCGGCGCCTCGGCGGTCTTTTCGGCGCTGCAGGCGGCAAGCCCTGTCAGCAGCATGGCACTGGCAAGCAGGCGGTAGGGGCGATGTGCGGACATGGTTGGTTTCCCTCTGGACATGATCATGGTTGCCGCCACGGTAAACCGCGCCCCGCAACCACCGGTAAACCCTCCTGTCGCCGAAAGGTTGCATGACCATGGTGCAGCCCGCAATGGCATTTTCGCGTTACGCCGGTCGCGGGGCTTGCTACGTGTCGCGCTCAGTTTCGCTTGCGAGGTTTCATGCGCCACTATCTGTTGATCGCCGCCGCCCTGTTGCTTCCGGCACCGCTGCTCGCCCAGTCCGCCGTCGCCACCCAGGCGGCCATCCCGTCAGCCGATGCACAGCTCGCGGCCTTTTTCGATGCAGTCGACAAGGCGCAGCTGGCGCGCAGTCCGCAGGGGCAAAGCTATCGCGGCATCAAGACCGACCAGGACAAATGGAACGACAACAGCGACGCCGCCGAAATCGCCGCGCATGAGGCGGCACAAAAGGCGCTCGCCGAGATGCGCGCGCGCTTTGCAAAGGCCGATCTCGGCCCGGCGTCGCGGCTGTCGTACCGCCTGTTCGAAAAACAGATGCTGCGCCGCGATGCCGGCTTTAAATATCGCCGCAACGATTATGTCTTCGACCAGATGAACGGCGCGCAATCGCGGTATCCGGCGTTCCTGATCAACATCCACCGCATCGGCGATGTTGCCGATGCCCGGGCCTATGTCACGCGGCTTGAAAAGCTCGGTGCCGCGCTCGACCAGGATATCGCCGAAAGTGAAATCCGTGCCGAAATGGGCGTGTTGCCGCCGAAATGGGTGTTTCCCTATGTCATTTCCGATGCGCGCAACGCGCTGAAGGGCGCGCCGTTCGATGCCGGGGCCGAGGATTCGCCGCTGCTCGCCGATTTCAAGGCCAAGGTCGGCAAGCTCGACCTGCCCGCGGCCGATCGCGACGCGCTGGTCGCCGCCACCACCGCCGCGCTGCTGACCAGCGTCAAGCCGGCCTATGAACGGCTGATCGTCGCGATGAACGCGCAGGAAAAGCGCGCCGGCGATATCGACGGCATCTGGCGGCTGAAGGATGGCGCGGCCTATTACGCCGCCAATCTCGCGTCCTACACCACGACCGATCTCGGCGCCGACCAGATCCACGCTCTCGGGCTGGCGCAGGTGGCGCGGATCCATGGCGAGATGATGGAGATCGCCCGCACGGTCGGCTTCACGGGAGATTTCAAGGCCTTTCTCGCCCGCATGCGCGACGACAAGAGCTTTGTTTTGCCCGACGGCGATGCCGGCAAGGCCGAATATCTCAAGCGCGCCAATGCCTATCTCGACGAATTGCGGCCCAAGCTGCCGCAATATTTCGCCAATCTGCCCAAGGCGCCGGTGCTGGTGAAAGCGGTCGAGCCGTTCCGCGAAAAATCCGCCGGCAAGGCCTTCTACCAGTCTCCGGCCGAGGATGGTTCGCGCCCCGGTACCGTCTATGTGAACCTGTATCGCATGGCCGACATGCCGACGATCGAGATCGAGCCGCTGATCTATCACGAAGGCCTGCCCGGCCATCATCTCGAGCGCGCCAATTCGACCGAATTGAAGAATGTCCCGGCCTTCCGGCGTTTCGGCGGCTTCACCGCCTATTCCGAAGGCTGGGGGCTCTACACCGAAAAGCTCGCCAAGGAGATGGGCCAGTACCAGGACCCCTATAACGACTTCGGCCGGCTGCAACTCGAACTGCATCGCGCCATCCGGCTGGTCGTCGATACCGGCATCCATGCCAAGCGCTGGAGCGTCAAGCAGGCGATCCAGTATGATATCGACAACAGCGCCGAACCCGTCGGCGGCATCCAGAAGGCGATGGAACGCTATGCCGTCTATCCCGGCCAAGCGACGGCGTACATGGTCGGGCGGCTGAAGATTCTCGAATTGCGCGATCGCGCCAAGGCAGCGCTCGGCGATCGCTTCGACATTCGCGATTTTCATGATGTCGTGCTGAAAACCGGCGCGGTGCCGCTCGATATCCTCGAGGAAAATATCGACGCCTGGATCGCCCGGACGAAGCCGGCGGGCGCCTGACGCCGGTCACGCTTTTTTCAGTCTTTCTGACGAAAAATTACAATCATCGAGGCTGTGGCCCGCCTAGACACAGCGTGCGACCCGAAGGGATTTTCGTGCTGGCCCTGGTTGCCGATCGAACTTCCCTCACTTCATCGGCCCGGTGGACTCTTTTGCCGGGCCGACCTTTTCGGGTAGCGAGATCAGCCGCCGTTTCGGATACCCTCCGGGTCCGGGGCGGTGAGCCGCGTGCTACCAACTTTGGTTCAGTTGCCGAAGAAGGTTCCTGTCGGTAACCTTGCCCGTGATTGGGGCTTCGGGGGCAGAAACGGCGTGATTTCCATCCGCTATCTTGCACCGGCGCCGGCGCTGCGGCCCTATGTGTCGTCCTATTATTGGTTCGAATCGGCCGCGCCGGTATTCAGCGATCTGATGCGCGCCGAACTCGGCCAGATCCGCATCGTCACCCGCGGGTCGGCAATCAATCATTATGCCAACGGCGGCATCCGCCAATCCGGCGCCGCCCAGTTGCAGGGGCCGACCAGCGGCCCGGTGCGTTTTTTCGCCGATGGCGCGCTGCACCTGTTCGGCATCGGGCTGTTGCCGCTGGGCTGGGCGACATTGGTCGGGTTGCCGGCGGATGAACTTGCCGATGATGTCGCCGATCTTGGCGCCGTCGTCGGCCTGCCGGCGCGCCATCTCGCCGATGCCATGGCCTGCGCGCCCGACGATGCCGCGCGCGTGGCGGTCGCCGACCGGTTTCTGGCCGATCTGCTCGTCGCTCCGCATCGGGCGCCGGTGTGGTTCAGCCGGCTGTGCGACGACTGGTTGACCGCTTCGGCCAACCCCGCTGTCGACCGGCTGGTCGACGAATCGGGCATGTCGACGCGCTCGATCGAAAGGCTGGCCAAACGGGTCTATGGCGCCTCGCCGAAATTGCTGTCGCGCAAATATCGCGCGCTGCAGGCCGCGGTGCAGATCGGCAATGGCGAAATCGCGGGATGGGGCGATCTGGCCTGTGCCGGCTTTTATGACCAGGCGCATTTCATTCGGGAATTCAAGCAGTTCACCGGTATGACGCCAACACGGTTCCAAGACGGCGCAGCAGCAGTGAATCGCTTGACCATCGTGCGCAAGAAGCTGATGCCCGATATGCCCAAGCTGGCGCTGTACAGCTGACCGTCGCCGCCTGTGCTTCGCCGACGCCTGCGCTTCGCCGCATCGGTGGTTGACAGCGTCGCCCGTCCCCCCACATAAGCCGGACGAAATCGCTCCGCTTTAAGGGTAACGCTTGATCCGCCTGACCAATCTTGCCGATTATGCCGTCGTCGTGATGACTGCGGCGGCCCGCGAGCCGCAGGCACGGCTGTCGGCGGCGCGGGTTGCCGAAGTGACGGCAATCCCGGCGCCGACGGTGGCCAAGCTGATGGGCACGTTGGCGCGTGCAGGGTTGCTTACGGCATCGCGCGGGGTCGCCGGCGGCTTTGCGCTGGCGCGCGATGCGTCGCAGATCAGCGTGGCGGCGATCGTCGAGGCCGTCGATGGTCCGATCGCACTGACCAACTGCCTGTCGGGCGACAGTCAGGATTGCACGATCGAAGGCCATTGCGCCGTGCGTGGCCATTGGGGGCCGATCAACCAGGCCGTGCGGGCGGCGCTGGCGGCCGTGACGCTGGCCGATCTTCTGGTGCCTGCGACGGCGCGGCGGCTTGTGCCGGCTGTGCCGGCAGGTGAGGTAATGGCATGACCGATAACAGCAATATGATCACCGCCGAACCGGTGCAGGACGCCGAAGCGCGGGCGGCGGTGGCCGATCTTGCCACCTACAAATGGGGTTTCACCTCCGATATCGAATCGGAAATGGCGCCCAAGGGGCTGAACGAGGACACCGTTCGCTATATCTCGGCGAAAAAGGCCGAACCGGCCTGGCTGCTCGAATGGCGGCTGAAGGCGTATCGCCGCTGGCTGACAATGGAATCGCCCGATTGGGCCAAGCTCGATATCGCGCCGATCGATTATCAGGACGCCTATTATTACGCAGCGCCAAAGTCGAAGCCGACGATCGGCTCGCTCGACGAGCTCGATCCCGAAATCCGCCGCACCTATGAAAAGCTCGGTATTCCCATCGCCGAACAGGAAATGCTCGCCGGGGTCGAAGGCTCGCGGCGCATCGCCGTCGATGCGGTGTTCGACAGCGTCTCGGTGGCGACGACCTTCCGCGCCGAGCTGGAAAAGGCCGGGGTCATCTTCCGTTCGATTTCCGAAGCGGTGAAGGAATATCCCGACCTGGTGAAGAAATGGCTGGGCAGCGTCGTGCCGCAGCATGACAATTATTTCGCCTGCCTCAACAGCGCGGTCTTTTCGGACGGTACCTTCGTCTACATCCCCGAAGGCGTGCGCTGCCCGATGGAGCTGAGCACCTATTTCCGCATCAATGCCGCCAACACCGGCCAGTTCGAACGCACGCTCATCATCGCCGATAAGGGCAGCCATGTCTCGTACCTCGAAGGCTGCACGGCACCGATGCGCGACGAGAACCAGCTCCACGCCGCGGTCGTCGAACTCGTCGCGATGGACGATGCCGAGATCAAATATTCGACCGTGCAGAACTGGTATCCGGGCGATGCCAATGGCGTCGGCGGGATCTACAATTTCGTCACCAAGCGCGCCAACTGCCTCGGCAAGCGCTCGAAAGTCAGCTGGACCCAGGTCGAGACCGGCAGCGCCATCACCTGGAAATATCCGTCCTGCGTGCTGTCGGGGGATGATTCGGTCGGCGAATTCTATTCGGTGGCGGTGACCAACAATCGCCAGCAGGCCGACACCGGCACAAAGATGATCCATCTCGGCAAGCGCACGCGCTCGACGATCGTCAGCAAGGGCATTTCGGCCGGGCGGTCGCAGGGCACCTATCGCGGGCTGGTGCGCATCGCTGCCTCGGCAGAAGGCGCCCGCAACCATACCCAATGCGACAGCCTGTTGCTCGGCGCCGAATGCGGCGCCCACACCGTGCCCTATATCGAGGTGCGCAACCCGTCGGCGATCATCGAGCATGAAGCGACGACGTCGAAGATCAGCGATGACCAGCTATTTTATGCCCAGTCGCGCGGGCTGGACACCGAAGCGGCGGTGACATTGATCGTCAACGGCTTCTGCAAGGAGGTCTTGCGTCAACTACCTATGGAATTTGCGGTCGAGGCGCAAAAACTACTGGGGATCTCACTCGAAGGATCCGTAGGATGAA
>JBILPK010000353.1:0-6448 GCA_044373875.1 Polymorphobacter sp.
GGATCACCACGACGTGGCTCGATGAGAATGCTGCTGGTTGCAGTGTAACGTTCCGGCGTCAGCTTCGCGTAACCGACCACCGCCCCCATTATGACGAAAATGACGAGTAGAAACACCCAGAGCCGCCGACGAAACACCATCCACAGGAAGCTGGGATCAGCCGTACGGGCAAGGGCCTCGATTGCAATGTTTTCGGCTTCGTTTCTTACCATAGCCTGCGAGCCGGCTTCACCCGCATCGCCGTCATGCTGCGTCAAGTCGTAGTCCCTTCAATCTATCAGCAACAGTGTTTCGACTTCATGATAACCTGCGTGCGCCAATTTACCTGCCATTAACAGTATGTTTCATATAATATCGCGCTTCAGCCCATAGTTATTTACCTCACGAACTGGAAGCTAAAAAGGGAGAATTCGATCAGAGATGTTCTTTTGTATAAATTTTGTTTGAAATTATTTAGAATATCTGCAAAGCTTCTAAGTTTTACGGGTGAAGAGCGCGATGGATGCAACGAACGGTCAAGCAGTGGCCGACGCGGTGATTGGCTTGAAGTCCTTCGCGAAATTGCACCTCCGGCTGAGCCATGCCAGCGTACGCTCGGCGCCTGTGGGCAGGCGTGCAAAGGGGCCCCGTTAGCGGGGTTATCGGTATCCAACAGCCACCCCTCATTCTGATGGTTTAATCGGCTTGGCGATGCCTTCGGAAATGCGCCATTCGAGCATGCCCGTACTCCTGCGCCAGGCGAAATAGGCCCAGTCTTCTTTGTTGAGCGGCCTGTCGCCGCAGGGGAGAAGGTAGGTCACGACCGCAGCGGGCTCGGACAGGATGCGGCCACCGCCCGCCCATACGGTTATACAAAAATCGATATGCTCCTTGGACTCGAGAAGATTCTCGTCGAGTTGGCGCTCCGGAAAGGTCCTTGGCATCGCCTTCCCTTGTCAGCACGCCCGTTACCGGTTCTTCGGTCAGTTCCGGGGCTCCTCCATGCCTGTTCACACACGCCGGCACACCGATCGCCATCGCTTGTTTGATTGTGTTGGTCGGCCCGTCGATGCCTCCGGCCGGGTTGATTTCAGACGGGGCGGCAAGGATGTGGCTGGCGGCAAGTTCGTCGGCAACGCGGATATGGGGCAGCGCGCCTGTAAAGCGTACCTCGGTTTCCACACCGCATGTCTCTGCCAGTCTCTGCCGCTCGTCGCCGTCCCGATGAGGGTGAACTGCGCGTTCACGCCGGAGCCCGGCGGCGTGGCAATGATCCCGACCAGGCGAAACCGGTTGATGCAACAGCGCATCGATGCCGCAACCTCGGCTTCATTCTCCTCGTCTTGATCCGGCTGTGAATGCGCGAATTTGTCAATGCCCCCTGGTTGGCTGCGCTATCAATCAACAAAAAACGGGAGGTGTGTTTCCACACCTCCCGTTTTCGATCCGGTAATGACCGACGATATTGTTGGCCTTTAACGACCAACCACAACCGAGGTCGAGCTGTTGCCGATCGCCTGTGCACCGACCGAGTTCCCGATGGCGCTGAGGCTCGAGGCGCCGATCGTGCCGGTGTTGGTAACCGTGAACGCCACCGTTTCGGTGCGGGCGATGATCGCGCCGGCACTGGTCTGGAAGCTGCTCACCGCTGCCGTCGGCATGCCGGTGTTCAGGGCCGTCATCGTCAGGCCGTTCGACGCGGTGTTGCCGAAGGCAAAGGCGTTGACGCTGTTGCCGGCGAGCCGGACCGTGCTGTTCAACACACCGGCGTTGGCGGCCGTGCTGCTGTTGTTGAGCGCGACACCATAGGTGGTCGAACCGGCCGATGCCGTCACGTTGGACGTGCCGTTGTCCTGACGGTTCAGGACAACCGCTGCCGCCGTGGCGATCTCGGTGGCGTCGGTAACGGTCGCACCGACGTTCGACGAGGCGTAGTTGGCACCCGACGCGTAGGTCATGGCGTTCGATGCGGCGTTGCCGCGTGCCACGGCCGTCGTGCTGTTGCCTGCCATTGTCAGGCTGCTGCCATCAAGTGCTTCGAGGGCAACCGTCCCGCTGTTGAAGCCGGCGGTGACGCTGCTGGAGGCCGTTGCGGTGGTATCAGTGACCGCGTTGGTCTGCAGGTTGCCGATCACTGCCGTGGCACCGAGCTGCGCATCAGCCGACACGAGCAGCGCGTTGGTAGCGCTGTTGGCATTGGCTTCGGCGCGGGTGGCGTTCGAAGCGATGCTAACATCGCTGCCGACGACACCGCCCGAGGCGGCCGTGATGCCATCGTTGACGGCGATGGTGGTTGTTGCCTGGGCCGACAGGCCGGTGCCTGCTGCCGCCTGGTTGTTGCCGACGGCGAAGTCTGCCGTGCCGGTTGCCGTATCCGCGTTGGCGATGGCGTTAACATTGCTGCCGCCGACATTTTCGATGTTGGCGCCATAGGCGACCAGGCTGTTGGTTGCGCTGTTAAGCGTCGCCGTGGCGCGGTTGCTGTTGGCTTCGACCGTCACAGTGCTGTTGTCGAGCATTTCGACGGCACCGGTGTCGTTGCCGTTCAGGCTGACTTGGACAGTCGACAAGGCAGCGGCCGTGACGGTGTCGGTAGCCGTATCGGCATCCTGAAGGTTGCCGAGGCCGGCGGCGGTGGCGACGCTTGCCCCTGCCGATGCTGCCGAGTTGACCGCCACCGCATTGACCGCGGCGTTGAAGGTGGTCGTGGCGGTGTTGGCGTTCGACGACAGGCTGATGGTGCCCGACGTCACACCCGGCGTGGTGGTGTCGGTCACGTCGTCGTTGGACACCGACGCGGTTGCGGTCGTGTCGATGTCGCCAGTGGCATCCTGCGTGTTGCTGACCAAATAGTCAGCATAGATGTTGGTTTGAGAAACGCGCGCGTCAATGTCGCTGGCCGAGGCGATGTTGGTGCCGGTGACGGTCAGCAGGTTGCTGGCGTTGTTACCGAGGCCACGGGCCGTGTTGGTGTTGGCATCCATGGCGAC
This sequence comes from Polymorphobacter sp., assembly GCA_044373875.1. Taxonomy (GTDB): domain Bacteria; phylum Pseudomonadota; class Alphaproteobacteria; order Sphingomonadales; family Sphingomonadaceae; genus Sandarakinorhabdus. Next base: position 2,970 of record JBILPK010000353.1, read on the forward strand.
CGCCGAGCTGGTCGAGGCAATGTTCGAGAACACTGTCATCCCCGAACTAGCGTTGACGTCCAATGTACCAGACTGGTTCGAAGCAAGTGCCGCAGTGGCATTTTCGGTGGCGACAGTGGCAACAAGATCAGTTGCCGACAGGCTGACCGTGTTGCTGGCCGAGTTGCCGGCGGCTTCAGCCAACTGGCTGTTGCCCGACACGCTGAGCGCCGAACCGGTGATGTCCGCGGTTGCCGTCTGGGCCTGGTCGATCGAGAAGGTCGACTGCACGTCGGCAACGGCGCTGCTCGTGCCGGTGGTTTGCTGCAAGTTAAACAGAGACGAGGCTGCCTGAGCGTAGCCCGCAACGACTGTCGTGTCGGCTTCGGCGCCGTCTTGCGCCCCGGACATGCTGGTTGCCGAGGCCGACAGCACGTTGGAGGCGGTGTTGGTGATCGCCGAACCCTGGACGACGTTGCGGTCGACCGAGACCGAGCTGTTGGTGATGTCATCACCGACAGCGATGGTCACGCCACCAGACGAGGCGCTAGCGGGGGTGGCCGCAACCGAAATCCCGGTGAGCGTGAAGGACTCATCACCGTTGGTTCCGGTAGGGTCACTAAAATTAAAGCCCGTAAAGAAGCTACGAGTGAACGTCGCGTTTGCGGCAAATACGACTTGATTAGAACCGGCAGTGGCGGTCAGCACTCCACCGCCCCCTGCGTTGATCGCCGCAGCTTCGGCAACGGTAAGGTTGGTCGAAAAGGTAAGTGTTACGGCACTGCCAGAATTGTTGGTAATATTCTGACCGCTGGAGGTGAAATTGCCCGTCGGGCTTGACAGCGAGTTGGTGCTGTTGAGAGCCGGCGTGCCAGCGCTGCCGGCATAGCCGATCGTTGCCGACACATCTGAACCGCTGAGCTGGACGTTGGAGAGGGCGGCCGAGGATTGCAGCGTGTTCGCCGACACAGTGATCGTGTTGGCAGCGTCATTGCTGTTGGCGAGCGCCGACAGCAAATTGCCTGCCGAAGTGACGCTGGAGCCGGTCACGACGCCGGCGATGTCGGTCAGTACCAGGGCACTGTCGCTGGCGGCATCGTTATCAATACCGCGCAAGGTCGTCGCGACCGCGCCGGTTCCGCTTTCCTGCCGGCTGGCAACGGCGAACGCTGCATTGGCGGCCTCGTCACCCGACGAGCCAACAGTGCTATCGTAATCGACGAGCGAGGTGCCGTTGACAGCGAGGCTGTTGATTGCCTTTGCGCCATCGGCCGTTGCCGATACCACGTTCGACGAGGTCGACACCGATGCACTGGTCACGGCATCAGCGACAACCGAACCAAGATCGGTCAGCACCAGCGCAGCACCATTTGGCGCCGCCGATGCCCGGACATCGGCTGCATCCGCAACGCGTTGCAGGCTCGCCACCGCTCCAATCGGTGCGTATGCGCCGATCGGAATGGCCAGGGTCGCGATATCGAGCATCGTGGCGTTCGTAGCGACGGCACCCTGCGCCTGGGCGGCAAGGACGTTGCTGTTGTTGTCGACGCTGCTGCCGGCGTTGACGCTGTCGCCGACCCGCACCAGGAACCCGCTCTGCGATGACACCGGCTGGGCAAGCGCCACGACGTCATCACCGGTGCTCTGGGCGCTGGCGGTCGCGAAGGCGGCAAACGCGTTTGGAGAGCTGTCGACGGCGCCAAATTGAGCACCGATAAAAGCTGTGTCCGAGATTGTCACCGACTGGGCAACCACGTCGATCGTGTTCGATGCAGTGGCGCCGGTGGCGACGGCACGCTCGACGTTGCCGGTCAGCGCAGCGGTTGCCGCAGCGGTGCCACCAAGCGAATCGGTGACGACGAGGCTGGCGTTGGCCGATACGGTTGCCGACGCGTAATATGCCGTCTGGTCACTTGCGATGCCGATTCCGGTGCCGACAGCGTTTCCGGACAGCGTGATGCTGTTGGTGGCATCAAGCGAGGAGGCAAAGGCTTCCTGGACGTTGCCCGACACGAGCAATGCGCTGCCGGCGCTGGTCCCGTTCTTGTCGTTCGACGTCAGGATGACCTGCGAACGAAGGGCTTCGGCCGTAACACCGGTGTCGCCATTGGCAATCTGGGCACTGGTGACAAGTGTCTTACCACCGCCGAAGCCGCCACCAAGGGCACTCTGAAAGGCTATTCCGTCGCCGAGACCGAGCGTCGTCGCATCGAGCACAACCGACTGGTTGAGGCGGGCGCCGGTCGCCGATGCCGAACTGACGTTGCCCGACAGCGACACATCGCTGCCCGAAACCACGCCGGCGGTGCCGGTTGCGGCGACGACGCCGACAGTTGCCGACACCAAAGTGTCGGAATTGATGGCGCTGACATCGAAGGCACTGGTATTGTTCGTACCGCCAACCGTATCGCCAAGCGTCTGCAGAGCGGCCACCGACACGGTGCCGCTGAAAAGCGCCGAGCCGCTGCCGTTGCTGACCGAGCTGGTCAGATCATTGCCCGTCGCTGCTGCCGAAACGCGGTTGCGCGACACTTCGATCGTGCTGTTGACCGAATTTTCGACAAACGCCGAAACGATGGCGCCGTCCGTCACGGCGTCAAGCGACGTGTTGTTGGTCGAATTGTCCGCCATCTGGCTGCTGGCAATGACCAGGTCGGCCGAGGTGACGACATCGGTACCGCTGGTGAGCACCGTGGACGAGGCATCATTGCCGCTGGCGCTGCCGGTATAGGCGAGACCATCGGCGAGGCTGATCGCGTTGGTCGCGGTGTTGGCGGTGGCCGACGACGCGATACGGTTGCTGTTCACGCTGAGCGCGCTGCCGGCGAAGGTGTTGTCGAAGGCAGTGGCGGTCACCGCGGCCTTGACCGTCGTATCAAGGTTCGACGCGTTGGTCGTCCCGGCTGTGTTGCCCGAATAATTCTGCAGGTTGCCAACGACGACGGTGCCGGCGAGGCTCGAATCAGCCGAACCGAGGCCGATCGTGGTGGCGGCGCTGTTGCCGGTGTAGGTGGCGACCGTGGCGTTGCTGTCGAGCGAGGCCGAACCGGTGACATCATTGTTGGCAGCGCCGATCAGGCTGAGCGAGATGTCGATGCCGTCACCCGTCATACCGTTGCTGCCGACGGTGGCCGTCGAAGCGGCTTCGGTCGACTTCTGGACGGTCGAGGCGACGATGCTGCCGGCGAGGTTGGCAACCGTGGAGTTGGCGGCGCCATCGGCATCGATCGTGGCGGTGCCTTCGGTGGTCGCGGTGTTGACATAACCGATCGGAACGGCGCCCGAAATCGTCGTAGTGGTGCTGTTGATCGTCGTCGTGGCGGTGATGCGGTTGCCATCGACGGCAACGGCGCCCGATTCAAAGCCGGTCAGCGTGGCAGCGATCGTCTGGGCCGACGCATAGGCGTTTACCAGGCCGGTGTTGAGCGAGGCCGACGAAACGGCGATGCCGTCGGACGGGGTCGCGCCGGCATCGGCCGAAATGACTTCAAGGCCGACGG
>JBILPK010000055.1:0-18719 GCA_044373875.1 Polymorphobacter sp.
TCCGATCCGCCCCGATCACTATGTCGAGATCGCCAATTTCTACACCGCGACGATCTACAACAAGGGCGCCGAAGTCATCCGCATGCTCCACACGCTGCTGGGGCAGGAAGGCTATCGCAAGGGCGTTGACCTCTATTTCGAGCGCCACGACGGCCAGGCGGTGACGTGCGAGGACTGGGTCGCCGCTATGGAAGCCGCGACCGGGCGCGACCTCGGCCAGTTCCGGCGCTGGTACGAACAGGCCGGCACGCCGCGGGTGGCGGTCACCGCATCGCAGGTCGGCAGCACCGTGACGGTCGAGCTGGTGCAAAGCCAGTCGCCGACGCCGGGCCAGCCGACCAAGCTGCCGGTGCACATGCCGTTTCGGCTGGCATTGATCGGCCACGACAGCGGCGGCCGCATCGGCGAGGAACAGCTTGTCGAAATCCGCGATCCCGTGACGCAGGTCGTGTTCGAAGGCGTTGGCGAACCGGCGCTGCTGTCGCTCAATCGGCGTTTTTCGGCACCGGTCAACGTCGATGCCGTCGCGAGCCGTGCCGACCTGGCGTTTCTCGCCGGCGCCGATGACGATCCTTTTGCGCGCTGGGAAGCGATGCAGCGGCTGGCGCTCGATGTGCTCGCCACCGATGATGATCCGGCCGAACTGGTCGCCGCGGTTGCCGCCACGCTGGCGGCCGGCGCCGATGGGCGGCTCGATGCGGCCTTTGTCGGCGAAGCGGTGCTGTTGCCGACCGAGGCATTCATTGGCGACCAGGCCAAGGTTGTCGATGTCGAAAGCATCCACCGCCGCCGCGAGACCGCGCGTGCGGCGATCGCCAGGGGCCTGGAGGGCGAATGGTGGGCGGCCTATCGTCGCTCGATGGGGTCGGGTACGGCGCTGACTCCCGAAGCCAAGGGTGCGCGGCGGCTGGCAAGCGTGGCGCTGGCCTATCTCGTTACCGCCGGGTCGGCCGAGGCGATCGCGGCGGCCAAGGCGCAATATGATGGTGCGGTGACGATGACCGACCGGATGGGCGCACTGACGGCGCTGATCAACACCGATACACCCGAACGCGATGCCTGCCTTGCCGATTTCCATACGCGCTTCGAAGGCAACAATGATGTCATCGACAAATGGTTCACCGTGCAGGCGCTGGCACAGCGCTCGGACACGCTGGCGCAGGTCGAAAAACTGCTCGCCCACAAGGACTTCAGCCTGACCAACCCCAACCGGCTGCGCTCGCTGGTCGGGGCGTTTTCGGCCAACCAGCGCCAGTTCCATGTCGCCGGCGGCGCGGGCTATGTGCTGCTCGCCGACCAACTGCTGGCGGTCGACCGCATCAACCCGCAAAGCGCGGCGCGCCAGGTGGTGCCGCTCGGGCGCTGGCGGCGCTTCGATGCGGCGCGCGGCGCCTTGATGCGGGCGCAGCTCGAACGCATCGTTGCCAGCCCGGGGGTGAGCAAGGACGTGCTCGAAATGGCGTCGCGCGCCCTCGCCTGAACGGTGACCGTGACGCGTCAACCGCTGCCGCTGTTCCACCACCCGGACTATGTGGCGGCGCTGCCGACCGGGCACAGTTTCCCGATGGCCAAATACGCGCTGCTGCTGCCGGCGCTGGCCGAGGCGGGGCAGGCGGTGGCGCTGCACGCGCCCGAGCCCATGCCGCGGCGCTGGCTGGAGGCGGTGCACGACCCCGGTTATGTCGCAGCGGTACTGGCAGCGACGGTCGATCCCGATCGTGAACGCCGGATCGGTTTCCCGGTGACGCCGGCGGTGGCGCGGCGTACGCTGGCCGTGGCGGGTGGCACCTGGGCGGCGGCGCTGCATGCCCTGCGCTACGGCTATGCCGCCAATGGCGCCGGCGGCAGCCACCATGCCTTGCCCGATGGCGGGGCGGGCTATTGCGTCACCAACGATCTCGCCATCGCGGCGCATCGCCTTGTCGCAGAAGACGCGGTCGCCCGCATCCTGATCGTCGATCTCGATGTCCACCAGGGCGATGGCAGCGCAGTGATCCTTGCCGGTCGCGCCGATGTGTTGACCTTTTCGATGCACGCGGCGCGCAATTTCCCGGTCCGCAAGGCGCGCAGCTTTCGCGATGTCGAGCTGCCCGATGGCACTGACGATGCCACCTATCTGGCGCATTTGGCCGCCGAACTGCCGCTGCTGCTCGATGGTGAGCGGCCCGGGCTGGTGCTGTTCCAGGCAGGAGTCGATCCGCATGCCGACGACCGGCTGGGGCGGCTGGCGCTGAGCGATGCCGGGCTGGCGGCGCGCGACGCGATGGTCGTTGCCGCCTGCCGGTCGCGTGGCATCGCCATCGCGGCGACGCTGGGCGGCGGTTATGCCGGCGATGCCATGGTGGTGGCGCGGCGCCATGCGGCGGGCTTGATTGCGCAATGGCAAACAGCGCAAAAATACGCACGACCCTGTTGAATTTGGGCTTGGCCCGGCGCGTCCGACAAGCGTAACACCATCGGGCAAACAGTAGCGGACAAGATGATGGCGACTGCGTTCCAGACCGATAATACGCCGCAACCCCCTGCCGACAGTCTGCCGCATCCCGAAGCGGTCGTCGTCCGCTTCGCCGGCGATTCGGGCGATGGCATGCAGTTGACCGGCGGACAGTTCACTTTGTCGACCGCGCTCGCCGGCAATGACCTGTCGACCTTCCCCGATTTCCCCGCCGAAATCCGCGCGCCGCAGGGCACGACCTTCGGCGTGTCGGCGTTTCAGATCAATTTCGGCTCGATCGACATCGAAACCGCGGGTGACGAACCCGATGTGCTGGTGGCGATGAACCCGGCGGCATTGAAGACCAACATCAAGGCACTGCGCCGCGGCGGCCTCGCCATCATCGACAGCGGCGAGTTCGGCCCGCGCAACCTTGCCAAGGCGGGTTATGCCGTCAATCCGCTCGACACGCACGAGCTCGATGACTGGCAGGTCATGGCCTTCGATATCTCGGCGCTGACGCTGGAGGCGGTGAAGCCCTTCGGCCTTGGCAACAAGGAATCGTTGCGCTGCAAGAACATGTGGACGCTGGGGCTGGCGCTGTGGATGTTCGACCGTGACCGCGCCCCGCTGGTCGATTGGCTGAAGACCAAGTTCGCCAAGAACCCCATCCTCGCCGATGCCAATATCGCCGCGCTCAACGCCGGCCATGCCTATGGCGAAACCGCCGAAATCGGCGGGCCGCTCAAACAGTATCACGTCGATGCCGCCGATGCGCGGCCGGGGCATTACCGCACCATCACCGGCGGCGAATCGCTGGCGCTGGGGCTGGTGGCCGGCGCGCATCTCGCCGGCCTGTCGATGTTCTTCGGCTCCTATCCGATCACGCCGGCCTCGCCGATCCTCCACCATCTGGCGCGGTTGAAGGAATTCGGCGTCACCACCTTCCAGGCCGAGGACGAGATTGCCGCGATCTGTTCGGCGATCGGCGCGAGCTATGCCGGGCAATTGGGGGTTACCTCATCCTCCGGCCCGGGCATCGCGCTCAAGGGCGAGGCGATGGGCCTTGCCATCATGACAGAACTGCCGCTGGTGATCGTCAATTCGCAGCGTGGCGGGCCATCGACGGGCCTGCCGACCAAGACCGAACAGTCCGATCTCTATCAGGCCGTCTATGGCCGCAACGGCGATGCGCCGTTGGTCGTCATTTCGGCGCGCTCGCCGACCGACAGTTTCGAGGTGGCGATCGAGGCCTGCCGGCTGGCGACAAAATTCATGACGCCGGTGATGGTACTCACCGATGGCTATATCGCCAACGCCGCCGAGCCGTGGCGCGTGCCCGATCGCGCCGACTATGCGCCGTTTCCGGCGCATTTCACCGAGGAGCCCGAGCCCGATGGCCGGGTGCTGCCCTATGCGCGTGACCCCGAAACGCTCGGCCGCCGCTGGATCCGGCCGGGCACGCCGGGGCTGATGCACCGCATCGGCGGCATCGAAAAAGCCATCGACACCGGCAACATCAACTACGAACCCGCCAACCACCAGGCGATGACCGACATCCGCAAGGCCAAAATCGATGGGGTGGCCAAGTTCATTCCGGCGCAGGCGGTCGATGTCGGCAACGAAACGGGCCGGCTCGTCGTCGTCGGCTGGGGCTCGACCTATGGCCCCATCCGCAAGGCAGTGCAGCGGGCGCGCAGCCAAGGCCATGACGTCGCGCATATCCATATCCGCTATCTGTGGCCGTTCCCGGCCAATCTCGGCGCGTTGCTCAAGGGCTTCGACAAGGTGCTGGTGCCCGAGATGAACACCGGACAGTTGAAGACGATGCTGCGCGATCAGTTCCTGGTGGATGCCAAGCCGCTCAACAAGGTCAGCGGGCAGCCCTTCAAGATCGCCGAAATCGAAGCCGCCATCGCGGAGATGCTGAAATGAACGCCGTCACCCCCATCGCGCCCGCCACCAAGCCCGACGATTGGGCCAGCGACCAGGAAGTGCGCTGGTGCCCCGGTTGCGGTGACTATGCCATCCTGAAGGCGGTGCAGCGCACCATGCCGGACATCGGTACGGCGCGGGAAAACACCGTGTTCGTCTCGGGCATCGGCTGCTCGTCGCGCTTTCCCTATTATATGGAAACCTATGGCTTCCATACGATCCATGGCCGGGCGCCGGCGATCGCGACGGGGATCAAGCTTGCCAACCCCGATCTCGATGTCTGGATCGTCACCGGCGACGGCGACGGGCTGAGCATCGGCGGCAACCATATGCTCCACCTGTTGCGCCGCAACCTCGATGTGCAGCTTTTGCTGTTCAACAACGAGATCTACGGCCTGACCAAGGGCCAATATTCGCCGACCTCGCAGATCGGCACCAAGTCGCCGACGACGCCGTTCGGCTCGGTGGACCGGCCACTGGCGCCGTGCGCCTTTGCCATGGGCGCCGGGGCGCGCTTCGTGGCGCGCACCATCGACACGGCGCAAAAGAACATGCCCGAGGTGCTCAAGCGCGCCCATGCCCACAAGGGCACCAGCTTTGTCGAGATCTTCCAGAATTGCGTCGTCTATAACGACGACGTCTTTGCCAAGTTCACCGCCAAGAAGGCAGCGCCCGACAACCAGATCTGGGTCGAACATGGCAAGCCGTTGCTGTTCGCCAACGGCGCCAAGGGGTTGCGGCTCGATCGCGATCACGTGCGCCTGTCGGTCATCGATATCGTCGATGGCGATGTCTCGCAGGTGCTGCTCCACGACGAGACCAACCATCTGCTGGCGCAGCTGCTCGTCGAAATGCCGTTCGGGGAATTCCCCAAGGCATTAGGCGTGCTTTATTGCGACCCGGCGCCGAGCTTCGAAGCCGAAGTCCACGTCCAGAACGAGCGCATCACCGCGGGTCGTTCGGGTGACTTGGGCGCCCTGCTCAGCAAGGGCCAAGGCTGGGATGTCAAGCCGGCGCGGGGCCCGAACCTCTAGCAGCGCGGGGGAAGTTCAGCCGGTGGGGCGTAAGGGGTTCAGATGCGCCCCATGCCCCTGCCTCCGGCGATGACCGCCCAGACGCCCCTGGCGTTGCTGATGGCGCGCGTTGTCGATGGCGATGCCATGGCCTTCAACCAGCTGGCGCGGGCCTTGCAGGCGCCGGGCCTCAGGCTGGCCGACCGCACCCTCAACGATCGCGCCGGGGCGGAAGATGTCGTCCAGGTCGCGCTGACCCGTATGTGGACGATGGCTGCGCGCTATGATCCGGCACGCGGCTCGGTAGAAGGTTGGTTTCGCCGCATCGTCGTCAATCTCTGCCTCGATCGGCGTCGCTCGCTCAAGCTGGTCGCGCCGCTGTCGGAAGCCGATAATGTCGCCAGCAGCGCCCCCGATCCATTCGAACAGGCCGCCGCCAATGATCGTCGCGCCCGGCTCGATGCCGCCATGGCGACTCTTGCCCCCCGCCAACGCGCCGCGCTGGCGCTGTTCCATGGTGATGGCCTCAGCATGGCGGAAATCGCCGATGCGCTGGAGACGACACCCAAGGCTGTCGAGGGATTGCTGGGCCGCGCCCGTATGGAATTGCGAAAGCTGATTGAAATGGAACCCCAGACGTGACCCGCGACCGTGCCCTCGAAATCATTGCCGTTCATGGCGGCGATGCGGCGCGCTGGCCGGCGATCGAAGCCGCCGCGCTGCTGGCGCTGGCCGACAGCGATGCCATGGTTGCCGCTGCCCTTGCCGATGCGCGCGGGCTCGATGGCTTGCTGGCGGAGTGGGCGGCAGCCGCGGTGCCGGCCGGCATCGACCTTGCCTCCATCACGCGCCTGCCTGTCGAAACGCTGGCGTCGGCTCGCCGCTCGGCGTTGGCGCCGGCGCGGCGCTGGTGGGCGGGCGGGTTGGTGGCCGCCGCTATCGCCGCCGGCATCGCTTTCCTGGCGCCGGTCACACCTGCGGCGGACCCGATGGTCGAAACCGTTTCCACCCAAACCGCCGTGCAGTTGGCCACGGCGGAAGGCGACGCCTTTGGCAGCGATGCCGATGTGTTCGCAACTGTGTTTACGCCAACTGTTGATGAGGATGCACTGATATGAAGATTGTTGCCCGCAGTGGCGCGATGATCGCCCTGTTGCTCGCCGCCGCCGCACCGGTTGCGGCGCAGATGCCGCCACCGCCGCCCGGGGCAGGCATGCCCGGCATGGGCCATGGTCAGCGCGGCATGCATGGCCGCGGCATGTTCGCTTCGATGAGCGAAGCCGGCCGCAAGACGATGATGGAGGCGATGCGCGCCGGTGGTGATCGCCGCGCCGAGCGCGACCAGGTCAAGGCCGCGCGCGACCGGATGTTGACCCTGCTCGAAGCCGAGCGGCTCGATACCGGTGCGCTGAAGAAGGCGCTCGACGATGAACGCAATGCGGCGAGCGCCAGCCGCGAGCGCCACCAGGCGGCGATGCTGGCGGCCTTCGGCAAGCTGTCGGTGGCCGATCGCAAGGCATTTGTTGCCGATGCGCGGGCGATGAAGACCCGGATGGAAAGCCGCATGAAGGGCTGGCGCGGCAAGCGCGGCGGCATGGATGACATGCCGCCACCGCCGCCGGTGATGTAAACCAGCGCAAAGCAACGGGAAGGGGGAGCCGGCGCGCTCCCCCTTTTCGTGTCAGGCGGGTGGTTGCCAGCCGGTTTGCGCCGCGACATCGCTCCATACCAACGCCGCGAGTCGTGCCGCGATCGGCCCCGGGCTGCCGCTGCCGATGGGTTGGCCATCGATCCTGACGACCGGCAGCAGCGGCGCCGTGGTCGACGTCAGCAGCGCTTCATCGGCTGCCAGCGCTTCGGCGAGCGTGAATGGCCGCTCGGCAATGGCGATCCCCGCACCGGCGGCGAGCCGCAGCAAGGCGGCGCGGGCGATGCCGGGCAGGATCGATTCCGACAGCGGATGGGTGATCAGCGTTCCGTCCTTGACGATCCAGGCGTTGGTCGAGCTGCCTTCGCGCACCACGTCATCGGGGCCGACCAGCCAGGCTTCGAAGGCCCCGGCGGCGCGGGCGTCCTGTTTCGCCATGACATTGGCGAGCAGGCCGGTGGTCTTCAGGTCGACCCGCCGCCAGCGCATGTCATTGATGGTGATGACTGCCACCCCCTTGCGCTGCTGCGCGACCCGCTGGGCAAAATCGAAGCGCCGCACTGTCATGATCAGCGAGGCATGGGCATCGGCGGGAAAGCCATGGTCGCGCCGCGCCGCCCCGCGGCTTACTTGCAGATAAATGATCGCATCGGCATGGCCATTGGCGGCGATGAGGCGCTTCGCCTGCAAGGTCAGCGCCGCGTCCGACATCGGGAAATCGATGAACAGCGCCGCCAGCCCGCGACGCAACCGGATGAGATGCTGCGGCCAGTCGAGCAGCCGGCCATTCAGCACGGCGGCGACTTCGTACAGCGCGTCGGCGAATTGCAGGCCGCGATCCTCGACAGGGACGCTGGCGTTGGCGAGCGGGACGATGCGGCCATCGACATAGGCCAGTTGCGGCATTTGGGCGCTTTCTGCGGAGCGGTTTGTACCGCGACAATGCTGCGCTTTAGCCGGTATGACAGCGCCATGTCAGCCCCGCATCTCATCTGGTTCCGCAACGATCTCCGGCTCGCCGACCATGCTGCCGTCGCTGCGGCGGCGCGCGCCGGTCCGGTGGTGGCGCTGTTCGTGCTCGATGATGAAACCCCGGGGGCCTGGGCGATGGGCGCGGCGCAGCGCTGGTGGCTGCACCACAGCCTGGAGGCGCTTGGGCGCGACCTCGCTGAACGGGGCGGCGCTCTCGTCCTGCGGCGCGGCGCGGCCGGCGTCGTGGTCCCCGAGGTGGCGCGCCGCATCGGCGCCGAGGCGGTTCATACGCTCACCCATTACGAAGCCTGGGCCAAGGCGCAGGACGCGGCGGTCGCCAAGGCGGTCACCCTGAAGCGCTATCACGGCGCGTTGTTGGCGCCGCCGAACAGCGTGCTCGCCGGGACTGGCGGGCGCTATCGCATCTTCACGCCGTGGTGGCGCAAGCTGAGCGAGCGGATGCCGCCGCCGCAACCGATCCCGGCGCCGGAAGCCATCGACTTTGCGCCGCCGCCCGCTGGCGACACACTCACCGATCTGGCGCTGCTGCCGAGCCGCGACTGGGCCGCCGGTTTCGAAATGTGGACCCCCGGTGAAGCCGGCGCGGCGGCGCGGCTGGCGGACTTTCTCGATGCGGCGGCGGACTATGACACCGCCCGCAACCTGCCATCGAAGGAAGGCTCGTCGCGCCTGTCGCCGCATCTGGCGCTCGGCGAAATTTCGGTCCGCAGCGTCTGGCATGCCGTTGCCGATGCGGTGCCCCCGGCGCAGGCCGAACCCTATCTGCGCGAGCTCGGCTGGCGCGATTTCGCTGCCAACATCCTCGACCAGTTCCCCGACCACGCCGACCAGCCCGGCCGCGAGCAATTCAACGCCATCGCCTTTCGCGATGCCCCGGCAGAGCTGAAAGCCTGGCAGCAAGGCCGCACCGGCTACCCCATCGTCGATGCCGGGATGCGGCAATTATGGGCCACCGGCTGGATGCACAATCGCGTCCGGATGATCGCCGCCTCCTTTCTCGTCAAACACTTGCTCATCGATTGGCGCGATGGAGAACGCTGGTTCTGGGATTGCCTCGTCGATGCCGACCTGGGGGCCAATTCGCTTGGCTGGCAATGGGTGATGGGCTCGGGGGTCGATTCATCGCCGTTCAACCGGGTGTTCGCGCCGGTGACGCAAAGCGCCAAGTTCGATGCCGGCGCCTATATCCGGCAATGGGTGCCCGAACTGGCCAACCTGCGCGATGCCGATATCCATGCGCCCTTCGATGCCGAGCCGTTGATGCTGCGCGCCGCCGGGGTGACGCTGGGGCGCAGCTATCCGCAGCCGATTGTCGGCCATGCCGAAGGCCGGGCGCGGGCGCTGGCCGCCTATGCCGAAGCCAAGGCGTTCTGACCCGAAGTTGACGAAGTTTACACGTTCGCGGTGCATTTCGTGATCCGAATTCCGCCGCCGCCAACAGCGGAAGACATGATTTGGTAACCGTTTTGCTTCGTGTGGGGCAGGTCAAACCGCTGTCATCGGTATCCGGCGAAAACGGTAGATCAGGCTCGCCACTAACGTGAACACCGCGATGCCGATGGCTTCAGCCTGCGTCGATTGCGCCGTTACCCACAGCATCGAGCCGATGCCGATCGCGGCGATCAGCGGCAACGCCGGTATCCGCACCGGCGTGCCGGCGGTGGCGACGCCCAGAGCGCGCAGCCGCAGCGCCGCGGCACAACCGACGAAATAGACCATGACACAGGCCAGCGTCGCGACGATGGCGAGCGCGGTGAAACTGCCCGATACCGCCAGCCCGGCGCACAGCGCGGCATGGGTGAAGCTCGCCACCCACGGGCTATGGCTGCGCGGGTGGACGCGCCCGAGGGCGCGCGGCAGGAAGCCGTCACGCGCCATGGCGAAGAGCATGCGCGGCGTGCCGATCGAATCGCCGGCGGTATAACCGAGCATCGAGATGACCGCGCCGGCGGCGACGATGACAGCGAGCGGCGCCGATATCTGCGCCATCGCCAGCGGCAGCGGCGCCACGGCGCCGGCCAGCGCCGCCCCGAGCAGCCCCTGCGCGACGATCTGCACGGCGATGCACAGGCCGGCATAAAGCGCGAGCGCAGCGATGACGGCGCGCGGAATCGTGCGCGCCGGCTCGCGTACCTCACCCGATATCGCCAGCGCGTTTTCGACGCCGGTGAACATGAAGATGCCGAGGATGGCGGCGCGGCCGATATCGGCGCTGCTGCCGCCGGTTATCAGGGGCAGGGTGAGATTGCCCGGCGCGATGAACCAGATGCCGACCCCGACGAACAGCGCCAGCGGCACGAGCTTGATGCTTGTCACCAGCATGACGAAACGCGCCGCAAAGCCGACGCCGCGCAGGTTGATCAGCGCCAGGGTGATGAACCAGCCGACCAGCGCGAGGCTGCGGACCGGGCCGGTGGCGAGCGCCGGGATGGCAGTGCCGAGCGCATCGGCCGCCGCCGCCGCGACGCTGGCGACACCCAGCACCGCGCTCGCCCAGTTGAAGGCGCCGGTCAGGAAGCCCCAATAAGGCCCGAACGCGACTTCGACAAAGGCCTGCGGGCCACCGGCGGCCGGCACGCGGCTGCACGCTTCGGCAAAGCAGATCAGCACCGAGCCGACGGCAATGGCGCAGGCGAGATAGGCGAGCGGCGCATAGCTGCCGACCGCGGCGGCCATCGGCCCCGGCAGGGTGAAGATGCCGCTGCCCATCAGGACGCCGATGAAGGTGGCGGTGAGCGCGACAGGGCCGATGCTGCGCACCAGGCCGGAGGTTTCGGTCGCTGCCGGGGCTGGGATGCTGGCCATTACGGGCAGGCTAGGCGAGGCGGGCGGGCCTGTCCATTCAGTAAGGAATGACCGCGCCAGCCCAATCGAGCAGCAGCCCCGATTGCGCCGGGGTGGCGGCATCGATGACCCCGAGCAGGGCCGCGGCCGAATGCGCCGGGGTGAACAGCGTCTTCACATTGCGCTGAAAGGGTTTCGACAGGTCGGTATCGACGGTGCCGGGGTGGAGGCCGAGCACCATGGCATGCGGGTTCTTGCGCGCGGTTTCGATGGCGATGGTGCGGAGCAACTGGTTGAGCGCCGCCTTTGACGCGCGATAGGCGTGCCAGCCACCGAGCCGATTGTCCGAAATCGAGCCGACGCGCGCCGACAGGGCGGCAAAGACGCTGCGGGTTTTGGGCGGGAACAGCGGCACGAACGCCTGCGCCACCAGCGCCGGGCCGGTGGCATTGATGGCAAAGTTGCGCGCCAGGGCCGCGGCGGAGAGCTGGCGCAGGTCGCGTTCGGGGGTGATCGGGGGGGTGAAAGCCGCGTCATGGAGCAGCCCGGTGGCGACGATGACGAGATGCGGCGGGGTGGGGAGGGCTGCCGCGGCGGCGGTGATGCTGGCGGGATCGGCGAGATCGAGGCCGGTGGCGCGCGACAGGCGGCTGACGCGGGCCACCTGCGGGTCGTTTTCGAGCAGGTCGGCAAAGGCCGCGCCGATGCCGCCCGAGGCGCCGATGATGACGGCGTGGACGCCGGGGGCGAAGCTGGAGAGGTGGGTCATGGCTTCCTTCTCCCCACGCGGAGCGGGAGGTGTGTTTTTCTTCTCCCCTCCCTGAAAGGGAGGGGTCGAGGGTGGGTTCTTTTTGCCAGAAGGAAGTTGCGTCGGGGAGGTTGTTCCCACCCCCGGCCGCTGGCGCTACGCGCCGTCTGCGACTCCCCTTTCAGGGAGGGGAGATGGAAGCAGCTCAGTCCTTTTCCATCGTGCATTGCAGCGGGTGATTATGTTCCCGCGCGAAATCGATGACCTGGCTGACCTTGGTTTCGGCAACTTCATAGGTGAAGATACCGCAAACCCCGACCCCGCGCTGGTGGACGTGCAGCATGACGCGGGTGGCGGCTTCGATGTCCATCTTGAAAAAGCGCTGCAGGGTGAGGACGACGAACTCCATCGGCGTGTAGTCGTCGTTGAGCAGCAGCACCTTGTAGAGCGATGGCTTGGCGGTTTTTGGCTTGGTCTTGGTGGCGACGCCGATGCCGGTATCGCCGTCCTTGCGATCGGAATCGCTCGCTGTGATGGGTAGGGTCATTGCTGGGGGGGCCTGCTCCGGGCGGGAATTCATTGCCCTATATAAGGCGGGAAGCGCCGACAGAAAAGGGCGGGCGCGTCGCCGCACCCGCCCCATCCGGTTTCAACAGTTTTTACTTGTTGAACAGCGTCTTCATCTTGTCGGTGGCCAGCGCGATGCGGTTCTGCATCGGCTCCATGGCTTCGCCAGACAGCTTGACCATCATTTCGGTCATCTTGGACATTTCGGCGACGGCGCTGTCATACTGCGCCTTGGCGAATTCGGTCTGGATCTGCATCATTTCGTTGGCGGTCTTGGCGCCCTGCATCGACTTGGCGATGGTGCTGGCTTCTTCGAAGCTCTTCTTCGACACTTCGCTGACATGGGCGACGATGGCTTCGATGCCCGACTGGGCGGTGCGGGCCGACGCCAGCAGCGCTTCGACATTGCCGCGCGCCATTTCTGTCATCTCGTCGAGCGACTTCATGCTGCCTTCAACCGCTTCCTTCGACTTGGCGGTGATCTGCTCCATGGCAGCCTTGCCGCTGGTCATTGCGGCTTCGGCGCTGGTGCTGAGCTGGGCAACGCCGGCCTTGAGGGTTTCGGCGATCTTTTCCGGGTTGGTTTCGAATGCGGTGGCCATAAGGCTCTCCTTGAACATGAGGGTGGGTGGGGTGGTTACGGACGCGAGGACAGGCCGGGGGCGCGGAGCTTCGGCCTTGGGAGCAGAGGCAGCGACGCTGATGGGCACGCTGCGCAGCACCGGCGTGGCCGGCTTGGCTACGACAGGCTTGTTGACGACAGGCTTGGTTGTGGCCGGCTTCGTTGTGACCGGCTTGGTTACCGAAGCCGGCTTGGCGACCAAAGGCGTTGCGACGGCAACCGGCGCCGCAACCGGCTTGGCGACGCCAGGCTTGGCGACGACAGGCGTGGCGACGACAGGCGTGGCGACGACAGGGGCCGCGACCGGCAATGCGGTTTCAACCTTGGCGGCCACGGCCGGCTTGGCCGCGCGGGGGGCGCGGGCCTTCTTGGGTGCAGTGGTCGGCTTGATCGACATGCGAAACTCCACGTTCTTGCTGCAACGCAACATAACGGGAGTCGAAAGCGATTTCAAGGGGTCATGTTGCGGTGCAGCATGACCCCGGATCTTGCAGCATTTAGGGTGGCTAGTGGCCGACGACGGTCGGCGCCACGCCCGATTCGGCGAGCGCTGCATCAAGCTCGGCCTGCAACCGCGCCAGCGCGGCGGCATCGCGTGCCTCGACCCGGGCGACGAGCACGTCCTGGGTGTTCGACGCGCGCAGCAACCACCAGCCATCGGCGCTGGTGACGCGGGCACCATCGGTTTCGTCGACCGTCGCGCCGCGGGCCTTCAGCCGCGCCAGTACTTCGGCGACGACTTCGAACTTGCGGTCTTCGGACGACTGGAAACGCAGCTCCGGCGTGTTGACCATCACCGGCATGGCGTCCTTGAGCGCGGTCAGCGAGCCGCCCAGCGCGGCGACGGCACGGATCAGCCGGATGCCGGCGTAGATGCCATCATCGAAGCCGTACCATTCGTGCTTGAAGAAGATATGGCCCGACATTTCGCCGGCAAGCGGGCTGCCCGTTTCCTTCATCTTGGCCTTGATCAGGCTGTGCCCGGTCTTCCACATCAGCGGCTTGCCGCCGAGTTCGGCGATGCGGTCGTAGAGCGCCTGGCTGGCCTTCACATCGGCGATGATCGTCGCGCCGGGCAGCGCCTTCAACACCGGTTCGGCGAGAATACCGAGCAGCTGGTCACCCCAGACGACGCGGCCGAGGCTGTCGATCGCGCCAAGCCGATCGGCATCGCCATCGAAGGCAAGGCCGAAATCGCAGCCCTCTTCGGCGACGACGCGCTTGAGATCGGCAAGGTTCTTTTCGTCGGTCGGATCGGGGTGATGGTTGGGGAAATTGCCATCGACTTCGGTGAACATCAGGTGATGCGTACCGGGCAGGCGCTGTACCAGCCGTTCGACGACGGGGCCGGCGACGCCGTTGCCGCAATCCCAGGCGATGGTGAAGGCGCGGGTCGTGTCGAAGCCCTGCAACAGCCGGTCGACATAGCGGTCCATGATGTCGATGCGGCTGCTGCCGGCGGCACCGTTTGCCCAGTCGCCCGCTGCGGCCATTTCGCCGAGGGCACGGATATCGGCGCCGAAGAACGGCCGGTCCTTCAGCATCATCTTGAAGCCGTTGTACGCCGGCGGATTATGGCTGCCGGTGATCATGATGCCGCCGTCGCAGGCGAGTTCGTAGACCGAATAATACAGCATCGGCGTGGGGCCGAGGCCGATGCAGACCGCTTCGATGCCGGCGTCGTTCAAGCCCGCGACCAGCGCGGTTTCGAAGACCGGCGACGAGGTGCGGCCATCATAGCCGACGGCGACCCGCGACCCGCCACTGCGCGCGATGATGGTGCCGAAGCTGCGACCGATGGCATAGGCATCGGCCTCCGTCAGCGTGTCGCCGACCAGACCGCGGATGTCGTATTCGCGCAGGGATGTCGGGTGAAAGCCGTGCTGCTTGGGGGTCACGTTTGTCTCCGCTTGCTTCGATGCGATGCGCTGCGCTGCAGCAAGGCGATGCCAGCCGCCGGTGTAATGTGCAACGAATTCATTTTTTTTTACGAACGCGTTAGGGCTTTGGTTGCCTTGCCAGCAACAAATCTCGGGCGGCGGTCAGCGCGCTGGCGGCGGCGTCGCTGCCGCCGGCATCGGGATGGGCCGTCGCCATGGCGCGCCGCCAGGCCGACTGGATGGCTTCGGGATGAGCCCCCGGGGCAAGATTAAGCGTCGCCAGCGCCCGGACTTCGTCGGGTCGGATGGTGCCCGGCCGCCGCCGCCGGCTGTGCCACCACCACGCCCCGGCCGCCGCCGCCACCCCGGCGCCGAGCAGAGGCCCGCCTTCGAGCAGTTTCAGCGCCAGTAGCAGCGCCGCGCCGGTGCCGCCGAGCCGCGCCAGATTGGGCAACAGCTCGCCGCGCTTGTGCAGCCACCACGCCAGCACGCCGGCAAGGATGAGCGCCAGCCCCATCGTTCAGGCGAGTTTCTCGGCATCCCAGCCGGGCAGGGCGAGCGCGGCGATCAGCGCGCGCAATTCGGCCCGGGCGCCGACATGGCTGAGGCTGAAATCATCGAGCGCGGCGCGATCGAGGAGGGTGAGCCCGCGCGGGAAGAATTCGCGGAAGATGACACGCTCGGAAAGACCGCCGACAACGCGAAAGCCGACGCGCTTCGACAGCGCCTCGAGCGCCGCGCCGACACGCTTGCGGTTGCGCGCTTCGAGCGAGGCGAGGCGGTTGCGCAGCACGACCCAGTCGACCGTGTCGCCATCGGCCTTCGCGCGCTGCCGCCGGGCGTCCCAGATCAGCTCGGCATAGAAACTCGGGCGCTTGACCGTGAAGGTTTCGGGATCGACCTGGCCGATCAGGTCGAAATCGACGAAGCTATCGTTGATCGGCGTGATGATCGTGTCGGCACGAGCGAGCGCGGCGCGGCCGAGTTCGGAATCGCGCCCCGGCGTGTCGATGACGATGAAATCGAAGCCCGCAGCCTGTTCGAGCCGCAGTGCCAGTTCGGCGAGCGCGTCGGGGCCATCGGAGATGACGGCGATATCGGGGGTCGGCAAATCGAGATCGCGCGACCGGGCGAAGGCGACGCGGTTTTCGAGATAGCGGGCGACGGTGCGCTGGCGCGAATCGAGATCGAGCATCGCGGTGCGAAAACCGGCATGGGCGAGCGCCACGCCGATATGGACGGCGGTGGTCGATTTGCCCGATCCGCCCTTTTCATTGCCGAGCACGATGATGTGTGCCCGACCCCGTTCTGCCTTCGTGTTCTCTGTCGTCATGCAACCCCGATATGCTTGCCAACCGCTTGTGTTTCGCACACAGGCGCGCGGCGAAGTCAACAGAAAGGCCGCCGGTGACCGACACGCTGCAGATCGTGCGCACCCCGCAAGCGCTAACCGGCGCCATGGAAGCCTGGAAGCGCGCCGGGCACCGCGTCGCATTTGTGCCCACCATGGGCGCGCTCCACGCCGGCCATCTGGCGCTGGTGACGGAAGGGCTCAAGCGAGCCGACAAGGTGGCGGCCTCGATCTTCGTCAACCCCAAGCAGTTCGGCCCGACCGAGGATCTCGATCGCTATCCGCGCGACGAGGCGGGGGATGCTGCCAAGCTGCGCGCCGCGGGCTGCGAGCTGCTGTATGCGCCGACGGTTGCCACCATGTATCCGCCGGGTTTCGCCAGCTATGTCCGTGTTGCGGCGCTGCCCGACCTGTTGTGCGGCGCGGCGCGGCCGGGGCATTTCGATGGCGTCGCGACGGTGGTGTCGAAACTGCTTGCCGCCGCGCGCGCCGATGTCGCGGTGTTCGGTGAAAAGGACTGGCAGCAGCTGGCGATCATCAGGCGCATGGTCGCCGATCTCGATCTGGGGACGGAAATCATCGGTGCGGCGATCGTGCGCGACAGCGATGGCCTGGCGCTGTCGTCGCGCAATCTTTACCTCACCGCCGATGAACGCGCCCGCGCCGTGGCGTTGCCGCAAGCGCTGGCCCGCGCCCGCGAAGCGCTGCGCGCTGGCGGCGATGTCGCCCCGGCGCTGGCCGCGGGCGAACGCCGGATCGCGGCGGCCGGCTTTGCGCGCATCGATTATTTCGAGCTGGTCGATGGCGAACGCCTGACCCCCTTGCGCGCCGTCACCCCGGGCGCGCGGTTGCTGGCGGCGGCGGTGATGGGGACGACGCGGCTGATCGATAATCTGGCAGTGTAGCCCCTCTCCCTTCGTGGGAGAGGGCGAGACGCGCGCCAGCGCGCCGGGGTGAGGGGGGGGGCTGCGTGCGGTGACACGCGCTTACCCCTCACCCGGGCCGGCTGCGCCGTCTCTCGCCTCTCCCGCAGGGGGGAGAGGGAAAATCAGATATCCGTCATTGCCTCGCCCGCATCCGCCAGCCCGCGCGCCACGAACGCTTCCAGCAACCACGCCGCTGCCGGCCCCGGCGGCGCATCGCGCCGCCACATTCCCGAAAAGCGATAGCGCCCGCCCGGATGATCGGGCAGCGCCAGTCGGACCAGCGTGCCGGCGGCGAGATCGGCGGCGACCAGCGGCACGGGCATGTTGCCCCAGCCGATGCCTTCGCGCAGCAGCGCGTGCTTGGCACCAAGATCGGCGAGCCGCCAAGTGCGCGACGAGACCACGGCGAA
Source organism: Polymorphobacter sp. (assembly GCA_044373875.1). Taxonomy (GTDB): domain Bacteria; phylum Pseudomonadota; class Alphaproteobacteria; order Sphingomonadales; family Sphingomonadaceae; genus Sandarakinorhabdus. The sequence continues at coordinate 17,312 of JBILPK010000055.1, forward strand.
ATCCTGACCCTCGGTGTAGCGCGAGCGATCGCTGAGCACGAGCTGGACATGGTCGCGCGCCGCGCCTGGCGGGATGGCGGCCAGTTGCCCGAGCGGGTGCGACGGTGCCGCCACCGGCACCATGAGCACCGAGCCGGCGGCGCGCACCTCGATCCCCGTCACACCCTGGATCAGCGGCCCCGAAATCCCGAGCACGGCGGTGCCATCGACGACCAGCGCGGTGATGGCGCCCAATGTTTCGACGTGCAGCCGCAGCGTGACGGTGGGGAAATTGTCCGCAAAGTCGCGCAGGATGGCGCCGAGCCTGGTCGCCGGCACCATGACATCGACGGCAAGATCGACCGACGCCTCGAGCCCGCCGAGCAGGCCCCTGACAGTGGCGCGCAGGCCGTCGACGCCTTCGGCCACCCGCCGCGCCTCGACGAGCACGGCGTGGCCCGCCTCGGTCAGCACCGGCTTGCGGCTACCCTCGCGGTCGAACAGGCTGACCCCCAACTGGGCTTCGAGGTTGGTGATGCCATAGCTGATCACCGAGATGGCACGGTTGAGCCGCCGCGCCGCGCCGGCGAAGCTCTGCGCTTCGACGACGGCAAGGAAGATGCGCAACTGTTCGAGGGTCGGCAGGCCGGGATTGGGCGTCATTCGATAATCCTGAACATTTGGCCGGATATTTTCAGGATTTTTCGCGAGGTGCAAGCGCCCTATATCGGCGTCAACGCGCTACGGCGCTTCCTGTTGGGAGATTGAAAATGATCGAACTTCGCCCCTTTGCCAGCCTTGGCGGTGCCAATCACGGCTGGCTCGATGCCAGGCACCATTTCTCGTTCGCCGGCTATCATGATCCCCAGCGCATGCAGTGGGGCAATCTGCGCGTCTGGAACGACGATATCATCGCCCCGCACACCGGCTTTCCGCCGCACCCGCACCGCGACATGGAAATCATCACCTATGTCCGCGAAGGCGCTATCAGCCATAAGGACAATCTCGGCAACAAGGGCCGCACCGAAGCCGGCGATGTCCAGGTCATGTCAGCGGGCACCGGCATCACCCACAGCGAATGGAACCACGAGGACGTCGCGACGCGCATCTTCCAGATCTGGATCATGCCGACCCGTGCCGGCGAGCGCCCGGCCTGGGGGGCCAAGCCCTTCCCCAAGGGCGATCGCAGCGGCGCCTTCGTGACGCTGGCCTCGGGTTATGCCGAGGATGGTGACGCGCTGCCGATCCGCACCAATGCCCGTGTGCTTGGCGCGACGCTGAAGGCCGGCGACAGCGCCGAATACCGGCTGGGTGCCGACCGCCGCGCCTATCTGGTGCCGGCGAGCGGCCGGCTGATCATCGAAGGGGTCGAAATCGGCCCCCGCGATGGTGCCGCGATTGCCGACATGCCGGTGTTGCGCATCACGGC
>JBILPK010000253.1:0-4197 GCA_044373875.1 Polymorphobacter sp.
AGTCTCACGCGTTGCAACGACCCGGCTAGCGACTTGATCTCGGCATGGCTGACGGCCGACACCTCGGACAATCGGCGCACCACTTCGTTGGCCGGGTTGAGATCGTCAACCGGGCTCCCGACCAACCAGGTCCAGAAGGTTTCGGTATCGACGAGATTATGCGCGGCAACGAGCGCGACCCCAGATGAGAACGCCTAACCAGCATATGGATGTGGCGCGAACGGGAGCCGTATAACTAACCGACGTCCGCTATCGGGCCGCGGCGCATCATGCCGGCAGTACGGATGTGACGGGTCACGACCGCCGAGTGAACCAGGTCGATGGCGATCCGTCTTTGATGCTCCAAGGCTGAGATCAATCCTAGCGGCAATCAGCAGTGTATCGTCAATCCAGCGCAAACCCCGTCAAAATGCGGTCGTAGGTCGAAATCAGACGGCGACGCTCCGCCCGGCTTTCATCAATACCAAGCGCATAATAGCCGACCTGATGGAAATAGACGACACGCGCTCGCACCGTAGCCTCGGTGCTTTCTTGGCCGGCCTCGAGGAATATCTTGACGAAACCGTTGATGCGCTCGTTGTCGATCTGGTTGACGAGCTTGCGGACTTCGGCGTCAACCGTACCCCACTGGCGGACGGCGGTGTCCAATGCGGGATCGAAATCCCTTTCTTCCACCAGCATCCGCACAACCCGGCGATATCGTTCCTGTGGTGAACCCACGCGCTCCAGCGCCATCATGAAGGCGCGGCAGTTGCCGCTCCGCCAATCCTCCAAGAGGTGGTTGAGCAGGTCCTTTCGGTTGCGAAACCGCCAATAAAAGCCGCCACGCGTGACCTTCAACCGCGCCGCCAGCGGATTGATCTGCACGGCTGCCACCCCGCCCTCGATCAGCATCTGGCGCGCTTCTGCAATCCAATCGCGCTCCACCGGGCCCCGGTTCTCACCCTCCGCTTGCTTGAGCGTTGGGGCCGGTAGCTGCTCCGGCATGAGGTCGGCAGGTTTTGGCTTACGGGTCGAAGATACCATTCATCTTCCCTAGCCAATGACGCCCGCTTGGCCAAGGGGCCGCAGGCGGCGAGACGTCCTCGACTCCGATCGTTCGTCGGTGAGGCACCTTGACACAGGCCTGTAAGATGCAGTAGTGTATCGGCGTAACTCGGTTTTGCCGATAGCGCGTGCAGCTTGAAGGGGGCAGTAGATGGGGAATGCAAACGGGCGAATTGTTGCCAAGGGCATGTCTGCGGCACTGTTGGCCGGGTCGATACTATCGGCCCCGGTGCTGGCACAAGATGCGCCCGCCGCACCCCAGACCGCCGCGTCGGAGGCGGCTTCTTCCGCCGAGATCATCGTGACAGCATCGCGGCGCTCGCAAGCCCTTTCGACGGTTCCGGTCGCCATTTCGGCCATCACGCGCGAAGATATCGAACGGCGCAACGTCACGACGCTCGACGAACTGCAGGCGTCTGTCCCCGGCTTGCGAATGGTCGATATCGGCCCCGGCTCGCAGCGCATCCAGCTGCGCGGCGTCTCGCAATATCTGGGCCTGCCGACGGTTGGCAACTATATCGACGAATTCTCGATCAATAATTTCGCCGCGTCCGGCGCTCCAGAAGTGCAATTGCTTGATCTGGCGCGGATCGAGGTGCTGCGCGGGCCACAGCCGGCGCTTTATGGTGAAGGCTCCATGGGCGGCACCATCCGCTACATCACCGCCGATCCCGATCTGAACACTATCAGTGGCACGGCCTTGGCCGAAGTCAGCACCATCGATCGTGGCGAAGTCGGATACCGCGCCGAAGGTGTCCTCAACGTGCCAATCATCGGGGACAAGCTCGGCCTGCGCGTCGCCGCATCGCGACGTGAGATCGGCGGCTGGATCGACGGTCCCATCGGCAAGGACGCAAACGACCGCCAAATCACCACCGCACGCGCCAAATTGCTCGCAAAACCGACTGAATCGCTCGAATTCAGCCTCTTGGGCCTCTACAACAAGTCTGAACAAGACAATATCGGCTTCTCTGTCGATGGCTTCAATACACGCCAGACTGCCCAGACGCCGCAGTTGCAGGAATATGGCCTTGGTGTCTTGCAGGCGAGCTATGATGTTGGTCCATTTACGCTATTGAGTGTATCCGGCTATTTCAAGCAGAACCAGCGAAACGTCCGCGACAGCGGCGCCTTTTTCAACACGCTTTTTCGCGCGCCGATCTTTAAAGCGGCGATTTCTGATTCATCAGGCACGCTGGAGCGCTGGTCGCAGGAGTTGCGCATCACTTCGAATGGCAAAGGGCCGTTTCGCTATGTGCTCGGCACGTCTTATACTGATGGCGAAACGAGCGGGACAGGGACCAACGTCTACACGCCAAAAGGCGTCATTCCGGACGACCTGAGTGTATCCAGCCAGAAGTCCAAAATCTGGGCCGTATTCGGCAACCTCGAATATGACCTTGGCGACTGGTTGACGGTCGAAGCGGGCGGCCGCTACTTCAACAACAGGATCGAGGCCAACAGCCTCGTCACCACCTTTGCCCCCGGCGGCACCAGGCTGACACCCTTTTCGGGCTCGGCGCGCTTCGAAACCTTCAACCCGCGTTTTGCCGCGACGGTTCATGCCGGAAAGGGCATTTTCTATGTCTCGGCGGCCCGCGGTTTCCGCTCGGGCGGCTTCAACCAGGCCATCGGTTCTCCCAATCCCACCTTCGGTCCCGAAAGCCTCTGGACATATGAAGTCGGTGCCAAGCAGAGCCTTCTCGGTGGAACCCTGTACCTGGAAACCGCCGTTTACTATCAGGATTACAAGGATATCCAGTCAACCAACGTTACCCCACAGGGCAACACTGCCGTCTTCAATTCTGGCGCCGCCAACGGCTTTGGCGCTGATTTCACAATGCAGGCCAAACCGAGCAAGGATTTGTCGGTTGCTGCAAATATCGGCTATACCGACGTCACGTTTGTGACCACCAGCGTCGACAAGTTCAAAGGTGACCCGCTGGACCTGGTGCCGAAATGGACTGTCTCGGTGGCGGTCGACTACACACCGCAGATCACCGACACGCTCAACCTGATGGCGCATGTAGACATCAGCAATACCGACAAGGCTGCAATCATCCTGCGCCAGATCGGTGCGCTCGGCTTCCAGACCGTGACCCCCAATGAAGCGCGCACCATCGTCAATACCAAGCTGGGCATCGGATCGCGCTCCTTTGAAGCTTATGTTTTCGCCAGCAACCTGTTCAACGAAATTCGTCAGGTCAACCCGGCGTTCGGCGGCTTTGTCGAGCCGATCTTCACGACGCCGCGCACTATCGGCGTTGGCGGCCGCTACCGGTTCTGATGCAGAACACGGAACCGGCCCGGCCCCGGAACCGGTTTTATAAAAGGGTCCTAGCGATGCGTTTTGCCTTTGCCACCGCGCTGGCGACAAGCCTGTTGCTGACCGGCACCGTGCGCGCCGCGCCAGCAACCACGCCGATTGTCCTGACCGACAGCATCACGCTGGACGTCGGAGTTCCGCCGGCCTTTCTATGGGACGAACTGAAGCGAATGTATGTCGACGGCGACAAGTTCAGGCACCTGGGCTTCAAGGTCACCCGCGTCGAAGGCGATCCCCGAGCTTATCTGGGCGGCACAATCGCCGAAAAGACCGAGGCGGGCGTTGTCGACCGCCGCGAGGCGCATTTCACCGTGATCGACGACAAGCAGCGGTTCCTCGCGCTGACCGCGCGCTACCTGAACGGCCCTACCGCCTATGTCAGTTACGAAGTGCGTCCGGCGAAGGTCGGACGATCGACATTTCAACTAATCGTCCATGCCGATACCGTCGTGCCGGTTGACCCGGGCATCCCGCCCACGCCGGCCAGCGTCCGCAAAAAAGTGGAGGCCGACACCGCCTTTCATCATCAGCAGCTGGTCGATATCTGGACAGCCGAGGTTGCACGGATCGAGGCGATGGCAAATGCCGGAAAAGCGCACTGAGCCGGTGCCGGGCGTCAGTTCTGGCGGATCGAAGCACAGGGGAGTGCGGGTGTTGCGGTGCGCGTGAACAGAATGATTTCGGCCCCCTCGCCAATGGAAAGCGAATGCGTCGGCTGCTGGCCATAAAGGTCGTGCGGCGCCGTCAGGCTGGCGCGGACAGCGGCAGGCGCCGTTCGAAGATCCAGCAGCGATGCTTCGGCAGCGGAAGCGCGCTGCAGGACA
>JBILPK010000056.1:0-18390 GCA_044373875.1 Polymorphobacter sp.
CCGCTTCAAGGATCTGTTCGAAGAAGTCTATGTCAATGATTTCAAGGCGGCATACCGGAAAGCTGGCATCGTTTACGAGCATCGCCTGATCGACGACCTTGTCGCCAGCGCGCTGAAATGGTCGGGTAAGTTCGTCTGGGCCTGCAAGAATTACGACGGCGATGTGCAGTCGGACATGGTGGCGCAGGGCTTTGGCTCGCTGGGCCTGATGACCTCGATCCTGATGACGCCCGATGGCAAGACGGTCGAAGCCGAAGCGGCGCATGGCACGGTGACCCGCCACTACCGCATGCACCAGGAAGGCAAGCCGACCAGCACCAACCCGATCGCCTCGATCTTTGCCTGGACCGGCGGGTTGAAGCATCGCGGCAAGCTCGACGGCACGCCCGAAGTCACCGCCTTCGCCGAAACGCTCGAGCGGGTCTGCATCGAAACGGTCGAATCGGGCGCGATGACCAAGGATCTGGCGCTGCTAGTCGGCCCCGACCAAGCGTGGATGACCACCGAGAAGTTCTTCGAAGCGGTGCGCGCCAACCTCGATGCGGCGATTTCCAAGGGCATCTGAACCCGCGCCCATCGCCAGAAAATCACCCCCGTCAGCCCGGCTGACGGGGTTTTTTCTTGGGCCTGATGCTGGCGGACACGGCAAATCCCTCTATCGTGCCGGCGTTCACACCGCCTGGAGAATTGGCATGACTTTTTCGGTCTACGACGCGTCCGCCCCGGTTTTCGTCGCTGCGCTCGGCAACATGCGCGCGTGGCTCGACAAGATGGGTGACGCCGCCGAAGCCGATCTGCTCGCGGCGCGGCTGGCGCCCGACATGCATCCTCTGCCGCGCCAGTTCCAGATGGCATCCGATGCCGCCAAGGGTGCCGTCGCCCGCCTCGCCGGGCTGACCCCGCCGGCGATGGCCGATACCGAAGCGAGCTTTGCCGAACTGAAGGACCGTATCGACCGCACCATCGCCTTCATCGAGGGCGTCGACCCGGCACTGATCGCCGAGGGTGCGACCCGCGACATCGCGCTAAAATTCCCCAACGGCATGGGCTATCGCTTCACCGGCGCCGCCTTCCTGACCGGCTTTGCCCTGCCCAACTTCTTTTTCCATGCCACCACTGCCTATGCGATCTTGCGCGCCAACGGGGTTCCGGTCGGCAAGGTCGATTTCCTGCAGCACCTCGGCATGCCCGAGGCAATGTGATGCGGCGCGCGCTGGGGGCGCTGGCTGCCATCACGCTCGCGGCGCCGGCGCTCGCCGCGGGGCCGGCCGATGCCGACACCAAGGCATGGTGGCGGCTGGTCGGGCAATTGTCGTCGGATGCGATGCAGGGCCGCGACACCGGTTCGCCCGGCCATGCCCGTGCCGTCGACCTGGTGGTGGCGCAGTTCAAGGCGGCAGGGTTGCAGCCAATGGGCGGTGCCGGCGGATTTCGCCAGACGGTGCCGCTCCACGAAAGCCGGGTCGAAAGCGCTGGCACGCGCTTTGCCGTGCGCCGCGCCGATGGCCGCACCACGGCGCTGCGCTTTCTCCACGATGTGGCGATCCGCGCCACCGACACGCTGCCGGCGCGGATTTCGGCGCCACTGGTGTTCCGCGGCTATTGCGGCGCAGCCGAGGTCGGCGCCGATGTGGCGGGCAAGATCGTGCTGTGCTTCGGCGGCCGCCGGGCGGGCATGCCGGGGGCGGCGGCGCGGATGGGCGCGGTGGCCAAGGCCGGCGCTGCCGGGCTCATCAACATCGACGATATCGGCTACACTCAGGAACAACCGAGCTGGTTCTGGCCGGTCGCCTATGCGCGCAGCATCGATCGGCGCGGCGCGGCGCCACCAGCGCATGCCGCACTGCCGGTCATCAGGCTGAACGCCGCGGCGCTGCCGGCGCTGCTTGCCGGGTCGGGGCATGATGCCGGCGCGCTGCTCGCCGGGGGTGTCGCGGTGCGGCCTTTGCCGAGGTTCGACCTCGCAACGCGGCTCGAGGCCGAACTCGCCGTCTCGCAGCGCGATTTCTCCAGCGACAATGTGCTGGCGCTGCTGCCCGGCACCGATCCGGCGCTGGCCGGCGAAACCATCGTCATCGATGCCCATCTCGATGGCTATGGCATCGGCACGCCGGTGAAGGGCGACCGCATCTACAATGGCGCCTTCGACGATGCCGCCTATGTCGCGACGCTGGTGCGACTGGCGAAAGCCCGCGCCGGCAAGGGCTTTCGCCGGCCGCTGCTGTTCGCGGTGTTCACCGGGGAGGAAAAGGGCCTGCTCGGCTCGCGCTGGTTCGTCGATCACCCGAGCGTACCGCGCGAACAACTGGCGGCGGCGATCACCCTCGATGCGATCCGGCCGTTGTTTCCGTTGAAAATCCTCACCGTCATCGGCTCGGACCGCAGCAGCCTCATGCGCAATGTCGAAGCCGTGGCGGGACCGATGGGCATCACCCCGCGTCCCGACCTCGAGCCCGTGCGCGGCATGATCACCCGCACCGATTCGTCGCCCTTCCTTGCCACCGGCGTGCCGGCCATCGCCTTCATGTTCGGCTATGACCCGGGCAGCCCCGAGGAGGCGCGCTTCCGCACCTGGTATCGCACCCGCTATCACAAGCCGCAGGACGATATCGGCCAGCCGATCGATTTTACCGCCGCGCTGGCGTTCAACCGGTTTTTCGATGCGCTAACGGCGAATGTTGCCGACGCCCCGCAGCGACCGGCAATGCTGCCGGCCGCCACGGATGGTCGCCCGCCCGGTCGTTGACCCGGATAATCCGGCCGCTGCCCAGCCAGATCGCCACGGCGCCGCTATCGGCCAGCGCCGTGCGGTCGAAGCGCTGCCAGCGTGGCCGGCACCAGCGCGGCAACCGACGATCGGACACGATGATATCAGCGCGGGCGCATTCGGCCTCGAAGCGCGGGCGGTCGATATAATCGCGTGACAGGGTGATCAGCAGCCGCCAGTCGCGCCCGCCGCGGGCAAAGCGCGCGACACAGGCATCGCGGCTGCACGCCGTGCCGGGCAGGTCGATCAGGTTGACATCGCCATCGGCAGCGAGCGCATCGTCCCAGACATCGCGCAGGAAATCCCCCGTGCGCGGCCGGATGAAACCGAGCCGGTTGCCGCCCAGGCGCAGCGCGGCGTTGCGGCCATCGCCCGATACCAGCAGATCGGGCGGCGGCGCCGCCAGTGCGATGGCCAGCCTCAGCGCCGCCACGCCCGCGCCCCACCAGCGCCAGCGCGTCCGCCACAGCGCCAGCCACAGCCCGCCGGCGATGATCAGCGCATAGGCCGGCGCCGGCATCATCGGCAGGCGGACCGTGGCGCCCGGCATCGCCGCGGTCGCTTCGGCAACCCACACCAGCACCGCCATCGCCTTGCCGACCAGCGGCCAGGCCAGCCCGCCGATGCCGGCGATTTCACCGAGCCCAATGATCTCGCCGAACAACGCCAGCATCAGCGCCGGCATGATGACGAAGCTGGTCCAGGGGATGGCAAAAAGATTAGCGAACACCCCGTACACCCCGGCGCGGTTGAAATGGAACAGCCCGATCGACGACAGCGCGAATTCGGCGACCAGCCCGCTGACCAGCAGCGACGCGAGATGGCGCCCCAGCGCACGCACCGGGTCTTCATCCTCCCCCGCCACGGTCAGCCGGCGGCCGAGCGGCGATTCGTACAGCGCGACAATGGCGATAACCGCGGCAAAGCTGAGCTGGAAGCTCGCGCCGAGCAGCGCTTCGGGACGCACGGCGAGGATGAGCATCGCCGCCGCCGCCAGCAGCCGCAGCGAAAACGCCTCGCGCCCGATGATCATGCCGAAGAGCACGATCAGCGTCGCCAATATGGTGCGCACCGTCGGCACCTCCGCCCCGGCGAGCAGCGTGTAGGCGATGCCGACCACCGCCGCCGCCGCGGCCGCAATCGTGCGCAGCGGTAGGCGCAGCGCCAGGTACGGCGACAGCGCCAGCAGTCGCCGTACCAACAACAGCGTGCCGCCGACGACGACCGCTATGTGCAGCCCCGAGATCGACAGCAGGTGCGCCAGCCCCGAATCGCGCATCGCCTGCTTGGTCACCTCGGGAATGGCACCCTGTTCACCCGTCACGAACGCGGCGGCAATCGCCCCCGCCTCCCCCGGCACCGCGGCGCGGATGTGCTGGGTCAGCAGGGCGCGCGCCGCCGCCAGCCGGGCGATCACGCCCTGCGGCGGCGGCGCCGGATCCGTGATGACCAGCGGCCCGAGCGGAAAGCCGCTGGCGCCGATACCGTCGAACCAGGCGCGGCGGGCGAAATCATGCCACCCCGGGATCGCCGCGCCCGCCGGCGGCCGCAAGATGGCGCGCAGGCCGATGCGGGCACCCGGGGCCAGCCCCGCCGGCGGCGCCCCGGCCAGGCTGATTCGCACCAGCGGCGGCAACGCCGGATCGGCCGGCGCGAGCGTCAGCCGCCAGCGGTTCCGATCGGGGGGAACTGGTCACCGCGGTCACCGCGCCCGCCAGCGTGACTACGCGCGGCGCCGCCAGCACCGGGTGCGCCACCAGCGCGGTTCGTGCCTGCGCCACCGCCATGCCGGCGAGCGCCAGCAGCGCGGCAATGGCCAGCGGCCGCCAGCGCTGCAACAGCCCGGCAAGGCCCAGCCCGGCAAACAGCACCGCCGCCGCCAGCCGCTGCGATTGCCACGGCAGGCCGAACCACAGCGCCACCCCGGCGGCAAAGGCGACCGGCAGCCACAGCGCCAGCGCGGCGCGTTCGGCCTCGATCACCGCCCTCCAGCGGTCGCGCCACGGCAGCGCCGCGGCGGTTTGAACCCCGCCGATGCTTCTGCTAGTCAGCCCGGTCTTGGGGCTTGGCATCGTTTGGCAATCGCTCCGACCCTGACGACCCGACCCGCTACCCCTCCGCCTTTCAGCATTGGACATATCGACCATGGGCGCAAGCCAGCCCGTTTCCGGCAACAAGGTGGTGACGCGGTTCGCGCCGTCGCCGACCGGGTTCCTGCACATCGGCGGTGCGCGCACCGCGCTGTTCAACTATCTGTTCGCCCGCCATCACGGCGGTGATTTCCGCCTGCGCATCGAAGATACCGACCGGGCGCGCTCCACCGATGCCGCCATCGCGGCGATCCTCGATGGCATGACCTGGCTCGGGCTCGATTGGGATGGCGAGGTCGTCTATCAATTCGCTCGTGCCGCGCGCCATGCCGAAGTGGCGCACGAACTGCTCACCAACGGCCATGCCTATCGCTGCTATGCGACGCCCGACGAACTGACGGCGCTGCGCGAAGCCCAGCGCGCTGCCAAGCAGCCGATGCGCTACGATGGCCGCTGGCGCGATCGCACCGATTGGCCCAACGATGCGCCCTATGTCATCCGCCTCAAGGCGCCGCGCGAGGGCAGCGTCACAATCAACGATCTGGTGCAGGGCCCTGTCACGGTCGCCAATGCCGAATTGGACGACATGGTGCTGCTGCGGTCCGACGGCACGCCGACCTATATGCTCGCCGTGGTGGTCGACGATCACGACATGGGGGTGACGCATGTCATCCGCGGCGACGATCATCTCAACAACGCCTTTCGCCAGCTGGCGATGATCCGCCTGCTCGGCTGGTCCGAACCCTTTTATGCCCATATCCCGCTGATTCACGGCGCCGATGGCGCGAAACTGTCGAAGCGCCATGGTGCGCTCGGGGTCGATGCCTATCGCGACGAAATGGGCCTGCTCCCCGAAGCGGTGGAAAATTACCTGCTGCGCCTTGGCTGGGGTCATGGCGATGCCGAAATCATCAGCCGTACCGAAGCGATCGAATGGTTCACGCTCGAAGCGGTCGGCCGCGGCCCGGCGCGTTTCGACCTGAAAAAGCTGGAGAATATCAACGGCCATTATCTGCGCGCCGCCGATGATGCGCGGCTGGTGGCCTTGATCGCGCCGCGGGTCGCTGCCGCACTGGGCCGGGCGCTGACCGCGGCCGACAGCGATCTTTTGCAGCGCGCCATGCCCGAGCTGAAGAAACGAGCCCCCAATCTGGGCGATCTGGCGGCGGGCTCGCTCTTCTATCTGCGCGACCGGCCAATTCCGATGGACGATGGCGCGACCAAGCTGCTAGCATCGGTGCCAGCGGGGGTTCTGGCGGGGGCACGGGCGCGCCTTGCCGGGGTCACCGATTGGTCGACAGCGACGGTGGAAGAACAGGCACGGGCCTTGGCAGACGAATTCGCCTTGAAGCTTGGACAGGTGGCGCAGCCGTTGCGCGCCGCTGTCACCGGTTCGACGCAATCCCCCGGCCTGTTCGACGTGATGGCGACACTGGGGCGCGAAGAGACCCTGGGGCGCATCGATGACGTGATCGACGGTCGGGCGGGATGAACCCGGCCCAACCCTTTTCTGAAACCGCCGTTTCAGCAACCTCCATTCCAGCAACCTTCGTTTTTCAAGGGGCAACAGCATGACCGGACCGGCGCAATTCACCGTTGATGGCAATACCAGGGATTATCCGGTGCTGCAGGGCACCGTCGGTCCCGAAGTCATCGATATCCGCAAGCTTTACGCCAATACCGGCCGCTTCACCTTCGATCCCGGCTTCACCAGCACCGCGGCGTGCGAATCGAAGATCACCTATATCGATGGTGACGCCGGCGTGCTGCTGTATCGCGGCTATCCGATTGACCAGCTCGCCGAAAAGTCGAACTTCCTCGAAGTGTCGCACCTGTTGCTCAACGGCAATCTGCCGAACCCGGCCGAATATGCCGAATTCACCAACAACATCACCCGCCACACGATGATCCACGAACAGCTGGCGCAATTCTATCGCGGTTTCCGCCGCGATGCGCATCCGATGGCGATCATGTGCGGCATCGTCGGCGCGATGGCGGCCTTCTATCACGATTCGACCGATATCCATGATCCGCACCAGCGCATGGTCGCCAGCCACCGGCTGATCGCCAAGATGCCGACACTGGCGGCGATGGCGTACAAATATTCGGTCGGCCAGCCCTTCGTCTATCCCGACAATTCGCTGTCCTTCGCCGGCAATTTCCTGCGCATGACCTTCAGCGTGCCCGCCGAGCCCTATGTCATCGATCCCGATGTCGAGGACGCGATGGAAAAACTGCTCATCCTCCAGGCCGATCACGAACAGAATGCCTCGACCTCGACGGTGCGCCTCGCCGGTTCGTCGGGCGCCAACCCGTTTGCCTGCATCTCGGCCGGCATCGCCTGCCTCTGGGGCCCGGCGCATGGCGGCGCAAATGAAGCCGCGCTCAACATGCTGCGCGAGATCGGCACGCCCGACCGGATTCCCGAATTCATCGCCCGCGCCAAGAACAAGGACGATCCGTTCCGCCTGATGGGCTTCGGCCACCGCGTCTACAAAAGCTATGATCCGCGCGCCAAGGTCATGGCCGGGGTCGCCAAGACCATCCTCGACAAGCTCGGCATCGCCGATCCGATCTTCGACGTGGCGCGCGAGCTCGAACATATCGCGCTCACCGACCCCTATTTCATCGACAAGAAGCTCTATCCCAACGTCGATTTCTATTCGGGGGTCGTCATGTCGGCGATCGGCTTCCCGACCTCGATGTTCACCGTCCTGTTCGCCATTTCGCGCACCGTCGGCTGGATCGCGCAATGGACCGAGATGATGGAAGACCCCGAACAGAAGATCGGCCGCCCGCGCCAGCTCTACACCGGCTCGGGCCCGCGCGACTATATCCCGCTCAGCGCGCGCGGTTGATGGCGGCACCGGCCCTGCCCGCCCGGGCGGGGCCGTTGCCCCCGGTTGAAAGTTGATCATGCGTTTTCCCGTCATCCTTGCCGCGCTGCTGGCTTGTGCATCGGCGCCGGCGCTGGCCGGACCTTTCGCCGAAGTCGGTGACCGGCAATTGCGCCAGGATGTCGGCCTGCTCCACGCCGCCGGGCTGATCGATGGCCCTGTCGATAGCTGGCCGCTGCCCTGGGCGCAGATCGAAACCGGGCTAAACAAGGCGCGCGATGGCCGCCAGCTCGATCCCTATCTCAAATCGGCGGTCGACCGGCTCGACCGGCTCGCCGATCTCGCGGCGCAATCGGTGGTGCTCGATGTGCGGATCAGCGGCACCAACGAAGTGTCGGTGGCGCGCGATTTCGGCACGCTGGCACGCGGCCAGTTCGATGGATCGGGCAAGATCGAGTTCAACTCATCGGTGATCAGCGTGTCGGCCGGCGCCGGCCTGCGCAGCGGCAGCGACCAGAAGAACGACCGCAGCTATTATCATTTCGAACCCTCCAGCGTGACGGTGCGGCTCGGCAACTGGGCGCTCTATGGCGGCAATGTCGAACAATGGTATGGCCCGGGTCAGGATGGTGCGCTGCTCTGGTCGAACAGCGCGCGGCCGCTGCCCAAGATCGGTATCAAGCGGCTCAACCCCGACCCGATCGATTTTCCGGTGCTGCGCTGGCTGGGGCCGACGCAGTTCGAAATCTTCGGCGGGGTGCTCGATGGCCCGCGCGCCGATTTCAAGAATATCCTGACCTTCGGCACGCGGTTGAGCTTTGCGCCCGCCAGGGGCTTGCAGATCGGCCTCAACCGCGCCCAGATGCTGTGCGGCCAGGGGAGGCCCTGCGGTTTCACCCAGTTCAAGAACAGTTTCATCGGTATCGGCAATTCGGACAATCCGACGCCGGGCGATCCCAACGCCTTTTTCAATCAGGCCGGCAACCAGATCGCCGGCTTCGACCTCAGCTATGTCCAGCGCTTCGGCAAGGTAAGCGCCAAATTCTATGCCGAGGCCGAAGCCGAGGATTTCGACAATGTCATCCTCGAACAATTCACCCGGCTGGTCGGCACCACGCTGCAGGGCCCGATCGGCCAGCGCGGCGCGTCATGGATCGCGACGCTGGAATACAGCGACACCTATGCCGTATCGCTGTTCAATGGCACCCCGCTCGAAGGCGTCACCGGCGGCGAAACGCGCTACCCGTTTTCGGCCTATAACAACAGCATCTACACCGATGGCTTCACCTATCGCGGCCGGCCGATCGGGCATTGGACCGATGGCGACAGCCGCAACCTGTCGCTGTCGGCGGCAGTCACCGATATGCGCAACCGGCGCTGGTATGGCTCGGTGCGATCGGTGCACATCAATGTCACCGATCTCGGCAATCCGCCGCTCGCTGTGTTTCCGCGCCCCGATGGCACGCCCGGCCCGGCGGTAAGCTACCGCGTGTCGGCCAATTCGGAAAAATTCGCGATTCTGACGGCGGGGGCAGAATTGCCGACCGCCATCGGCGACATCCGCGTCGAAGGTCGGGTGCAGAGCGACAGCCCCAACACGCCGGGCGTGCGCGATCGCCAGGCGGCAGTAGAAGTGCAGTTCCGCCAGCGGTTTTAAGACTGATCGGGGTCTGGGGCCTGAGGCTCCAGCCGCCAGAGGCACTTCTAGCTTACCCAGGCCTCCGCAAAGGCCAGCGCGCGCGGATCATCGATATCGATCCAGTCATGCGCCGAAATGTCGACGACATGGGCGCGGCCCTGCGCGGCGAGGCGGCGCACGCCATCGGACAGGCCGGGCGCCGTCAGCGGTGCCAGCGCCGCCATCAGTTCCGGGGTGATCAGGAAGACGCCGCAATCATGCGCGTCATAGGTGCAGATGCCCTTGCCGATGCCGATGATGCGGCCATGGCGGGTGGCGACTCGGGTGACATCGCTTTCATCGGCCCAGGGATGGCCCATTCGCCGGTCGATGCCGAGCACCAGCCCGGCGTCGGGGCTGCCCGAAGCGGCGACGGTGCGATAGACCCCGGGGCTGGCGAGATGATCGGCCATGATGAGCAGCGATTGCGCTTCGAGCCGCGGCGCGGCAGCGAGCACCGACACGCCGTTGGGCTGGTCCCACTGCGGATTGTGCAGGCTTTCGGCGCGCTGGCCTTGGGATCCTTCCCACGCCGCTGCGGCAGTGCCGACTTCATCGCCGCGATAGCCGGTGACGACCAGCGGCCGGGTGATGCCGGCGCTGGCGAGATTGTCGAGGATGCGGTGCAGCAGCGGCCGCCCGGCAATCAGCGTGAGCGGTTTCGAAGGCGACACGCTGCGCAGGCGCGTGCCCATGCCGGCAGCAAGGATGATGGCCTGCAAAATCGCCTCCGGGCTGCCGGGGCTCGCAGGCCCCGGGCGCCTTTACATCGTAGGGGCATCAGCCCCGTACCCATCAGCGGGGCATCCGCCCCGGGCCGATCAGTTGGCGGCAGTGCCGGCGATGAAGGCTTCGAGACGGGTGAAGGCTTCGTCGTCGGTGATCTGCACCGGCGGATGCTTGCAGAAATACGACGACGGCGTGAGGATCGGGCCGCCGAGACCACGATCGAGCGCGACCTTGGCGCAGCGAATCATGTCGATGGCGACACCGGCGCTGTTGGGCGAATCTTCGACCGACAGGCGCAGTTCGATGTTCATCGGCACGCCGCCGAACATGCGGCCTTCCATGCGCAGGAAGCAGACCTTGTTGTCGTTCTGCCACGCGACATAGTCGGACGGGCCGACATGGATGTTGTCGTCATCGAGGCGGGTGAAGGCGACCGACTGCACCGCTTCGGTCTTCGATTCCTTCTTCGAGGCCAACCGGTCCTTATTGGTCATGTTGAGGAAGTCGGTGTTGCCGCCGGTGTTGAGCTGATAGGTGCGATCGAGCGACACGCCGCGCTTGGCAAACAGGTCGGTCAGGGTGCGATGGACGATGGTGGCGCCGAGCTGCGCCTTGATGTCGTCACCCAGGATCGGCACGCCGGCGGCGCGGAAGCGTTCGGCCCATACGGGGTTCGATGCGATGAAGACCGGGATGTTGTTGACAAAGGCGACACCGGCGGTGATCGCGCAATCGGCATAGAATTCAGTGGCTTCCTGGCTGCCGACCGGCAGATAGTTGGTCATCACCTGGGCGCCGGTGCGCTTCAGTTCTTCCACGACCGATGCCTTGGTGGCTTCAGGCGCGTCCGACACGACGAAGCGGCGGTCGGGGTGATAGGCATTCATGTGCTCGGAAACGCCGTCGAGGATGCGACCCATCGAGACCAGCGCGCCGGTCTTGCCGACATGGTCGCAGAATACCGCCGTGCAGTTCGGCTTTTCGAAGATCGCGTCACTGACATCCTTGCCGACCTTGCGCGCATCGACATCCCAGGCGGCAACGACGTTGATGTCCTTGGGGCGATAGCCGGCCAGATCCCAGTGCATGAGGCCCTGTTCGTCGTTCGAGCCGCCGTTGGAATAGTAGGACAGGCCCTGGACGAGCGAAGAAGCACAATTGCCAACGCCAACGATGGCGACGGGAATGGACGACATGGTTGAAAGTTCCTTTACGCGCGGCACGATTCGCGGGCCGCAGACCCCAGTGAGATTTGTTGCAGTTAGACTACAGGTTCGTCGGGGGCAAGAAGGTGTAAGCAGTTGCCGCATAGTTTGCGGCGATCCGTTCACCATGGGCACGGGCATAGGCGCTCAAGCGCTTGTAAAAGCGCCATTGTGCGACACCGGTGGTGACGACACTGTAGACGGAAAGCAACACAAAGCCTTCAAACCACAGGCCCGATGCGGCAAAAATTGCCCATGTCCATAAAAAAGTGTTGCGCCGGCCGGCAACCAGCCGAATGCGCCGCTCGGCAACGCCGGCATCGTCGAGCTGCACGCCGGTAAGGCGGCGGAAGAATTCGCCCTGCACCGCTTCGGCGATCGCCGGCAGGATGATCAATGCCGCCACCGCCCAGGGCAGCCCGGTGCCGCGCAGGCCGGAAAAATACCAGGCGAGGCATAGGTACCAGGCATATTCCAGAAGCTTGTCAACGAGATGCTCGAGATCGCCCCATTTCGAAAATTCCACCCGGGTGCGCGCCAGCTTGCCATCGACACCATCCAAAGGCCCGGTGACCAGCGCCAGGATCAACCCTGTCCACAGCCAGCCGGTCGCAAAGGCAATGGCAGCGCCGATGCCGACAACAGCCGTAACAGCGGTCACCTGGTTGGGCGTGACCGGCGTCGGCGCCAGCAGGCGCACGAGCAGATTCTCGGGCCAGGGATGCAAGAAGCGCGCCGGCCAATCGAGGCAACCCTTCTGCGCCGCGCTGATCAATTGCCGGGTCGCGGCATCGGCACCGGATTCATCGGGGCGCAGCCACAACATCGGTGCGTCGCGGCGCCGCGCCGGCGCATAAATCGGCAGGCCGTGAAAATCGATCCGCGTCGTCGCCGGATCGGCGGCAGTGGCTCGGATCAGCGTCGAGGCCAGATCCCATTCGCCAAGGCCAAGCACCTGCGCGATGACCAGCGTGCCGGGCAGCACCATCACCCCGGCGGCCGCGCTGGCGGAATCGATGCGCTCGATGGCCACGGCATCGGGGCGCGCCGGGTCGCAGACCAGCAGCGCCGGCGCCGGCGCTGCCAGCACCGCATCGATGGCGCGTTCGTCGATGATCAACCCGGCGGCGATGGTGGCGACGCGGTCGCTGGCGTTGATCCGGCTGGCAAGCGCGCCCGGGCCGATCGCTTCGACACCGGCGGGCAATTCGGTCAGGGGTTCGATATCGATGGCGAACAGCAGTGTCGCCCCGGCGCGGCGCAGTTGCCGGGCCTGGCGTTCGAGCACTGTGATGCCGCCGAAAAGTAACGACACCGGCGTTTCGGTTGCCGGAAAAAGAAGGCCGACTGTTCGCATTTCACCCTATCGGCTAATCGCGAGCCTTCTAGGTCGTGAATTCGGCCATGGCTAGGGTCGTGTTCGTGTCGGGCCGGCTTGCCGGGCGGGAACCGGCACGCGCGCCGAAATCGACAGCCGCTTCCACGCGCTCCAAAAAGATTGTAGCCGACACAGGGTGAACACTCTGCCACCCGTTGCGGCTCGGCCCGCCATCATCGAAGATCCCAGCAACCTGCGGATCGTGCATCCGTTGTCCGATCGCCTGCTGCCCGCGGCGCTGCGGCTGGACATCCACCCCAACACCGTGTCGTTCACCGGCATGGGCTGCGGCGCGCTCGCCGGCTGGTGCTACTGGCACTGGCAGCAACCGGCCTATGTCGTTGCCGGTTTCCTGCTGATGGTCGGCTGGCACGTCATGGACGGGCTCGATGGCAAGCTGGCGCGCGCCAGCGGCAAGACCAGCCCGCTCGGCCGGCTCATCGACGGGCTGTGCGACTATCTCACCTTCATCTTCGTGCTGTTGCCGATTGCGCTGTCCTTTGCCGACTGGCAGGCGACCTTGGCGCTGGCATCGGTATCGGGCGCGCTCCACGCCGTGCAATCGGCCTGGTACGAAGGAGAGCGCGAAGCCTGGAAGCGCCGGGCGCGCGGCGTCTTCGTCACCGAAGTGCGGCCGCCGTCGGGGCTCGGCATCGAAGGCCTGTACAACCGCGTCGAGCAGGCGCTGGGCAGCGGCGCGCGCGCCATCGACCATGCCCTCGCCGCCCACCCCGCCGGGCTTGCGACCTATCTCGCCGCCAGCGCGCCGCTGGTGCGCCGGCTGAGCATCCTGTCGGCCAACAATCGTACCATCGCGATCGCGCTGGCCTGCCTTGCCGGCAACCCGCGGCTATACTGGTATTGGGAAATCGCCGCGCTCAGCCTGATCGCACTGGCCATGGCGGTGTTGCTGCGCCGCCGCGAGGCCGAAGTGATGGCCGGGTTCGGCGCCGTGCCGCCCGCGCTGCCTGTCACGCCACCACTGGCCGGATGAGGAAACCCGCCATGGACGATCGCACACCAGCCGAAACCACCCCCGCCCCGCGCTGGCCGCTGGTCGCCGCGCTGCTGGCCACCCTCGCCTGGCTGGTCGCGGCCGGTACCCGGCTGCTCGCCATCCTGCCCGGCATTGCCCTGCCCCCGGTGGTGCCCGGCGTCGTCGAGGCCGCCGCGACCTTGCTGCTGCTCGGGGCGCCGCTGGCGGTGATCTGGCTGGTGGCGGTGCAATTGCGTGACGGCGCCGCCAACCGCGCCGCGCGCAGCGCGCTGCTCGCCGACCAGGCGGCGTTTACCGAACGCCGGCTCGAACGCAGCGGCGATGCCGTGGCGGCGCTCGAAGACCGGCTCGACCGGCTCGCCACGCGCATCGATGCCATCGCGAGCCCGCTCGTCGAACGCCAGGGCGCGCTCGATGCCGCCAGCCGCGCGCTCGATGCCAGCGGCGCCCGGCTGTCGGCCATCGGCGCCAGCACCGAGGCGGCAGCGGCGCTGCTCGGCAAGACCACCCCGACCGCCATCGCCCAGGCCGAAACCCTGCAGGCGTTACTCGAAACCACCACCAAGGCGCTTGGCGACCGCCTCGCCGAAACCGAAACCCTGCTCGCCGGTCTGCATGTCGGCGCCGCCGATGCCGATGCCCAGACGCGGGCCGCCGCCGCCGGTGCCGCCGCCAGCTTGGCCGCGCTCAGCGCGGCGGCCGGCAGCGCGCAGGCGGCACTGGCGGCGCCGATCGCGGCCTTGCAGGCCGATGCCGACGCCGCCTTTGCCCGCACCGCGGCAGCGATGGATGCCACCCGCGATGGCGTCCACACCCAGACCAATGCGATGCTGGCCAGCGTCGACCAGGCGCGGGTCACCCTCGATCATATCGGCGGCGAAGCGGCGCGCCAGATCGAGGTACGCCTGCAGAAACTGCTCGGGAGCGCCGGCGCGCTCGGCACCGAGATTTCGGCGCAAAGCCAGCGCGCCAGTGCGCTTATCGACGATGTCAGCCGCGGCTTCACCG
Source organism: Polymorphobacter sp. (assembly GCA_044373875.1). GTDB lineage: Bacteria > Pseudomonadota > Alphaproteobacteria > Sphingomonadales > Sphingomonadaceae > Sandarakinorhabdus. Next base: position 14,690 of record JBILPK010000056.1, read on the forward strand.
TGCTCGATGCCAAGCTGGCCAATTCGGCGACCACCGGCACCGGTTCGCTCGAAGCGATCACCAGCCGGATGACCGAAGCCCGCGAAGCGATCCATCGCCTCGGCGAACCGATCACCGCCACGGAAAGCCTGCTCGCCAGCGTCGAAGCGCGCATTACCAGTATCGGCAGCGCCGCCGAAGGCACGCTGGGCGCCATGACCGGCAGCGCGCCGCAAGTGGAGGCCATGGCGGAACGCATGAACGACCTGCTCGAACGCGCCGACGACCTGGCGCGGCCGCTCGCCGCCGGCAGCAACAGCATCGGCGAGGCGCGCAGCCAGCTCGACCAGTCCCGCGATGCGCTCGATCGCGCCGCCGAAGCGCTCAGCGTGGAATTGAACGCGGCGCGCGATACCCTCGCCGAAATCGAAACCATGACCGGCAGCGCGTCGATCGCGGCGTCGGCGCAGCTGATCGACGTCTTTGCCCGGGTCCGCGATGTCGCCAACCAGACCGCCGGCACCATGCGCGAAACCCTGTCGAACGTCGTCGCCGAAGCCGAAGCGGCGCTGGGCGCGGCCGGTGCCCGCCGCGCCGAAACCGCCTTTGTCGAACCGATCCGCGCGCAGCTCGCCGAAGTGGAAACCTTGCAGGCCCGCGCCGCCGCCGTTGGCCAGGCTGCGGCCGAGCGCGTGACGCAACGGCTGATGGCGCTGGGCGAGAGCGTTGCTGCGGTCGAGGCCCGCATCGACGAGACCGACACGCGCTATGAAATCCGCACCCGCAACACGCTGGCGCAGCGGGCGGGCAGGCTGATCGATTCGATGCAGGCGTCGGCGATCGACATTGCCGGGCTGCTCGCCTTCCAGCTCGAAGATACCGCCTGGGACAGCTATCTGAAGGGCGATCGCAGCATCTTTGTGCGCCGTATCGTCGCCACGCTGGAGGGCAATGGCACCCGCGCCATCGGCCGGCATTTCGCCCATGATGCCGAATTCCGCACCGAAGCGACGCATTATATCGAGGAATTCGAAGCGCTGATTGGCCATGTCGTTCCCGATCGCGAGGGGCAATCGCTGGCGACGACCCTGCTCGCGTCGGACCTTGGCCGGCTCTACACCGCACTCGGGCAGGCCATCGGCCGCTTCGAATGACCCGTTTCAAGACCTGCTGCACGGCGTCGATCGCCGAAATGCAGCAGGCAGTGGCAGCGGGCGCCGATGCGGTCGGGCTGGTCGGGCGCATGCCGTCGGGGCCGGGGCCGATCGCCGACGATCTGATCGCCGCGATTGCCGCCGCCGTGCCGCCTCCGGTTGCGGCGTTCCTTTTGACCAGCGAGACAAGCGCCGACGCCATTGCCGACCATGTCCGCCGCACCGGCGCGCCGGTGGTGCAGATCGTCTGCCCTGTCGACCCGGTAGAATTGGCGCGGCTGGCGTGCCTGCTGCCGCACACGCGCCGCGTGCAGGTCATCCATGTCGAAGGGCCTAGCGCGCTGGCCATGATCGACCGCTATGCGCCGCACGTCCACGCATTCCTGCTCGATTCTGGCCGGCCCGGCGCGGCGATCCCAACGCTGGGCGGCAGCGGCGCTGTCCATGACTGGGGCATCAGCGCGGCGTTGGTCGCCGCCAGCCCGCACCCGGTCTTCCTCGCCGGCGGGCTGACCGCGGCCAATGTCGGCGCCGCCATCGCGCAGGTCCGGCCGTTCGGAGTCGACCTGTGCTCGGGCATTCGCAGCGCGGGCAAGCTCGATGCGGAAAAGCTGGCGGCGTTCGTGGCCGCCGTGCGCGCTGCCGATCAGGCGGGTTTGTAAGGCCCCTTGTTTTCCCAGCCGGGAATATCGTCGAGCACCAGCCAGCCGGCGACATAATTGGCGTAGAACAGCGCGAACAGCGCCGTGCTGATGATCGTCGTCCACAGCAGTTTCTTGGCCAGCATCGGATTGTGCGGCGCCGAATCGGCCTCCCCCGGCACCGGCTCCTGGCCCAGTTCGCGGCTGGTGCGCACCCCGAAGGGCAGCACCGCGAACAGGGTCAGCGACCAGAACAACAAATAGATCGCGATGGCCGAGGCGGGCTTCACAGGCTAGAGCCGGATGACCTGGACGTCGGTAACCGGCTTCTTGCCGGTCCATTCGCGGGCGATGCGACGCACCGCGACACGGACGGCTTCGGCATATTTTTCGGCGTTCTTCTGATCGGCCTTTTTGGCGGCCGCTTCGGCCGCTTCGGCGCATTCGACGAGGAACGCCGGCTTGTCTTCTTCCACCGGCACGCCCTGCGCGGTCACCGCCGGGGTGGCGGCAACCTTGCCGTTGCGGTCGAGCACGACGGTGACGCCCATGTGGCCGTTCATCATCAGGCGGCGGCGTTCGACGATGGTGGCGCCATCGGCGGGCAGGATGACATCGCCATCGAGCACCAGTCGCCCGGCCTTTTCATGGCTGATCAGCTTGGGGCCGTTGGGGGCGAGGCGGATGGCACTGCCGTTGATCGGCACCATCGCCTTCTTGACGCCGCAGGCCTTGGCGACAAGGGCATGGGCTTCCATGTGGCGGCGCTCGCCGTGGACGGGGATGGCGATTTCGGGGCGGATCCATTCGTACATGGCTTCAAGCTCGGGGCGGCCAGGATGGCCCGAGACGTGCACATGCGCCTGTTTTTCGGTGATGACCTCAATACCGCGGGTGGCGAGCGCGTTCTGCACCCGGCCGATGGCGAGTTCGTTGCCGGGGATCTGCTTCGACGAATACACGACGAGATCGCCGGGTTCGAGCTTCAGCACCGGGTGCGAGCCGCTGGCGATGCGGCTGAGCGCCGCCATCGGTTCGCCCTGTGCACCGGTGCACAGGATCAGCAGCTTCGACGGGTCCATGTTCGCCGCGGCATCCCAAGACAGCGTCGGCGGCATGTCCTTCAGATACCCCGTCGCCTTGGCGACCTGGGTGATGCGGTCCATCGAGCGCCCGGCGAGGACGAGGTGGCGGCCGGTTTCCTTGGCGACCCAGCCGAGCGTTGCAAGGCGCGCGGCGTTGGAGGCAAAGGTCGTCACCACCACGCGGCCGGTCTTGCGCGCCTTGATGACCTTGAGCAGGCCTTCGCGCACATCGGTTTCGCTGCCCGAGGCCTTGTCGTTGAAGACATTGGTCGAATCGCCGACCATCGCCAGCACGCCGGCATCGCCGATGGCGGTGAGCTGCGCCGCCGACGCCGGGGTGCCGAGCAGCGGGCCATCGTCGAGCTTCCAGTCGCCGGTGTGGAAAATCCGGCCATAGGGCGTGTCGATGACCAGCGCATTGCCTTCGGGAATCGAATGCGCCAGCGCGACATAGCGGAAGTGGAAATCGCCGAGCGTCAGTTCGCCGCCCATGGGAATGATGTTGAGCTTGACCTCCTTGGTCAGCCCTTCTTCCTCCAATTTCTTGGCGATCAGCCCTGCGGTGAACGGCGTCGCATACAGCGGTACGCCGAGTTCGTTGGCGAGATAGGGGATCGCGCCGATATGGTCTTCATGGCCATGGGTGAGCACGACGCCGAGCAGATCGGCGCGGCGTTCCTCGATGAAGGCGAGATCGGGCAGCACGAGTTCCACGCCGGGATAGCCCGGATCGGCAAAGGTCATGCCGAGATCGACCATCACCCATTTGCCGTTGCAGCCATAGAGATTGACGTTCATGCCGATTTCGCCCGAGCCGCCCAGCGGCAGGAAAATCAGTTCGT
>JBILPK010000057.1:0-18357 GCA_044373875.1 Polymorphobacter sp.
CCAACTCCGTACGCGTCGCCATACTCACCTTCCTCATCTCTTGCTCCCGTTCGCCGTCGGGAACATTTTAAATGAGGCAACGACCTATCGTCGGGAGCAAATCTGGTGAGGCAATGCGACTCTCACCCAGATCGTCGCGCAACATCCCATGCTCTGCCACTGGCGCCCGCTGCGTTGCCTGTCAGTCGCGCTTCAGGAACAGGCGTCCGAGCCCATAGATGTTAATCGGCGTGCTAACCGGGCCGTTCCACACATGAGGGAGAGTCCTTCTTACACGCCGATCCACAGTTGTAGAGCAAGCCTTACGAGTGAATGAGGCGATCGCGATCAGCGCGATCCCGGAGTTTCGAGGGACGATAGAGGCGACCTACGCCTTTGAGGCTCGCTGGTTGTCCGTTTAGCGACGGCGGGTAGCCCAATATGCCGCCCATGGAGGCTACGACGTTGAAAGTAAGCTAAACGGTTTCTTAGCTTGCTATGACGATTTGCCGAGCCACCGCTGCAAGGGCTTGGATCGGCAGGTGAGCACAGACCAATGCCAGGGCGACCAAACCGGCCTAAAGCCCGGATTCGCCCGCGGGCTATTAGGTTTAAGGTTGAGCCAGAAAGCCACCGGGCGTAACAATACCCAGCAAATAACCCGTTCATGGGGATAGACTGACCTTCCGGGTTTCTTGATGCCGTCGCCGCGCGGCAGGCGCAAGGCACGGACACGGGGCAGCCGATCTGACAGGGTCACAAGTGCTTCGACAGGTGGCGAAGATGCCGGATGCTGCAACAAGGATTTATTGAAAATGCGGTTGGAAAATAGAGTAGCGGTCATCACTGGCGGCGCAATGGGTATCGGCGCCTTGACGGCGCGCCGGTTTATTGCCGAAGGCTGCCAGGTCGTTATCGGCGATATCCAACGCGGCCCGGGCGAGGCCTTCGCTGCGCAATTTGGCGACAAGGCAGCCTTTGCGGTTTGCAATGTGACGCAGGAAGATCATGTGGCGGCGCTGGTAGATCTTGCCGTCAGCCGGTTCGGCAAGCTGGACATCATGTTCAACAACGCCGGGATTGTCGGTGCTGTGGGGCCGATCGATACAACGCCAGCGGATGAATGGAATGCCACACTCGCCGTGCTGATCAACGGTGTGTTCTTCGGCATGAAGCATGCGGCACGCGTCATGAAGCCCGCGCAGCGTGGCAGCATCATCAGCATGGCAAGCACGGCCGGCCTGATGGGCGGGCTTGGGCCGCACGCCTATGCGGCGGGAAAGCACGCCGTCGTCGGGATGACCAAGAACGTCGCCGCCGAGCTTTGCCACCTCGGCATTCGCGTCAATGCGATTGCCGCGGCAAGCATGGCGACGCCCATGGTCGCCAATGTGCTGACCGGTGATCCGGGCAATATCGAGGAAGCAAAGAAGATTCTTGCCGAAGCATCGCCACTTCACGGGCGCCCCGGCCTGGCCGAGGACGTGGCCAACGCCGCGCTGTGGCTTGCCAGCGATGAATCGGGCTACACGACCGGCCATACGCTGACGACGGATGCTGGGATTACTGTTGGCGCGACGGCCGCACAGCCGAATTTCAGCGAATATCAGCCGATGATCAGGGAAGTGGCCGCAAAGGCCAGTTGAAGGCGCCGGACAGGCAGGACAGCGCGGTGTTGCATTACAATTCAAAGAGCGGGAGCGGAAAAAGTGCCGGAATTCACCATGGAAACCTTGCTCGAACAGGCCCGGATCGAAAATGTCCTGAAACGCTATGCAACCGCGCTGGACAGCCGCGACTGGGCAGGACTCGATGATGTCTTCATCGAGGATGCCACGGCCCATTTCCAGGGCATGGGGCATTTCAACGGCCGGTCGGAGATTGTTGAATTAATCAGCTCGGCGCTGTCCGTTGCCGCCGCCACCCAACATCTTCTCGCCAACATCGTCATCGAATTTGATGGCAACGAGGCCCGCTCGAAATGTTATCTGCAGGCGCTTCACACCGGGAAAGGGCCGTTCGAAGGTAAGGCCATGACCGTTTGGGGCGAGTATCGCGATCAGTTCCGGCTGACGCCGGCGGGATGGCGGATCGTGCACCGGGAACTGGCCGGCATCCATGCCGAGGGCGATATCGGCATGGCAATCATCAGCAGCGGCTGAACGCAAGCGCCCATGTGGCGCGAGATCGGGCCGCGTCGGTAATCAAGCGCCTGTTTGTAGCCATGGAAAAGCTCGCCCGTCCGCACCGATGGCAGGGCGCGGTCGCCCTGCCCCGCAATCGCGGGCCGTGACAGGCGCTTGCTGGTCAGATCGTTCGGGCCGGTCGCCCAAATGGTCGGCGGCCCGCTGGCGCGGATGGCAGGCGACCCTGCCATCCGCTCGCAAACCGGCGCCGGGTTGTACGCCTTTTACCCGGCGAGCTTCTCGAACTCGAGTTCGGGGAAGCCTTCGCTGGCCGATTTGTCCAACAGGTCGTAATAATTGTTCGCACCGCCGAAATATATCAGTACGCGGGGTGGCTTGTCCTCGCGGTTGGCGCCCATCATCCACGAGTGGACCTTGTCGCCTTCGGCCATCAGCGTCTGTCCGTGAATGTCCGCGGTGTGTGCCGTCCAGGCCTTTTCTGCTTCGGCGCGGGGCTTGAACACGTCGAATCCTTCACGCTCCATCTTTTCGATGCAATGCGTGATCCAAATTACATTCTGTTCGATCGAGGTGGGCAAGTTGGCGAATGGCGCCTGGGGTCCGGTGACGACGAACATGTTCGGGAAATCCGCCACGCACACCCCCATGATGCATTCGGATACGGTCTGCCACTTTTCGCGCAGCGTCTGGCCACTACTGCCACGAATGGGGAAGGCTTCGAGCGCTCCGGTATAAGCCTCGAACCCAGTCGCCAGCACGATGATGTCGAACTCATAGTGATTGGCGGTGGTGCGGACGCCGGTTTCGGTGACCTCGACCAGAGGCTCCCGATCCTTGATATCGACGAGGTGCACATTGGGTTCGTTGAAGGCTTCGAGATAGCCGTGATCGAGGGGCGGACGCTTGGCGAACAGCGGGTAATCATCGAAGCTGGGCGCCAGAAGTTCCGCGAGTTCGGGATCCCTTACCCGCTCCTTCATCTTTGCAATGATGAATTCCGATGCCATCCGATTGGCCTCGGGGTTGGCGAGCAGATCGTCGAACGTTTCGAAAACCCAACGGAAGCTGCCGGTCCAGTTTTCCTCGAAAATCCGCTGCCGTTCCTCGGGCGGGGTATCGACGGCGTTGCGCCCCGATGAATTCTCGAACGCCATGCCGAACACATGATTGCGGCACTTGGCGATGATCGCGTCGTAATTTTCCTTGATCTGCTTTTCCCACTCGGGGGTCATCGGCTTTTGCATGGCCGGCAGGATGTAGTTCGGGGTGCGCTGGAACACAGTCACGCTGGCGGCGGTCTTGGCAAGGATCGGCAGCATCTGCACGGTGGAGGCCCCGGCACCGATGATCCCGACCCGCTTGCCCGCATAATCCAGCCCCTCCTGGGGCCAGCGCGAGGAATGGAAGATGGGCCCCTTGAAACGGTCGAGGCCCTTGATGTTCGGTATCATCGGCTGCGAGATCATGCCCATGCCGCTGATGAAATATTTGCAGGTATAGCTTTCACCGGTGCCGGTGGTGACGCGCCAGCAGGCGTCTTCGGACAGGTAACGAGCGTCGACAATCTCGGTATTCAGCTGGATATCGGGCCACATGTCGCACTTGTCGGCGACAAAGCGCATGTAGCGCTGGGTTTCATCGCGGTCCGGATAGCGCTTGGTCCACGACCAATCCTGCAGCAGTGCCTTGGAAAAAGTGAGGCAATAATAATAGCTCTCGCTGTCGGTGGCCGCGCCCGTATAACGGTTCCAGGCCCAGGTGCCGCCAACGTCCGATGCCCGATCGAAAACGCGTACGGAACGCCCCGCCTCGCGCAGATAATGGATGAGCGCCAGCCCGGCGAAGCCGGCGCCGATGACAATGGCGTCATAGTCGACCTTGGCCGAGCCGCTGGTACCCGTTGCCGGGGCCTTGCTGTCGACAGTGTTGGTAATGGTCATCGATCACTTCCTCCCGGCGAGCTGGCGACGTCTGTCTCGGCCACCATGGCTCTTTGTTGAAACCTGTTCATTCACAATATGATGCGCACGCGGAATCTCGTCTTGCATTTCAAACGAGGCCTCGATTCAACGGTAACAGTCTGCTTGCTTCTCTCCGTCTCGTCTTGCGAGGCAAGGGCGGCAATCCCGACTCATTTGACCGCTCCGTCGTCAGTTTCTCACTTATTTGCTCCGAACTAGCAAGTCGTTTGTCAGGGGGTCCGACACGCGTGCGGGGCTAACCCTGCTCCACCGAAAGCCGTTCGATCGTACTACGCCGATAGTGCTGGAAAACAGTATGAAGGTTGATCGCGGATTCATTAGCAAGCCATTGATAAACAATGCCGAAAATGAACGAATTGAACTCTACCGCGAAACAGGCGGGGTCGATCGACGGGCGCACCGCGCCGGCTTCGATGCCCTGCCGGATCCATCGTTCGGTATCACGGCGATAGGCCAGGTGGTTGGCTGCCAACCGGCGGCGAACGATCTCGTAGCTGCTGATCGATTCATACCAGAGGATGTACATCGCCTGCATCTTGATCGTGTGGTTCAACAGGAAATGCTCCACCGCCTCAAGCGCGCCTTCAAGCGCGGCAAGGCCGACGTTCGACCCGACGAAACGGCGAAGTTCGATCGCCCATTTGACGTTGAAGTCGCGCACCATCTGGTTGAACAGCGCTTCCTTCGAGCCGAAGCGGTTGCCCGCCAGGCCCCGGCTGTAACCGGCGCGTTCACCTACGTCCTTCAGGGTCGTGTTGTGGGTGCCGCGCTCCACGATCAGTTGCATCGCGGCTTCCAGCATGCGCGCGTCGGACAGCGCCGTCCGCTCTACCTGCGTCAGCCGCGGGCGCTCCGCAGGCGCCGCTGACGCGACAGCATGATCTTCTCGCAATCTCAATCGTCGTCTCCGGGGGTGAACCCCGCTTCCAGGACGACAGCAAGGGCTCCACTGTCCACTTGCTCCCTGATCGCCTTCTTGTCCATCTTGCCGACGGATGTCTTGGGTATGGCCGCAACCGATGCCCAATACTCGGGGATCATGAACTTGGCGAACTTGTCCGCCAGCACGCGCCGCATGGCGCGGTAATCCGCCACCCGTCCGTCCGCCATCACGACGACGGCCAGCGGCCGTTCCTCCCAACGGGGATCGGGCACGGCGACGACAGCGACTTCGGCGACGTTGGGGATGCGAATGATCTCGTTTTCAAGATCTACCGACGAAATCCATTCCCCGCCGGACTTGATCAGGTCCTTGATCCGGTCGGTGACCTGGACATAGCCCAGGGCGTCGATCGTGCCGACATCGCCGGTCCGCAGCCAGCCATCCCCGGTCAAAGGCGAATCTTCGGGCTGCTCGCGGTAATAGCGCGCTGCAACCCAGGGTCCGCGCAGTTCGAGATGGCCGACCGCGACACCGTCATCGGGCAAGCGCGCGCCATGTTCATCGACGATCCGCACCTCCATGCCCGCAACCGGTCGCCCGCTTTTTGCCCGATAACGCAGCGCCGTTTCGCCATCGGCATCGCGCGGCGGCAGGGAAAGCACGCACATCGGGCTGGTTTCCGTCATCCCCCACCCCTGCATCACGTCGACGCCCCAAGCGGCCTTGACCCGCTCGATCAGCGCCGGCGACACGGCCGACCCGCCCGAAATGATGGCCCGGAAGCAGCCAAGGTCGATTGGCGACCGGGCATGGGCCTGCAACAGGTCGTTGAGAATGGTCGGCACGGCGGCCATCAGCGTCGGCCGACAAAGTTCGATCGCCCGCGCCAGCCGATCCGGCTGCACATGCTGCGCCGGCAGGACCATGTCGCTGCCCGCCAGCCAGCCCGAAAACGGCATCCCCCAGGCATTGGCGTGAAACATCGGCGGGACCATCAGGATCGTGTCGCGGTTGGCGATCGCGAAGGCATCGGCGGCCATCGATGCCAGGCTGTGCAGGAAGATCGATCGGTGGCTGTAGACGACGCCTTTCGGCATCCCGGTGGTACCCGATGTATAGCACATCGCCGCCGCGTCGGTTTCGGCGATGCGCGGCCATGCGGTGACCGGATCGAACCCGGCGATCAGCCGTTCATGATCGTGGACTTCGCCGGCAAAGCCCGCGGCACCGCCGGCCCATTCGCCGTGGATGACAAGATGCCGCACGCCGCCCAGGCGGTGCAGTATCGGCACCAGCGTCGGCATCAGCGACGCATCGACCAGCAGCACGCGGTCATCGGCATGATTGATCACATATTCTAGCTGTTCCTCGGGCAAGCGCACATTGAGCGTGTGCAGCACGGCGCCCATTGCCGGGACGGCCAGGTAGGCTTCGAGGTGATGCGGCGTGTTCCAGCAATAGGTGGCGACCCGTTCGCCCGGGCCAAGGCCAAGGCCGAAAAGCGCGGCGGCAAGGCGACGCGCGCGGTTGGCGGTTTCGGCAAAGCTCGTGCGGGTGATGTGCGTGCCATCGAAGCTGGCGATGCTGCTCTGCGCGAAAAGCCGCTCACCGCGGTCGAAAATCATCTGCGTCGAAAGCGGATGGTCCATCATGCCGGCGTCCATCAGGCATGTCCCCGGTCGATGATCGCGGCAGCTTCGCGCAGCAGGTTGGGTACGTCATACTCCAGCCCGCGCGCATAGGCGGTGTCCGCCTTGCCCTGACAATGCAGGACATAGGCGCCTTCGACAATCGCCGCGAGCCGCCACGCCGCAAAGACCATGTAGTAATCCAGCCGGTCATGGTCGAAACCGGTGGCATTCGACCAGGCCTCGGCCAGCCTTTCGGCCGGCGTGACATCAGCGCGGTTCGAAAGCCCCTGAACGTTCGGGAAGCCTGGGCTCGCGTCCGGGTCGCGCCGCCAGAAAAACAGGCACAGGCCAAGATCGATCAGCGGGTCGCCGATGGTCGCCATTTCCCAGTCGAGAATGGCCTGCAGCCGCGGCGCGTCAAGCGCCATCAGGCAGTTGTCGAGATGGAAATCGCAATGGATGATGCTGGCACGGCCGACCGCGGGTCGATTTGCCAGCAACCAGTCCGCCACTTCTGCAAGCAGCGGCAAATCGCGCACACGGCTTTGCGCGCGAACCGCCAGCCAGCGTTCGACTTGCCGCTGCACGAACGTGTCCGGTCGGCCGAAATCGGCGGGCAGCACGTCGCGCCAGTCCACCGAATGGACGGTCGCAAGGCCGCGCATCATCTCCAGCCCGAGACGGTCGATTGTTTCCGGAGCTTGCGGGTAATTCGCCGGCAGGTCGGTGCCAAGGGCAACCCCCTCGATCCATCCGGTCACGGCGAAAGGCTGGCCCAGGATCGACCGATCGCCGCACCATGCGACGGCGCGCGGCACCGGCGCCCGCGCGCCAAGCGCCTTGATGACGGTATATTCGCGCTCGATCCCCGCGGCGGCCTTGTCGGACACGACATTGACCGGCGGATGGCGCAGCACCAGCCGGCCCTGGCGGGTTTCGACAAGCCGGGTGACATTGGAATTGCCGCCGGCGATGACCGGGCCGAGGCGCACATCGTCGAGGCCGGTTGCTTCGTGCATCCAGGCCGCGAAGCGTTCGTCCGCTCCTACAGGTTGCACATCAGGCCCCCGTCGGTGAAAATCACGGAACCGGTCATGTAGGTCGCCCCGGAAACCCACCAGCAGACATCGGCAATCTCTTCGGCAGTGCCGAGCCGCCGCAGCGGGATCTTGGCGACGATCTTGTCGCGCGCCGTTTCGGAAACACCAGCCGTCATTTCGGTCATCACGAAGCCGGGCACCACCATGTTGACACGGATCTGGTTTCGAGCGAGCTCGGCGGCGAGCACTTGCGTCAGGCCGGCAAGGCCCGCCTTGGAGGCGCCGTAGCAACTGTCGCCCGCAAAGCCCCGAAATCCGACAACCGCACCGACGTTAACGATCGCCCCGCCCGCCGACATTAACGGGAGCAGCGTGCGAATAGCCCGAAACGGGCCGGAAAGGTTCGTCGCCAGCGAAGCTTCCCAGTCCTCGTCGGCAATGCTGCCGATCTTGCCGCCCCTGTGCAGGCCGGCATTGTTGACGATGACATCAAGGCCGCCCCAGCGTTCGGCGACCGTGGCCGCCACCTTGGCTAGATCATCGGCCTTGGTCACATCGGCGGCGATGCCGAATGCATCGCCGCCGATCGCGGCGGCGACCGTTTCGATTTCCGCCCCGCGGGCGACAAGGCAGACCTTGTCGCCGCGTTGCGCCGCAAGGGTGGCAATCGCGTGGCCGATACCACGCGATGCACCGGTAACGAGCAGGCGCCGGCCAACGGAGCCAGACGGCGCCAGCGGTGTTGCCAGAGGAGCTGATTGCGACATGTCTTCCCGGATCAGAAGTTCTGGGTGATCGCGACGCCCCAGGAACGCGGTTGACGCGCGATCCCGTAGCTCCAGACATTCTGCACGTCATAGCCGATCGTCCAGCCATCCGCGCCGGCGAGGTTCTTGCCGAAAACGCTGATCATCGTCTTGTTGATCTTATAGCTGATCGATGCGTCGAGCAGGTACTGACCAGAGTTGCGCAGATCCGGATTGTTCAGGAATGTCATTTCGTGCTCGCCGACGAAATGCAAGTCTCCGGTAAACAGCAGCGTTCCCTTGCCGATCTCGACATCATAGGCGGCGCCAAGGTTCCACGTCCACTTCGGCGCACGGCGAATGTTCAGGAATGTCGCGTCGACGGGATTGCCGGTGCTGTAGATGTCGCCAACGAAATCCTTGTACTTGGCATCGAGGTAGCCAACGTTTGCGCTCAGCGTCAACGAGTCGGTCACCCTGGCCGTCAGATCGAGTTCGACACCCTTAAGATCGGCGTTCGAGGCATTGATCGTGCGGCTTTCGCGGCCGGTCGAGGTGCCCGGCGCCGGCACATCCAGATCCTGCTGCATGTCCTTGTACTTCATCAGGTAGACTGCGCCGTTCAGACGGACCCGATTGTCGAGAAATTGCGATTTGAACCCCAATTCATAGTTATCGAGCGTCTCCGGGTTGTACGGGGTAGTCGCCGAACCAAGGCTGGCCGGGCGCCCGTTGAAACCACCGCCGCGGTAGCCGCGCGACCACAGCGCGTAACCCATGACGTCGTCGGTCACATTATAGCTGAGGCTGATCTTGGGAGTGAATTTTGACCAGCTGGCCTCGACCGGGGTCGCCATGACAATGCTGCCGGCGGCCGGGCTCGGCGGGATCACGACGACAGGATTTGCCTCTTCGAGGGTGCCGTAGATGAAGATCGTTCCGTCATTTACGATGGAGGTCTTCTTGTCGTGGGTGTATCGGCCACCGAGCGTAAGCTTGAGCTTGTCGGTGATGCGATAGTCACCTTCAAAGAAGGCTGCATACGACTTGTTCGTCTGGGTGACGTCCTGTGCGCTGGTCAACAGCGGTGGGCCGGCGAAGCCGATGTAATTCTTCAGGTTGATCGTATATTCCGAGTCCCAGAGGTAGCCGCCGACCACGAACGTGAGCGGCCCGCCACCGCCTTTGACGAGGCGAAGTTCATTGGTGACCTGGCGCCAGCGCGCCGGACGATCGGTATGGTACAACGTCTCCGGCGTCGTATCGAAATCCTGATTGATGGATTCCTTTGTTTTCAGGTATCCCAGGATATATTCCAGATCGAAATCCCCACCCAGATCGTACTTGGCTTTGCCGATCGCCATGTCGAGCTGGAAGCGTGCGCTCTTTTCGACGGGCGCATTGCCGAGGGAAACATAGCGGTCGCCGGACATCGGCGTTCCCGGCTTTGGCGAGCAGTATTTATAAACCGCGCAGAACAGGTCTGTTGGCTTGGTAAGCCCCACAAGCTGGCCAGGATCCTGCCGGGTCAGCTGGTGGTCGTAACTGACGCTGATCTCCAACGCTTCCGTGGGCGTCAACAGCAACTGGCCGCCGACGGCGCGGAAGTCCGACTTCTGCCCTGGCACGTTCTGCGTACGGTTGAAGATGTAGCCGTCGCTCGCGTTATAAGCGCCCGTAACCTTGATGGCGACGTTCTGAGCAAGACCGAAACTGACGACTCCCTGGGCGTCGAAGGTATCGAAACTGCTGTAGGTGCCGCGCACCTTGCCGGTAAGCTCCTGCGTCGGGCGGGAACGAGCGAGGTTGATCACGCCGCCCGTGGCATTGCGGCCGAAGAGCGTTCCCTGCGGCCCGCGCAGCACTTCAACGCGGTCGACGTCGATCGCCTTGAGCAAGCTGCCCGAACTCTGGCCGATGAAAACATCATCGATGGCAACGGTTACCGCCGGATCAATCGATTTTTCGACGTCCGCCACGCCGGCGCCACGAATGTAAATCGCCGCCACACCGCCCGGGCCCTGCTGCGTGTCGTCGATAAGCACATTTGGCGAGGAATTGGCAAAATCGCGAACGTCTGAATCGAAACGTCGCGCCAGATCACCAGCGCTCAATGCACTGATGGAGGATGAAACATCCTGAAGGTTCTCAGCCCGCTTGCGCGCGGTGACGACGATTTCTTCAAGCCCGCGATCGGCCTGAGCGGCGTCCTGGGCGAAGGCGCCCGCAGCAACAAACGGCGACATCGAAACGGACGTCGCCAAAAAAAGCCTGAAAATTTTCCCCGCCGTGCGCCCCATGTCTTTCGCTCCCCATTTGCTGTTGACGATTGATTGTCTTCGCTTGGCGATCCTCTCGTTTCCCGAGAGTGATCCCCGCCATCATCTGCCTTGTGCCGCCCGCCCACGATCAAGCCCGATCGTAACGCCCGGCACCCGGTTACGAATGGATAACTTACTTGCTTCCCGCCAGCAAGTGGATATTGCCAATCAGCCGCACACGGGACCAAGCACAGGCCCGACAGGCAACTGCAATCAACTATCTCAATGAGTTAACGAGAATTATGCGCCTGTCTTAAATTTGATACAGGCTCCCAGCCGAAAATATTACTTGTCCCGAACTAGAGAATGTGTTGGATCCGGGGAAACAAAACAAAGCTTGGGGGAGTGGCCGTGGGATCTCGAATGATGGGCAAGGTCGCTCTTGTATCGGGCGGCGCCAGCGGCCTCGGCGAGGCCCAGGCGATCCTTTACGCCCGCGAAGGCGCCAGCGTCGTCATCGGCGATCTGCAGGAGGGCCTTGGCGCCGACGTTGCCGGGCGGATAACCGGGGCCGGCGGCAAGGCGCTGTTCGTGCATCTCGATGTGACCGCCATGGCAAGCTGGCACCGCGCCGTGGCCCGCACTGTTGAAACATTCGGCATGCTGACGACGCTCGTCAACAACGCGGGCATTTTCCATGCCGGTGGCGTCGAAGCGGAAACCGAGGAAGGCTGGGCCAGGATGATCGGCATCAACCAGACCGGCGTGTTCTACGGAATGAGGGCCGCCGTGCCGGAATTGTTGAAGTGCGGCAACGCATCCATCGTCAACATCTCATCACTTTATGGACTTATCGGCAGCCCCGATGCGCTGGGCTACCACGCTTCAAAGGCGGCGGTCCGCGTCATGAGCAAGGGCGCGGCGCTTGAATTCGCCAAACGCGGCATTCGCGTCAACACGATCTTCCCGGGGCAGATCCGCACGCCGATCCTTGGCAACATCACGCCCGAACAGGACGCGGCGATCCGGACATCGATCCCGATGGGCATCGTCGGCGACCCGATGGATATCGCCAATGGATCGCTTTATCTTGCGTCGGACGATGCGCGTTACGTCACCGGCGCAGAACTATGGATAGACGGCGGCTGGTACGCCGGATGCTGATGAAAACCTGGAGCAGAATTGCATGACATGGAACTTTTCGACCGAACCTGAATTCCAGGAAAAGCTCGACTGGATGCGCGAATTCGTCGCCGCCGAGATCGAGCCGATGGACCTGGTGTTCCGCAAGCCCGGCGACCCGTTCGACCCGCGCTCGCCGGCCCGGCAGGCAATGGCCCCGCTCAAGCAGATCGTGAAGGCGAAGGGCCTGTGGGCCTGCCATCTCGGCCCTGACCTGGGCGGCCAGGGCTTTGGCCAACTCCACCTCGGGTTGATGAACGAGATCCTTGGTCGCAGCCGTTTCGCGCCGACGGTGTTCGGCACTCAGGCCCCTGACACCGGCAATGCCGAGATCCTCGCCCGCTTTGGCACGGATGAACAAAAGGCCGCCTATCTGGCGCCGCTGCTCGACGGCGAAATCGTCTCATGTTTCTCGATGACCGAACCGCAAGCCGGTGCCGATCCGGGCGAATTCACCTGCGCCGCCCGACTGGTCGGCGACGAATGGATCATAAACGGCGAAAAATGGTTCGCCAGTCATGCCGACATGGCGGAATTCCTGATCGTCATGTGCATCACCGATCCCGAAGTGGCTGTGCACAATGGTTCGACCACCCTCATCGTGCCGCGCGATGCGCCGGGGCTCGAAATCATCCGCAACACCGCCGTCGGCCCAAAGGATGATGTCGGCAGCGGCGTCCACGGCTATCTGCGTTTCAACAATTGCCGGATACCGCGAGAGAACACGTTGGGCGCTGTCGGCGAAGGCTTCAAGGTCGCCCAGTCCCGCCTTGGCGGCGGCCGCATCCACCATGCGATGCGCACCGTCGGCATGCTGAACAAGGCCATGGACATGATGTGCGAACGGGTTGTGTCGCGCGTCACCAAGGGCGAACGTCTCGCGGACAAGCAGATGGTGCAGGAAAAGATCGCCGACAGCTACACCCAGATCACCCAGTTCCGCCTGCACGTGCTCTACGCCGCCTGGATGCTGGACGCGGACAAGGTCTATACCCGCCGTGTCCGGCGCGAGATTTCCGCCATCAAGGCGGCGATGCCCGGCGTGCTGAAGGACGTGATCTACCGCGCGCTGCATCTGCACGGCTCGCTTGGCATGTCGAACGAAACGCCGCTGATGGACATGTGGCAGTATGTTCCCGAAATGGGCATCGTCGATGGGCCGACCGAAGTCCACAAAGTGTCCGTCGCCAAGGATATCCTGCGCAACATCATCCCGGCGCCGGGGCTTTTCCCGACCTATTTCGTCCCCGCTCGCCGCGCCGATGCCGAACGCAAGTTCGCAGCGTTCCTGGACAAGGAGCCGACCGCATGACGACAACAATCGAATCGAGGCTGGACGAGCTGGAAACCCGCTTTGCGTTGCAAGACCTGGTCAGCGACTATTGCCTGGGCTTCGACAAGCGCGATTTCGATCGGTTCTTGGCCATCTGGTGGCCTGATGCGGTCTGGGAAATCGGCCCGCCCTTCGGCAATTTCGAAGGGCATGACGGCATCACGCGCGCCGTGAAGGAAATTCTCTGGCCCGCATGGCTGCAATCCACTCACTATACCACCAACTTGCGCGTCTCGCCCGCCGGGCCGACCCTGATCCACGGCGTCTGCGATGTCTATTGCATCGGCACGACCAGTGACGGGCAGGCGCAAACCGTGTCGGCCACATATTCGGACCGGTTCGAAAATCGCGGCGGTGCCTGGAAGATCGCCCTGCGCAAGGTGACGATGCATCATTTCAGCCCGCTGGTCGGCATCACCCTGGCGGCACCGCAATAAGCGGCCAGGCACAAGAAAGGACACAGATATGGCCCGTTTCGATTGCGGCGATGGTCGCACAGTCTATTACGAACATCACCGGGGCGCCGCAACGCCGATCGTGCTGATCCACGGCTGGGCCATGTCCAGCCGCCTGTGGGCGGGCACGATCGAAGGGCTGAACGCCGCAGGTCATGCCGTTATCGCGATCGATCACCGGGGTTGCGGACAGTCCGATCGCGATTTCGACGACGTGTCGATCGCCGCGCTGGCCAGCGATGTCGAAGGGATCGTGCGCAAGGAAACGTCTCAGCCGGTCGTTCTCAACGGCTGGTCACTTGGCGGCGCCGTCGCGGCCGAAGCCGCCCGCCGCCTTGGCGACCGGGCCGCCGGCCTCGTGCTGACTTGCGGCGCCTCCCCGCGCTTCACCAAGACAGCGGATTTTCCCTACGGCGGCGACCAGGAAGGCCTTGCCGCAACGGCCGCCGCGCTGGCCGCCGACCGAGCAGGCTTTTTCAAGGGCCTCGCCCAATCGGTCTGCGCACGCGAGGTCAGCCCCGAAACGGTGGACTGGATGTGGGGCGCATTCGTCGACAGCGGGCCGGGCGTTATCCGCTCGCTGCTCGATCTGGGGGATCTCGACCAGCGGGTGCTGCTTGCTGAACTAGATGTCCCGGTGCTCTCGATCATCGGCAGCGCCGACGCGATCCTCGATCCGCAGATCGGCATGGAGGCGGTGAAGTGCGCACGCAACGGCACGACCGTAGCATTCGACGGCTGCGGGCATGCCCCTTTCATCGAGGACGCGCCGAAGTACCTCGCCACGCTGCGCGATTTCATGGCCCGCATCTGAACACCGGACCACGACGCCGCAAGAAAATATCGACACAAAGCAAGGAATTTTGGGATGAGCACCAACCTTTTGGGCCCCTTTTTCACGCCGTTCGAATGCAAATCCCTGAAGGTCGCCAACCGTTTCATGATGGCGCCAATGTCACGCTATTTCTCGCCAGATGGCATATTGACCGAGACTTCGGCGGATTATTACCGGCGCCGAATCGAAGGCGGCGTGGGCTGCGTGATCACCGAGGGCGTCGCGATCGACCGGCCCGGGTCAGTCGCCGCGGACACTGTGCCCGGTTTCTTCGGCAAGGAAGGCCTTGCGGCGTGGGACAAGGCCCGCATCGGCGTTCATGCGGCCGGCGGGGCGATCATCCCGCAATTGTGGCACGTTGGCGGCTGCGAGGATTTCAACTACCCCGATGCACCGCATCCGCCGCTCGAAAGCCCATCCGGCCTTGCCGGCCCCGACATCCCCGGGGGACGAGAGATGACCCTGCAGGACGTGGATGGAGTGATCGCATCGTTCGTGCGCGCGGCGCTTGATGCACAACGGCTCGGCTTCGATGCGATCGAACTGCACGGCGCACATGGCTATTTGTTCGACCAGTTCTTCTGGGCTGCCACCAATTTGCGCAGCGATCGCTATGGCGGCCCCGACATTGCCGACCGCGCCCGCTTCGCTGTCGATGTCGTCAGCGCGGTCCGCCAGGCCGTCGGCCCGGATTACGCCATTATCTTCCGCATCTCGCAATGGAAGACCTATGATTACGAGGCCAAGATTGCCCGCACGCCGCAGGAACTGGAACGCTGGCTGGTGCCGCTCGCAGACGCCGGCGTCGATATTTTTCATGGTTCGGACCGGCGCTTCTGGGAGCACGCGTTTCCGGAACATGGTGATTACAACCTTGCCGGATGGGCCAAGAAAGTTACCGGAAAGCCGGCGATCACCGTGGGGTCGGTCGGCCTCGACCGCGATCTGATGCAGGATTTCGTGTCCGGGGAATCGGCGCCGAGCCTCAAGTCGCTTGACGAACTCTCGCGCCGTTTTGACCGGGGCGACTTCGATCTGGTCGCGCTCGGTCGCGTACTCCTGGCCGATCCGAACTGGCTTGCCAAGGTGCGCGAAGGCCGGTTCAGCGAACTGCGCCCCTATTCCAAGGAATGCATGGAAACGCTGTTTTAAGCCGTTTTCAGCGCCTGGCCGGGCGAAAGCCTGACAATGCGGGCAGCCGAAATCGGCGGACCCGGCCAGGCCCCTTGCAACACAGCGGAGACTAACGTGATGATGGCGGCCCTTGCCCGACGAATTCCCCTGATCGTGCTGTCCATGGCGGCGCTCATCGCGTCGGCTTCGCAGGCACAGGCACAGGCGCCGAAACGGATCACGTCATTCGATGACACCCAGGCGCATGACGCGTCACGGATCAACCCTGCGACCGCGCCGGGCAATGCCGTCTTCCAGCAGCATTGCGCGGGGTGCCACCTTGGCGGCGTGCCAAAGGCACCTTCCCCCAATTTTCTGGGCATGTTGGCGCCAGACGCCATTGTCAGCGCCCTCACCGATGGCGTGATGCGGTTCCAGGCAGCGGCGCTGACGCCCCGGCAGAAGATCGAAGTCGCCGAATATCTGACGCGGACACCCTATGCGTCCCACAAGCCTGCCCCGCCGCCGGCCATCTGCACCGGCGCCGCGGCGCGGTTCGATTTGGACGACGTGCCACGGCCCATCGGCTGGGGCCGCGACAACCGCCGCTTTGTCCCGGCGCAGGTTGCGGGTCTGACAAAGGCCGAAGTGCCACAGTTGGCGTTGAAATGGGCCTTTGCCTATCCCGCCGCCAATAGGGCGCGTTCTCAACCCGTGATCGCCTGGGGAACCCTTTTCGTCGGCAGCCAGGATGGCACCATCTATGCGTTCGACCCTGAAACCGGATGCACACGCTGGACGACGCGCCTTGCCGCCGAAGTGCGCACCGCCATCGTCGCCGACCCCGTGTCGAAACGGCTGTATTTTGGTGATCTGCTCGGCCGTGCCTACGCGCTCGATGCGATGACCGGAAAGAAAATATGGTCGACAAAGGTCAGCGACCATGCTTCCGCGACGATCACCGGCACGCCCACCCTTGGTGGCGGCCTGCTTTATGTGCCGGTTTCCTCGCTTGAAGTCGTCGAGGCCAGCGACACAAAATACGCCTGCTGCACGTTCCGGGGATCGGTGCTGGCGCTCGACCCCGAGACGGGGCAGGAAGTGTGGCGCGCCTATACCGCCGGCCTGCCGATCGACCAAGGCACGACCAAGCAAGGCGCTCGCATTCTCGGACCATCGGGCGCGCCAGTCTGGGGCAGCCCAACTTATGACGATCGCACCAAACGGGTGTATTTTGGATCAGGCGAAAATTACTCCAGCCCGGCGGATGAATACTCCGACGCGGTCTTCGCCGTCGACGCCCGGACGGGAACCCGCATCTGGAGGATCCAACTGACTGCGCACGATGCCTGGAACGTCGGGTGCATGCTCGGCAATGATTCCTGCCCCAAGGAGAACGGGCCCGATTTCGATGTCGCTGCATCGCCGCTGCTGATCCCGCTTGACGCAGAGCAGCGCATCCTTGTTGTCGGGCAGAAGTCCGGCGAGGCTTGGGGGATCGACCCCGACACTGGCAAGCTCCGGTGGAGCCGGCGGTTGGGCCATGGCGGCACGCAGGGTGGTGTGCATTTCGGCATGGCGGTGGAAGGACAGCGCGTGTTCGTTCCGATCAACGACATGGCCGACACCCATGACGCACGCGTCTATGACTCCAAATTGCGCGGCACGGGCCTGCATGCCATCGACGCCGCCACCGGCCATGAATTCTGGTACGCCAACCCCAGCCACGATTGCGCCGGAAAGGAATTTTGCGACCCGGGCATTTCTGCCGCCATCACGGCGATCCCGGGCGTGGTCTTTGCCGGCCATCTCGATGGCATGTTCCGCGCCTATGACAGCGAAACGGGCGCAGTACTGTGGCAGACGGACACCACAAGACCGGTCCAGACGATTGACGGCCACACCGGCAAGGGCGGCAGCATGAGCGGGTCCGGCCCGGCCGTTTGGAAGGGCCGCGTGTTCGTCAACTCCGGCTACGGTATCTACAGCCACATCGCCGGCAACGTGCTCCTGGTTTACGGGCCCAAGACCCAGGCGGGGCACTGAGGCGGCAGTCGCCAGGCGCCACGCGGCCAGGCCTTGCAGCGGAAGCGACGACGCCTGTGGCGCCATACGCAAGGATAGGTAGGCGGCGCGCTTGGTCTCAAACCGGCAAAGATGTAGTCTGGATTCAATCCTGAATTTCAGATAGGAAGACGTTCCAGAACTGGCGAGCATGTTTTTGAAAAGTAACGACAAATGAATGTAGCGCAAGAACAGGGAAACCAAGCCGAACCCGGCAGGAAAGAGGCTACAAGTGGAACCGGGCTGCTGAGCGCTGAGTTGCTTTCCTGCATTGGCCGTACGTCGATACCGCGCACCGAAATTGCGTCGCGCCGCGAAATTCGCAAATATTCCATTGCCACCGGCTGGAAGAAAAAAGAGTTTCTCGATGGCGACGAGGCACCGCCCTTGTTTCACGTCGCGCTGTTCTGGGACATGGTCGAACTTAACAATTTGACGCCGGACGGCGTTTCGATTGATGGATTGCTACCACGATTTCCGCTCGAAAAGGCAATGGCCGGCGGCCTCAGCATTAATTATTTCAGGCCTATCAAGGCAGGGGATGTTCTGGTTGCCACTCGCACCCTGACCAATATCTATGAAAAAGCTGGTTCGCAGGGACCGATAATTTTTTATGAAGTCATCATGAACGTCGAAACGGAGGCAGGCGAACCTGTCCTAACCGAAAAAACAACACGGCTTTTGCGGTAATTAACATGTCGAAAAC
>JBILPK010000190.1:0-6263 GCA_044373875.1 Polymorphobacter sp.
CGCCGCATCCAGCCAGCCCATGTCATCGCCTGGTCCTGTTGGCGAAGAGCCCATCAGGCCATCGCACAACGCGCTCATATGAAATCAAAAACGCAACTGTAATGCTAATAATGCCGTCGTGCCGGTCTCGTCGATAAATATCAGCCTTTCCCGGCGCTCCTTTATCCTTGACTGGCGATGTTCGGCCCACACCCGCCGCGCACGGACAACGTCAGCGCGATCCGTTTCGATCGTAAGCGGTGTCCTGACCCCGTCTTGCTGATGGCGGCATAACCCGCGAGTCCTGCTGTTTCCTCAGGGTTGCCGGTGCTGATGCTATGATGATGTCATGTGACGATGCTAGCGCGAGCGATGTTCGTGCAGCGCGCATCGAGGTTTTCACCGGGAAGCGGCGGCGGCGGCCGTGGTCAGATGAGGAGAAGGCGCGGATCGTCGCCGAGAGCTACGGTGACGGCATCACGGTCTGCGACGTGGCGCGCCGCAACGACATATGCCCAAGCCAGCTTTTCACCTGGCGCCGGCAGCTCCGACAGCCGCTTGAGACGACCGAGACGCCGCTGTTCGTGCCGGCGGTGATCGCGGAAGCGGCGGCGCCTTCTGACGCAGTACCGTTGCCCGCGCCGGTTTCCGCGTTTCGTTCTGCCCGCCGCCCTCGTCGGGCACGGCGCAGTGCCGGTGCAGCACCGATCGAGGTCAGCATGGACGGCATTTCGGTGCGGATTGGCCGCGGTGCCGACGCGACCCTGATTGCGGCAGTTCTGGACGCGCTGAAGGCCGGTCGGTGACGGGCCTGGGCCCTGGCGGCGCTACCCGCGTGCTGGTCGCGACGCGACCGGTGGATTTCCGCAAGGGGATGGATGGCTTGGCGGCGCTGGTGACAGCCCAGCTCGGCGGCGATCCCTTCTCGGGTGTCGTCTATGTGTTCCGGGCCAAGAAGGCCGACCGGGTCAAGCTGGTCTGGTGGGACGGTACCGGCCTGTGCCTGATGGCCAAGAAGCTCGAGGCCGGCGCGTTCAGTTGGCCGTCGGTCCATGACGGTGCGATGCGGCTGACCGCGGCCCAACTCGGCGCACTCCTCGAAGGGCTGGACTGGCGCCGCGTGCATCAGGCAAGGCGGACCAGGGTCCCGCGGCAAGCCGGCTAAGCGATTGACACTGCGATAAATTGACTCGGGTTTGCCGGAAGCTCTCGACGCGCGTGCGCGCGCGTGATTCACTGCCTCCATCATGCTCGCCGAAGCCGATCTCCCCGATGATCCCGAGGTGCTCCGCGCCATGATCATCGCCGCCAATGCGCGGACCGCAGAGCTGACGGCGGAGTTCGAGCGCATCAGCGCCGAAGCCGAGCGCAATGCCGTTGCCAAGGCTGAAGCCGATGCGGAGATCGCACGGCTGAGCAGCATCATTGCTGCCTTCGCGCGCCACCGCTTCGGGCCCCGCTCGGAGAAGCTCGACGACGACCAGTTCGAGCTGGTGATGGAGGACCTCAGCATCGCCATCGCCAAGGTTGAAGCCAAGCTCGATGCCGTCAGCACGCCGGCCAAGCGGGCCGAGAAGCAGCGCCGCGCTAACCGCGGCAGCCTGCCGACGCATCTCGAGCGCGTCGAGCAACTGATCGACGTCGACAGCAAGCAGTGCGCCTGCTGCGGCGGTCATCTCCACGCTATCGGCGAGGATACGGCTGAGCGCCTGGACGTCGTGCCGGCGAGCTTCCGGGTGCTGGTGACCCGCCGTCCGCGCTATGCCTGCCGGGCCTGCGAAGGCGAGGTCGTGCAGGCCCCGGCGCCGCCGCGGATCGTCGAAGGCGGGCTGCCGACCGACGCGCTGGTCGCCCAGGTGCTGGTCTCCAAGTACGCCGATCACCTGCCGCTTTACCGGCAGGCCCAGATCTATGCCCGGCAGGGCGTCAACCTCGACCGCTCGACGCTGGCCGACTGGGTAGGTCGGGCGGCTTGGTATCTGGCACCACTGCGCGATCACCTGCTTACCGAGCTGAAGAAGGGACCAAGGCTGTTCGCCGACGAGACGACGGCCCCGGTGCTCGACCCGGGACGACGACGCACCAAGACCGGGCAGATCTGGGCCTATGCCCGCGATGATCGATCATGGGCCGGTACCGACCCGCCGGCGGTGGTGTTCGTCTACGCACCCGACCGCAAGGCCGAGCGGCCCAAGGCCCATCTCCTCGGCTTCAGCGGTATCCTGCAGGTGGACGGCTATGCCGGTTATCGTGATATTGGCCGTCGCAACGACGTGGCACTGGCGTTCTGCTGGGCCCATGTACGCCGCAAGTTCTTCGAGCTCGCCAAGGCAGACGCCTCACCAACGGCGACCGAGGCGCTGCAGATGATCAAGACGCTCTACGCCATCGAGGACGAGATCCGCGGGCAGGACGCCGAAGCCCGCCGTGCCGTGCGGCAAGAGAAGAGCAAGCCGATCGTCGACACGCTGTTCCGCCTACTCACCGCCAGGCTTCCGCTGGTCAGCGCCAAGAGCAAGCTCGCCGACGCCATCCGCTATGCAACCTCGCGCTGGACGGGCCTGACGCTGTTCCTCGAAGACGGCCGCGTCGAGATGGACAGCAACACCGTCGAGCGCTCCATCAGGCCCATTGCCCTTAATCGCAAGAACGCCTTGTTCGCCGGCTCCGACGACGGCGGCGACAACTGGGCGATCATCGCCAGCCTGATCGAGACCGCCAAGCTCAACGCCGTCGATCCACTCGCCTGGCTCACGGACACCCTCGAGCGACTAGCCCGCGGACACTCCAGCCAGAACCTCGATCAGATCATACCTTGGAACTTCCGGGCCTGAGGGCCCCGGCACATCGCTTACTTTCGATCGCCAGCAGCGTTCTTTTTAAAGCTGAACTCTTGCACGCGCAAAACCGAGAAAGCGGGGCCGGGTGCACCGTCTCCGCCTTTTCGGCCAGCAGACGCACTGCCAGCTCCGGCATCGTTATATCGCCATCAGCCCGACCCAGCCAATCAGCACATCAATATGCGCAGCAAGCCGACCACTGCCCGGCGGCCGCCCCTGCCGTGACGGTGCCACCGATCCCGTCTCCGCCTTGCCCCGCGCCAGTCGAACCGCCGTCGCCGGCGCAACCCCGAACCGCCGCCCTATACGACTGACCGCGCTCAATCTCCCCGACCATCCGGACCCGAAGATCCGATGAACTGCTCTTGCCCACGATCCCCCCCCATCAACGGTCAATCACAAATTACTGCTCGACGGAATCCTACCGATTCAGATTTCAGGCAAGACGCTCTAGCAGCCAAATTTTCTCATCAGGAGGCCATTCCTGCCAACACATACAAGATACCGCATCATTGGGTTATTTCGAATCCCATATCTATCCAATCAAGGCACAAGAGATTATAAACGATATAATTCAGGAGTATCGATCATTAGAATAATGGTCCTATCTCTCACCCATAGATTCTGAAACTGTTTTGAAGATTGGTTTAGTAAGGTATCCCATCACAGTATTTTCGCCAGTCTTGATTTCGGCAACCAGCGTCATGCCAGGTTGAACAAGAATTCTTTCTCCACGATGCTTGGGCCGCATCGTCTTAATATCGACCTCAAGATTGATACGGTAATACGTAACGCTTCCGCCATCGGGGCGTTGCTCGACCAGCGTATCGGGGCTCACATAAGAAACAACGCCAACTCCTGACCCATAAACTCCACTGTCGTATGCATCGAACTTCACCGAAGCAGATTGGCCCAACCTGATAAACGCGATATCCCGAGGCGATACCTGTGCCTGGGCGATAAGCCTATCGCCAGACGGGACAATCTGCATGACTTCGTCACCCGGACGCAGCACTGCCCCCACGGTTGTAAAGCGCACATTCTTTACAATCCCGTTTGTCGGTGAGCGTAGCTCTGTGGCTGCAAGCGCGTCCATGCGCTGGGCTAATGTCTGCTCAGCACTGACCAGATCTTCCTCCACCTTGGCAAATTCGGCCTGTAGGTCCTGCTGATATTTGCTTCGCCGATTGACGATTTGACCTTCAATGTCGGCAATACCGCGTTGCATGCGAATTACCTCCGCACGAGCCACATCGCCGCTTGCGACCAGCGGCAGATTGAGTTCCAACTCCTGCTGCATCAGGCGCTGGACAGCTTGCAGAGCCGCAAGCTCTGATGTGATCGACTGACGACGCTTCTGATAAAGCGCTGTTTGATTGGCGACGAAATCGGGAAAACTGCGCACGTTTGCTGGAAAATCGAGCGGACGATCATAAAGCTCGGCCTCAATCCGGACCATGGTACTGCGAAACGCTGCCACCTTAGCTCGACTTTCCTCGACTGCTGCCTTAACTTTGACGCGGTCGATGAGCACCAAGAGCTGGCCTTTTTTTACAAGATCTCCTTCACGGACACGGATCTCGTCGATCACGCCGCCATCTGCGCTCTGCATAACCTGCACTTTGCCTATCGGGATTACCTGCCCAGTGGCCCGAGAAATCTGATCAAGCTCCGCCCATCTTGCCCACACCACGAAGGACAACACGGCTGCCGCCGATGTGATGATGATCCAGGTCGAGATACGGATAGACTGAAGTTTGCCCATGAAATTCATTCCAATGTCATTCCGCCGACACGGCGGTCTTGACCACAACCGGGCCTGGGCGTTTGACGGTCAGTTTTTCTACCACGTCCGCGGTCGGGCCATCGATGATAATTCGGCCCTGCGCCAACACAATGACGCGCTGGACAGCCGACAGAAGTTGCAAACGGTGTGTCACCAAAATGAGAATATTATCGGCGGCCTGCTGCCGAATCACCGCCGACATCACCAGGTTTTCCGTCGTCTGGTCGAGGCTCGCCGTCGGCTCGTCGAGGAGCATGATACCGGGCTTGCTCAGAAGCAGCCGTGTCATACCGACCAAGCCGCGCTGACCGCCTGATAACCCGCGCCCGCCCTCGTTTATGACTAGATCCAGCCCTTTGGGATGCGCCGCAATCATACCGGCCAGACCGGTCATCTTTGCGGCCTCCAGCAAGGCATCGTCCCCTACCGCGCCCAGCCCCATGACGAGATTTTCGCGTAGGGTCGCATTCACCATTCGATAGTCTTGCGGCATGTATCCCACATGACTTCGCAGCAGGTCATCGGCCACCTGTCCGACATCGAGCCCCCCCAGTCTCACGGAGCCCTGAGCCGGCGCGTAAAAGCCTGCCATTAGGCGCAGTAAAGTGGATTTTCCTGAGCCAACACCGCCGATTATTGCAACCTTTTCGCCGGGCTTTATCTCCAGCCGCGGTATGTCCAGCCCCTCTCGCGCGCCGGGATAAACGAATTTCACATTCTCAATGACGAGACTGCCCGACAGACGCTCTGGACGGATGGCGCCCTGCCCCGTTGTCCTGTCGGTTGGCAACGCCATGATGGCATCAAGTGACTTGAGCGACGAGCGAGCATAACCCCACTGCACGATCAGGTTCGGCAGCATGCCCATTAGCGGACCATTTATACGGCCTCCGATGATCGAGCATGCAAGTAGTCCACCTGAGGTCAGCCGCCCCTGCGCCACTTCATACGCGCCCAATGCCATCAGCAGCACGTAAGCGACCTGCTGCAATGTCGAAAACACCGATGACGCGATGGCAGAGACGCGCTTGATGGGGTCCTCGTGATGATGGATCTCGCGCACCAGGCGATTCCAGCGCGCCAACATGAACCAACCACCACGTGTCGCCTTGATGGATTCGGCGGCATCAAGCGATTCTACTAACATCCCGTTCTTGCGATTGCCGCTTACCTGCGCCTTTTCAGTTCCGGTTCGCAACGCACGGGCGATAACGAACGCTATAATCAGCGCGATAGGCAATGATATTACAGGCACGAGAGCAACCACGCCCCCAAGCCAGAACACAACCAATATGAACAACAGCGCGAAAGGCAGATCCGCCGCCACGAACAAAGACGCCGATGACATTATGGCCCTGACTTGCTCGAGCCCTCTCAACTGTGCCGCCATCGTACCAATGCCAGGTGGCCGCGCATCCAGCCGCACGGCTTGAGACCTCGCGAAGAAATATTCGGAAACCTCAGCGTCTATCTCTGCTGATTCACGCTCAACCAGCAGCGCACGCGTGGATCGGATCACCAAATCGAGCGCAAGGGCAATCAGCACACCGATCGTGAGCACCCACAGCGTCGAAAAGCTGCCGAGCGGGATAACCCGGTCGAACAATTGCATAGAGTAGAGTGACGTTGCCAATGTAAGGATGTTGGCAACGACAGTG